>DIZC01000104.1 GCA_002429315.1 Alphaproteobacteria bacterium UBA6038
GAAAACCCGAGTCACGCTCTAGTTTGCAGGAATGCGGATTTGCCCGACGGGCGTTGAATCGGTTGCGCTTGTCCAACCGTGCCGGCCACCCAGTTTTCTGAAGGGCGCTGTTGAAGAACCGCGGATGCAAGCGTTGGGGGGACTGCGAGCCTTGGCGACGGCTGCGCGAGATCCGGAAATCGGCGATCTCGTCCGGGACAACCGTTGGTTTCCGGAAGATTTCCACGCGCCTCGCCAGCTTCTCACCTTCGTGCATGCCGATCGCGGCGAACTTTCCCGGCAACCCTTTCTCGATCACCGCTGGAAACAGGACTCGCTGCCGCGACGTCAGGCGGCGCTGGAGGCAGTCGCGGCCGAGCTTTCCCCAGGGCTCGCGCCGCGACTGGATTTCATCTGGCACACCTCGTTCTGCTGCTCCACGCTGCTCGCCCGCGCGCTGGACCGCCCTGTCAAATGTCTGGCGCTTTCGGAGCCGTTGGTCCTGGTTTCCATTGCAGACGCCAAGCGTACCGCCTCGCTGGATCAGGGCTGGCAGGTGTCCCGCCTGCCGGAAATCGTGTTCCGGCTGCTCGCGCGCCCCGAAGCTTGCGGCAGCCGCGTTCTCGTCAAGCCGAGCAATTTCGCCAACATCCTGCTGCCGGATGCCGCGCGGCTCACGGCGGGCAAGGCGCTGCTGCTCTATTCCGATCTGCCCGGCTTCCTGCTTTCGGTGCTGAAGAGCGGCCTCCCGTTGCGGAAATATGTGCGCCGCCTGTTCTCGAATCTGGTGGGGCAGGTCCGCGACCAGCTGCCTTGGTCGCAGGCTGAGATCTTCCAGATGTCCGATGTCGAGATCGCGACGCTCGCCTGGCACATGCAGATTCTCGAATTTCGCAATGCGGTGCGGCTCCTCGGCCCCGCCCGCGCCGCATCGCTGGACTGCGATGCCTTTCTCGCGAAGCCGGCGGAGGTTCTGCCGCAGCTGGATGCGTTCTACGGCTTGGGCTTGGGCGAAAACCACATCGCCGAGACTGTCGCAGGCCCTCTCTTCCGCGAGCACTCCAAAGCCCCCGGCGTGCCGTTCGATGCCGAGACTCGCGCCAAGCAGATGGCGGACGCGCAGCGGCAGTTCGGCGGCGACATCGAGCGGGTGGTCGAATGGAGCTACCGCGTTTCGCCGCTCACCCCGCGCGGCGTTCCTCTACCCAACCCGCTGGTTGCGACCGGCAAGAGCTATGGCTGAAGCCGGGCACGCGGAACGATCAGGCGCCGCAACCGCGACAGCTCCCTGGCAGAATCACATCGACTTTTCGCAGATCACCATCCAGTGGGTGCCGAAGCGGTCGGTCGTCATGCCCCAGCGCTTGGCAAAGAAAGTCTCGGCGATCGCCATGCCCACGGTGCCGCCTTCCGACAGCGAAGCGAAGATGCGCTCGGCGTCTTCCGGCGTGTCGGTGTGGACGCTCACGGCATAGCCTTGCGGCTTGTTGTAGCGATCGCCCGGTGAGTCCGAGCCCATGATGGCGTCGCTGCCGACGCTGAAGCGCGCATGCATCACCTGGTTCTTTACCTCGGGCGGCACCGGCATGTCCGGTGGCGCATCGGCGAACGTCATGACGCGCAGGTCCTTGCCGCCCAGCACTTTCGCATAGAACTGGAAAGCCTCGCCGCAATTGCCGTTGAAGTTGAGATAGGGATTGATCTTCATCATCTTTCTCCTTGGTCGTGTTTGAAAGTGGATTAAGTGCCGTTGTAAGCGCGCTCGAGCGCGGCCATGTCGAGCTTCTTCATCTGCATGAGGGCAGCCATGGCGCGGTCGGAGCGTTCGCCGCCGCCCTCCAGCCACGGCATGTTCGCGGGCACGATCTGCCACGACAGCCCGTACTTGTCCTTCAGCCAGCCGCACGGCCCGTCCTCGCCGCCGCCGGCCGTGCCGAGCCTATTCCAGAAGTAGTCGATCTCCTCCTGCGTTTCGCAGCGCATCTCCAGCGAGATGGCTTCCGTGAACTTGAACTGGGGTCCGCCGTTGAGCGCCCGTAGTTCGGTTCCGTCGAGGGTGAAGGAGACGACCATCACAGAGCCTTCACGGCGTCCGTGGATCTCGTAGCCCGCCTTTCCGTAGTGGCTGATCGTGCCGATGGAGGAGTTCTTGAAGATGGAGACGTAGAAGCGCGCCGCGTCTTCGGCCCGGTTGTCGAACCACAGGCACGGAACGATCTTGTTGATGATCGCCATGTTGCTCTCCTCTGCCGGCTATTTCTTCAGCTCCAGCGCAGGCACAAAGCCGCCGAAGATCATCCGCTTGCCGTCGAACGGCGCTGGATTGTTTGCTGGATCGTTCATGCGCGGATCATTACGGAACTTCTCCATAGCTGCGTCGCGGGTTGCTTTGTCCGGCCATTCGACCCAACTGAAGACGACCGTTTCGTCATCCTTTGCCTGCACCGCGCGCTTGAAGTCCGTCAGTTTGCCGTCCGGCACGTCGTCGCCCCATGCTTCCATGACGCGAAGTGCGCCGAACTCGATGAAGATCGAGTCCATGTGGCGCGCGTGTTCGAGGAACTTCTCCTTGTTCGCGGTGGGAGCAGCAATCACAAAGCCGTCAATGTAAGCCATAGCAGTTTCTCCTTCTTGGTTAGGCGGCGTTCTGCTTTTCGAAATCGCCCAGTTGTCCGGCGAGCGCACGCCGGAACGCGGGCACGCGCTCGTCGTGGATCGTCTGCTCGGCGCTCGCGCTCATGATTGTCCTCCCGTGCTTGCCAGATAATCGGCCAGCCGGTCGAACGTGCTGTTCCAGCCGTGGCCATGGCCGTCGCGGTTGGAGGTCGTGTTGAAAACCCCTTGGCGGAACGTCATCAGCGTCTTTCCGCCACGCTCAGCGAAATCGATTTCCACCAGCGTTTCGGGTCTGCGTGAGCCATCCTCCTGATCCCAGGTGAAGGTGAAGGCGAGCCGCTCCGGTTGGCGCACTTCCTTGTATTCGCCGCCTTGGCCCAGTTCGCCGCTGCCATCCACGGCGCGCAAGCGCCCGCGCCATTTGCCGCCCGGCCGCACATCGGCCTCGTGGAACACCGACGGGTGTTCGCGCGGCCCCATCCACGCCACCATGTGCTGTGGATCGGTGAACATTTTCCAGACCAGCGCGCGAGGCGCGTCGAACGTCCGTTCGATCACCAGCCCGCGGTCGTCCTGCGCCATCGCGACGCTAGCCGTGGCCATCGGTCTTCTCGTTGCCTTGCAGTTCGCGCAGGTAGGCGTCGAGGCGGTCGAACCGCTCCTCCCACATCCGCCGGTTCTGCTCGATCCAGTCGCTGGCGGTCTTCAGGGCTTCCGGCTTCAGCCGGCACACCCGCTGCTGCGCCCGTTTTTCTCGGAGGATAAGGTCCGCTGCCTCCAGCACCTTCAGGTGCCGGGAGATTGCCGGCAGGGACACGTCGAACGGCTGTGCCAGCTCGCCCACGGTGGCTTCGCCCAGCGCAAGACGCGCGAGGATGGCCCGGCGGGTCGGGTCGGCCAGAGCAGCAAAGGTATGATCGAGCCGCTCCATGTTAACTGCTTAGTTAAATAACCAATCGATTAAGTGCAAGCCACTCGGCCTGCTGAATCTGCATGGCCGCCATGCGTTTTCTGACATTCCCTTTCTGTTCCGTATGAGAACAGTATAGGAACATCAGAAGGAGAGAGCGATGGCGTGGTTGAAGGATGCGGTGGCGGCCGCCGGGCTTTTGGCGTTCATTTTGTGGGCGTTCACGGCGGCACAGGTGGCCGCGGCGGCGCTCACCTGAAGCTGTGGATCGGGCAAATGCGCCGCACCACCGGCGCGCGCGGCTGGCCGATACTGCCGATGGGAGAAGAAAGAGAATCGGGCGATGGCGGGTGTCCGCAAAGCGGCTTCGTTCGTGCACCTCCGGGTGAAGAGCGCCTATTCGCTGCTCGAGGGCGCCATCCGGCCCGCGGAGCTGGCGGCGCTCGCGATCGACAACGCCATGCCGGCGGTCGCCGTCACCGACACGAACAATCTGTTCGGTGTCTATGAAATCAGCGAGGCGCTGGCGAAGGCCGGTGTCCAGCCGATCGTCGGCTGTTTGCTGGCGGTGGAATTCGAGTCCCCGCAATTCGGCGGCGCCATGGTGCGCCAGCGCCCGCCGCTGCTGCCGCTGCTGGTGCAGAACGACACCGGCTACCGCAATCTCACCAAACTGCTGAGTGCCGCGTACCTCATGGTCGAGCCGGGCGACTGGCCGCACGT
Organism: Alphaproteobacteria bacterium UBA6038; assembly: GCA_002429315.1. Classification (GTDB taxonomy): domain Bacteria; phylum Pseudomonadota; class Alphaproteobacteria; order Micropepsales; family Micropepsaceae; genus Rhizomicrobium. The sequence goes on from DIZC01000104.1 coordinate 4,229, forward strand.
GACGGCGGAGACGCTTGCTCAGCACACGGACGGATTGATCGCGCTGACCGGCGGCCCCGGCGGTCCGCTCAACCGGCTGATCGTGGAGGGCCAGCCGGAAGCGGCGGAAGCGTTGCTGGACCGGCTCAGCGCCATGTTCGGCAACCGGCTCTATGTCGAATTGCAGCGCCATGGCTTGCCCGAGGAGCGGGCTGCCGAAGGAAAGCTGATCGATCTCGCCTATGCCAAGCGCCTGCCGCTGGTCGCCACCAACGATGTGCATTTCGGCGCTGCAGACATGTACGAGGCGCACGACGCGCTGATGTGCATCGCGGAAGGCGCGTTCGTCTCGCAACACGACCGCAAGCGGCTGACGCGCGAGCATCGTTTCAAGACGGCGGAAGAGATGGCGGTGCAGTTCGCGGATTTGCCGGAGGCCATCGAAAACACGATCGAGATCGCGCGCCGCTGCGCGTTCCGGCCGAAGAAACGCGCACCCATCCTGCCGCAGTTCATTCCGGAGTCCGGCCGCGCGCCGGCTGACGAGCTGCGCGCGCAGGCGGAAGAGGGGCTTACCCGTCGCCTCAAAGCGCATGGTCTGCATGCGGACGAACGGCTCTATCGCGACCGACTGAACTTCGAGCTCGATGTCATCATCGGCATGCATTTCCCCGGCTACTTCCTCATCGTTTCCGATTTCATGAAATGGACCCGCGCGCATGGCATCCCGGTGGGCGTGCGCGGTTCCGGCGCCACGTCGCTCGTCGCCTGGTCGCTCGACATCACCAATCTCGATCCTATCCGCTTCGGCCTGGTGTTCGAGCGCTTCCTCAATCCCGAGCGCGTCTCGATGCCGGATTTCGACATCGATTTCTGCCAGGAGCGCCGCGACGAGGTGGTGCGCTATGTGCAGCACAAATACGGCGAAGACCGCGTGGCGCACATCATCGCGCTGGGCTCTTTGCAGGCGCGCGCCGCGGTGCGCGACGTCGGCCGCGTGCTGCAGATGCCGCTGGGCCTTGTCGATCGCATCGCCAAGCTCATCCCCAATCCGCCGGGCCGCCACATCACGCTCGACGAAGCCATCGAAGGCGAGCCGCGACTCCAGCAAATCCGCGAACAGGAGCCCGCGACCGAGCAGCTGTTCTCCATCGTGTCGAAAATCGAAGGGCTGTACCGCCACGCCTCCACCCATCCCGCCGGCGTGGTCATCGGCGACCGGCCGCTGGATGAGATCGTGCCGCTTTATCGCGATCCGCGGTCCGAAATGCCGGTGACGCAGTTCGACTACGAGGACGCGGAAAAAGCGGGGCTGGTGAAGTTCGATTTCCTCGGCCTGAAAACGCTCACCGTGATCGCCAAGGCCGAAAAGCTGCTGAAGAACCGCGGCATCGAACTCGACACCCAGAACATCGATTTCGACGATCCGGCGACGTTCGACATGCTGTCGCGCGGCGAAAGCGTGGGCGTGTTCCAGCTGGAAGGCGCCGGGATGCGCGACCTGATGCGCAAGATGCATCCCGACCACATCAACGACCTGGTGGCGCTGGTGGCGCTCTACCGTCCCGGCCCGATGGATTCCATCCCGAAATACATCGCCTGCAAGCGCGGCAAGGAAGCGCCAGAATATCTGCATCCGGCGCTCGAGCCCATCCTCAACGAAACGTTCGGCGTCATGACGTATCAGGAAGACGTCATGCGCATTGCGCGCGAACTGGCCGGCTATTCGATGGGCGATGCCGATCTGTTGCGCCGCGCCATGGGCAAGAAGATTCATTCCGAAATGGCGGTGCACCGCGACCGCTTCGTCAAAGGCTGCGGCGACAAGGGAATCCTGCCGTCGGTTGCCGACCAGATCTTCGAGCAGGCGGCGAAGTTCGCGGGCTACGGCTTCAACAAGGGCCACGCCGCGGCTTACGCGCAGGTCGCGTATCAAACCGCGTACCTCAAGGCGAACTATCCGGTCGAGTTCGTCGCCGCGTCGATGACGCTCGACATCGGCAATACCGACCGGCTGAACGTGTTCCGCCAGGAAGCGCAGCGCCTCGGCATCCGCGTAGCCCCGCCGGACGTCAACCGCTCGGAGGCCTATTTCGCCTGCGATGCTGAAGCGGGCGTCATCTACTACGCGCTGGCCGCGGTGAAAGGCGTCGGCAAGCAGGCGATGGAGCACGTGGTGGACGTGCGCCGCAGCGGCGGCCGGTTCGCGAGCCTCTCCGATTTCGCCCGCCGCGTGGACCCCAAGCTCGTCAACCGCCGGGCCTTCGAAAGCCTCGTTCGCGCCGGTGCTTTCGATGCGCTGAATGCCAACCGCCGCCGTCTGGTGGAATCCGCCGACGCCATCTTGAATCACGCCGCGCGCAGCACGCAGGACCGCGAAGCGGGGCAGGCGACCCTGTTCGGTGAAGCGGCGAGCGGCGCCGACGATCTGCGGCTGGCCAATGTCGACGACTGGCCGCCGCATGAGCGCCTGAGCGAAGAGTTCAATGCCATCGGCTTCTATCTTTCCGGCCATCCGCTCGACGGCTACCAGGCGGCGCTCAAGCGCCTCGGCGCCGTCACCTTCGCCGCGCTGCAGGAGGACCGCCGCCGCTCCGGTTTTCGCGCGCAGATCGCCGGCACCATCATCCGCAAGCAGGAGCGCCGCGGCCGCAGCGAGCAGCCTTACGCCTTCGTCTCACTGTCGGACACGACGGGCATGTTCGAAGTGATGGTGTTTTCGGAAGTGCTTTCCGCCGCGCGGCCATTCTTGGAACCGGGCAAATCGGTGCTGTTCACGATCGCGGCCGACTGGATCGATGACGAACTGAAGCTTCGCGCCATCGCGGCGCAGGACCTCGACAAGGCGGCGGCGGAAGCAGGCGAGGGGTTGCGTGTCTATCTCGAGGACGACCGCGCGCTCGGGCCCATAGCCATGCAGCTGAAGAACGGCGGCAAGGGCCTCGTCACCCTGGTGGTGCCGGCGAGCGAAGGGCGCGAAGTGGAAATCAAGCTGCGCGATCGACAGCAGGTGAATGCCGCGTTGCGCGCCGCCATCAAATCGCTGCCGGGCGTCGCCGCGGTGGAGTCCGTGTGAGCGGAGCAGATATGAAATGCGCGAATCTTTTACATCGACTGCTTACAAGGGGCTCCGACCACAAGATGTAGCGACGAAGCACGAAGCGGCTCTGAAAAATCGCGAATCGTGCAATTCAAATCCGCAATAATGTTGCCGCGAATTGATAAACGGTTCTTTCTGCGGGCCGGTCCTGTTCTTACACCGAGCAAGTGAGCAGACTGGCCGCAAGATTAAATCGGCGTCACATGGGATCGAAGCAACCCATTGGCAGGCAACGAAAATAGTCATGCCCGCGTTGTGCGCCCGGAGTGGGCAGCGATGCGGAGGAGTGCTCATGAAAATCTATGCAATCACAGGCGCCGGGCTCTTGGCGTGTGCGGCCGTAGTTGGAGCAGCGCAGGCTCAGGTGGCCTACACCGACAGCGCGCTCAATGGATGCTATGCCCATCACAGCACGAGCGTCGACACGGGGTCCGCTGCTGAAAACAGAGATGCCGTCGGCACGCTGTGTTTCGACGGCAACGGACACATTATCGCCGCTTCACATGCCCCGTATCTGTCCGGCGGCGTGGGCAATACCAACGGCAATGTCCAGAGTCGCAACGACACTACCGGGAGATACTCGGTGACCAACTCGCCCGGCGACGGCATGGGAACCTTCGAAGGGAAGTGCACCAAGCACGCTTTTGTCCTGAAGAACGTGGACAGCAACGGATTGGCTCACGGCTTCCAGTACATTCTGCTGCGGCGAAAGAAGGGGTGTGCCGACAACGGCCCGACCGTCATAGGCGGCGGTGCAGAGTATCAAGGGCCGCTGAAGTAAGCCCGGAGAGAAACCGTCCCGGAGCGGCCGAGCGGTTGCTCCGGGACCGACAACTACAGCGCTGCGATTGCCGAGCCGAGGCGGTCGAGCCCCGTTTGCAGCAACTTCGGGTCCTGCGCGAAGCAGACGCGGATATAGGCGTCCGTTGCGAAATCCTCGGGCGGCGCAAATGCCGAACCCGGCGCTACGCCCACGCGGCCCTTGTGCACCAGATCGCAGGCGAAGCCGAAGCTGTCGGTCAATCCATCGACCTGCAGAAAGCCGTAGAACGCGCCTTCCGGCGGAATCCAGCGGATGCGGTTCTGCGCTTCGATGAAACGGCGCGTGATGTCGAATCCGTTGCGGCAACGCTCCAGCAGGAAGCTGCGGAATTCGTCGCCTTCCGGCGACAGCGCCGCAAGCGCGCCCCATTGCGCAAACGTCGTGGCGCCGGTGTTGTTCGCCATCGCCAGCACGTTCATCTGGTCGGCCAGGAATTCGGGATGCACCAGCCACCCGATCCGCCAGCCGGTCATCGCCCACGGTTTCGAGAAGCTGTTGACGACGAACACCGCGTCATCCGGCTCCGCAACCTGGAGAAACGACGGCGCATGCGGCGTGCCGTCATAGACGAGCGTGCCGTACACCTCGTCGCTGATGATGGCGATGCCGCGGCTCCGGCAGAACTCCAGGATGGCGCGCTGCTCGTCGCGCGACAGGATCCAACCCGTGGGGTTGCCCGGCGAGGCGATGAAGATCGCCTTGGTGCGTCCATCGCAGGTGGCGAACAGGGCTTCCAGATTGAGCCGCCAGCATGAGGCCGCCCAGTCTTCTTGCAACCGGCAGAATTTCACGTCGGCACCGACGATCTGCGCCGCCTGAAAGATGTTCGGCCACACCGGCGAGATCGCGACGATATTGTCGCCGGTCTCCACCACACTTTGGAGGGCGATGACCACTGCCAACATCGCGGCACCGGGCACGGTGATGCGGTCGAGCGCGATTTCGCAGGCCAATGTGCGGCGGTGGAACTCACGGATCGCCTCGCGCAACGGCGTGATGCCGCGGGCGTGAGTGTAGAAAGTGCGCCCCTCATCCAGTGCCCGCTTGGCAGCGTCGCAGATGAACTCCGGCGTCTTGAGATCGGTCTCGCCGAACCACAGCGGCAGCAGGTCGGGCTCCCCCAGCGCCAGCATGGCCACTTTGCCGATGCCGTTCGGCTCGATGTTGCGGATGCCGGGTCTGATCGGGGATTTCTGCCGCAGAATCTGGTTCATGGTCCGGGTTTCGGTCAGCACCTTGCGCGCGTCAAGCCGGCTCCCTATAACCCCTGTCATTCCGCACGCGCAGGGTGGGTTCGTGGGGCGAGTTGCCTCATCCCCGTCCGGTGGCCGTCAAGGCTGATCCCCTCGCGTCAGGCTAACCGGAGAAGGAGACGTTCTCGTATGGCATTGCCAGAATTTTCCATGCGTCAGCTGCTGGAAGCGGGCGCCCATTTCGGCCACCGCACCCAGCGCTGGAACCCCAAGATGGCGCCCTACATCTATGGTTCGCGCAACGACATCCACATCATCGACCTGACCCAGACGGTGCCGCTGCTGCACCAGGCACTCGTTGCGCTGCGCGAAGTGGCCACCGGCGGCGGACGCATCCTGTTCGTCGGCACCAAGCGCCAGGCGTCCGAGCCGGTCGCCGCGGCCGCGAAGCGCTGCGCGCAATACTACGTGAACCATCGCTGGCTCGGCGGCACGCTCACCAACTGGCAGACCATCTCCAATTCCATCAAACGGATGCGCGGGATCGAGGAGACGCTGAACTCGGCGCAAAGCTCCGGCCTCAAAAAGAAGGAGCTGCTGGGGCTGTTGCGCGAGCGCGACAAGCTCGATCGCGCGCTGGGCGGCATCAAGGAAATGGGCGGCCTGCCGAACATGCTGTTCGTGATCGACACGAACAAGGAGCAAATCGCGGTTTCGGAAGCGCGCAAGCTCGGCATCCCGGTGACGGCGATCGTGGATTCCAATTCCGATCCCGACGGCATCGCCTATCCGGTCCCCGGCAACGATGACGCCGCGCGTGCGCTGGCACTCTACTGCGATCTCGCCGCTCGCGCCATCATCGATGGATTGTCGGAAAGCCAGATCGCCGCCGGCGAAGATGTCGGCGAGGCGACCGTCCTGCCGGATCAGAGCGCCGCGGTTCCCGAAGTTGCCGAAGCCGCCGCCGCGCCGGTTTAAGGGAACACGACATGGCGAACGTCACGGCCAATATGGTGAAGGACCTGCGCGACAAGACCGGCGCCGGTATGATGGACTGCAAGTCGGCGCTGACCGAAACGAGCGGCGACATGGAGTCGGCGGTCGATTGGCTGCGCAAGAAAGGGCTCGCCAAAGCGGCGAAGAAGGCCGGCCGGGTCGCGGCCGAAGGTTTGATCGGCGTGGCGGCACGCCCGGACGCCGGCGCGCTGGTGGAAGTGAATTCGGAAACCGATTTCGTCGCGCGCAACGATCAGTTCAAGGCGTTCGTGAAGGAAGCGAGCGAGCTCGGGCTGGAAGCCGAAGGCGATGTCGAGAAGCTGCTCGCCATGCCGATGAGCAGCGGAGCGTCGGTGGATGCGGTGCTCAAGGAGCTGATCGCCCGGATCGGCGAGAACATGAGCGTGCGCCGCGCGACCGCTCTGGCGGTTTCGCCCGGCGTGGTCGCCACGTACGTGCACAACACTACCTCGCCGGAGCTCGGCAAGATTGGTGTCTTGGTGGGTCTGCGCTCGACCGCCGATCAGACCAAGCTTGCGGCGCTTGGCCGCCAGATCGCGATGCATGTCGCCGCCGCCGCGCCGCTGGCGCTGACGCCCGGGCATCTGCCGCAGGATGTGGTCGAGCGCGAGCGTGAGATTCAGCGCGACCTCGCCCGCCAATCCGGCAAGCCGGAGAACGTCATCGACAAGATGATCGAAGGCCGGATGCGCAAATTCTACGAGGACACGGTGCTCTTGGCGCAGAAATATCTGGGCCCGGGTTCGGACGGCGAAATCACGGTGGCTAAGCTGGTCGAGAACGCGTCGAAGGAACTGGGCGCGCCGATCGAGATCATCGGCTTTGTCCGCTATGCGGTCGGCGAGGGGATCGACAAAGGACCCGGCGGCGATTTCGCCGATGAAGTGAAGCAGATGGCCGGGCACTGAGGTCGGCGGAGAACAGGAATGGCCAGCGCCCCGCCAAAGTTCTCCCGTATTCTCCTGAAGATTTCCGGCGAAGCCTTGATGGGCTCGGCAAGCTACGGCATTGACATCGACACCGTCGAGCACATCGCCACGGACGTGGCGGATGCCGTTCGCGGCGGGACGCAGATCTGTCTGGTCATCGGCGGTGGTAACATCTTCCGCGGGCTTGCCGGTGCCGCCAAGGGGATCGAGCGCGCCACCGCCGACTATATCGGTATGCTGGCCACCGTGATGAATGCGCTCGCGGTGCAGGCGGTGCTCGAGCGAATGGAGATTGCCACCCGCGTGCAGTCTGCAATTCCCATGGAGACGGTCTGCGAACCCTATATTCGCCGCCGCGCCATCCGGCACATGGAGAAGGGCCGCGTGGTGATCTTCGCCGCGGGCACCGGCAATCCCTTCTTCACCACCGACACCGCCGCCGCTCTGCGGGCGGTCGAAATGAACTGCCAGGCGATGCTCAAGGGTACCCAGGTGGACGGCGTCTATAGCGCCGATCCCAAGAAAGTTCCGACCGCCGAGCGGTACGAATCGCTGAGCTATCATGAGGTCTTGGCGCGGGATCTTAAGGTGATGGATGCATCGGCGGTCAGCCTTGCCCGCGAAAACCGGATTCCAATTGTTGTCTTCTCGATCCATGATCGGGGCGCCTTGCCGGCCGTGCTTTCCGGGCGCGGCCGTTGCACCGTGATAGAAGAACGGCGTTAGGCTTTCGGAGGAGCCATGGACAGCTACAGCAAGGACGAGTTGAACCGCCGAATGAACGGGGCGGTCGCCGCGCTCAAGGCGGAGCTCGCCGGCCTGCGAACCGGGCGCGCAAGCCCAGCGCTGCTGGATCCCGTGAAGGTGGAGGCCTACGGCAACCCCATGCCCATAGGCCAGCTCGGCACGGTCAGCACGCCGGAACCGCGTCTTCTGACGGTGCAGGTATGGGATCGGGGGCTGGTGAAAGCGGTGGACAAGGCGATCCGCGATGCCGGTTTGGGTGTCAATCCCCAGATCGACGGCCAACTCCTGCGAATTCCCATCCCCGAGCTCAATGAGGAACGCCGGAAGGATTTGGTAAAGCTGGCCCACAAATATACCGAGCAGGGCCGCGTCGCCGTCCGGAACATTCGTCGCGACGGCATGGAAGCCCTCAAAAAAGCCGAAAAGGATCACAAGATCAGCCAGGACGATCACCGCAAGCACGGCGACGAGCTCCAGAAGCTGACCGATTCGCACATCCACGACATCGATCAGGCGCTCCATCAAAAGGAGCAGGAGATCATGCAGGTTTGAGTGCGCCGCGGTCGGGCGCGAATTGAGTGTGAGATGCCGAGAAGCAATGTCTCGATTGCCGACCTGCCGCGCCATGTTGCGATCATCATGGACGGAAACGGCCGCTGGGCGCGCAAGCGGCATCTGCCGCGCGCCGCCGGCCACGTCGCCGGCGTATCCGCGGTTCGCAGCATCGTTCGCGCCGCGATCGACGTCGGGCTTGAAAACCTGACGCTCTACGCGTTTTCGTCCGAGAACTGGAAGCGACCACAGCTGGAGGTCAACCACCTCATGGGGCTGTTCCGCTCGTATTTTCGCGAGGACGTGGACGAACTCGTTGAGCGCAATGTGCGCATGCGAATCATCGGCAATCGCTCTCGCGCGGCGCCGGACATTCTGGTGATGATCGAGGACGGCGAAGCGCGAACCGCGCGGAACACGGGGCTAAACCTGACCTTCGCCTTCGATTACGGTGCTCAGGAGGAAATCGCGGCGGCAGCGCGCAATATGGCTCTCGCCGCCGCGCGCGGGCAACTCGATCCGTCGAACATCACGCCGGAGTTCTTCGCGCTGCATCTATCCACCCGCGATCTCCCGGATCCGGACCTCATTGTGCGCACCGGAGGCGAGCGGCGTCTGAGCAATTTCCTCCTGTGGCAATCGGCCTATGCCGAACTCGCTTTCCTCGACACGCTATGGCCGGACTTCTCGCGCGCCGAATTCATCGACACGGTGACGGCCTATGCCCAAAGGGAGCGACGCTTCGGCGCTGTCGCGCCGGAGGCCGTGGCATGAGCAGCATGCCGGATGTCGCACGGACGCGGCGTGCTCCGCCCGATCGCGGGCAGGGCGATGCCTGGCGCGAGCGCTTCAAATTCAACATGGACTGGATCACGCGGCCGCTGTTCGGTTTCCTGCTCGCGGGAATTGCCGTCGGCGCGACAATCTTGGGCGGCCTCGCCTTCGTCGTGTTTCTGTCGCTCGGCTGCGCCGCCGCGATCCGGGAATGGCACCGGCTGTTTGCCAAGCGCGACTTCCTGCTCCCGACCGCCATCACGGTGCTCACGATGGTCGCCGCGCTTTGGTGGCAGCTGTATTTCGCACCGGCGGGAGGCCCGGCAGCACACCTCGGCGTAGTCGCGATCCTGCTCATCGGATGTTTGTGCAATCTGCTCGTGGGCGCCTGGCGCCGTGAAGCGCCGTTGGCGCACGCGGCCGGTCCTCTGTACATCGCCCTTCCGGCCTTGTCGCTTTTGATATTGCGGCAATCGCCGGAGCATCCTGTGTGGCTGGTGTTGATGGTGTTCCTGGCGGTGTGGGCGACGGACACCGGCGCGCTCTTCAGCGGAAACCTGATCGGCGGGCCCAAGCTTGCGCCGACGCTGTCGCCCAACAAAACTTGGGCGGGGTTCTTCGGCGGCACGGCGTGCGCGGCCGTGATCACGGGCGCGGTCGCCGCGGCGCTGAAAACGGACATACCGGTTGCAGCGATGTTCGGCGTTGCGCTCGCGCTGGCGGGACACGCCGGCGACCTGTTCGAATCGATGATCAAGCGCCGCGTGGGCCGAAAGGACAGCGGCGGGCTGATACCTGGTCATGGCGGGGTGCTCGACCGGATCGATTCGATTCTGTTCGCCGCACCGGCCGCGGCCGTATTGGTGCTTGTCTTTGCTCTCGATCCGCTTGCAGGGTATCGGCCGTGAATTTGTCCGACCTGAAACACGTCCTGTGGCGCCGCCTGACTGTCCTCGGCAGCACCGGCTCCATCGGCGTGAGCACCCTAAGCGTCGTCGATTACGCCCGGACGCAGTTCGACGAGCAGGCATTCCCCATCGAGGCGCTGACCGCGCAAAGCAACGTCGACGCGCTGGCGGCGCAAGCGAGACGGTTTCGCCCGGCAAGAGCGGTGATCGGCGATGCGTTGCTCTACGGTCGACTTCGCGATCTGCTGGCTGGGACCGGCATCGAAGTCGCAGCCGGCGATAAAGCTATCGTGGACGCCGCCGCGGAGCCCGCCGATGTGACGATGGTTGCGATCGTTGGCGCGGCCGGACTCGCGCCGGCGCTGGCGGCTGTCCGGCGCGGCGGATTGATTGCGCTGGCCAACAAGGAGTGCGTCGTCGCCGCGGGACACGTGTTTCTGGAGGCGATGCGGTCCTCGCGCGCCATGATCATTCCGGTGGATTCGGAGCACAACGCCGCGTTCCAGGTGCTCGACTTCGCGCAGGAGCACGCCGTGGAGCGAGTCACCTTGACGGCGTCCGGTGGGCCCTTCCGCAGCTGGCCCATGGAACGCATGGCGCGTGCCACGCCCGAGCAGGCGGTGGCGCATCCGAACTGGTCGATGGGCGCCAAGATTTCGGTCGACAGCGCGACGCTGATGAACAAGGGCCTGGAGTTGATTGAGGCGCATCATCTGTTCGGGCTCCCCGCCGATCGCCTCGATGTGATCGTCCATCCCCAATCGATCGTGCACTGCCTGATCTATTATGCGGACGGCTCTATTCTGGCGCATCTTTCGGCACCGGATATGCGAACGCCAATCGCCGTTGCGCTCGCCTGGCCGCGGCGGATGACTTCTCCGTCGCAGCGGCTCGATCTCGCCGCCGTCGGCGGCTTGAGCTTCGAAGCCGCGGACCGGCAGAGGTTTCCGTGTCTGGCGCTCGCGGAAGATTGCTTGCGGGCGGGCGGGGCAGCTCCTACCGTTCTGAACGCGGCCAATGAAATCGCGGTGCAGGCGTTCCTCCATGGCCAGATCGGGTTCATGGACATTTGCGGCGTGGCTGAGCAGACGCTTGCGCATTTGCAGCCGCAACGACCGGGCCGGGATCTGGAATCGGTTCTTGCCATAGACGCAGACGCGCGCCGGGCTGCGAGCACCGCAATTTTGCGGCTCGCGGCATAAACCTGACCCTCAGGAGAAAGAATGCTGACAGCATTGCAAGGAATTCTGGGCTGGGTGCCGCTGGGATTGCCGGCCTTCCTGTTCGTCATCACCATCGTCGTGTTCTTTCACGAGCTGGGGCACTTCGGCGTGGCCCGGTTCTTTGGGGTTCAGGTGGAGGCCTTCTCGATCGGCTTCGGTCCGGCCATCGTGAAGTGGCGCGACCGCAAGGGCACGATGTGGAAGATTTCGTGGATTCCGCTCGGCGGGTACGTGAAGTTCCTTGGTGACCTGGACGGCACGAGCGCGCCGGATCACGAAGGATTGCAGGCGATGTCAGCGGAGCAGCGCCGCGACGCATTTGCCTTCAAACCATTGTACCAGCGCGCCCTCGTCGTGCTGGCGGGACCCGCCGCCAATTTTGTCTTGGCGATCGTCATCTTCGCGGCCTTGTTTGCAACGGTGGGACGGCAGGAGCTTTCCACGCAAAAGCTTTCTGCCCGGATCGGTGCCGTCACGGCGGGAAGTCCGGCGGCCGCGGCCGGTCTGAAGCCGGGAGATCTCGTCCGGGCCGTCGGAACCGCGCCCGTCAGCAGGTTCGAGCAGCTCCAGAAGGCGATCAAGGCCAGTCGCGGCAAGCCGTTGGTTCTGAGCGTATCGCGCAAGGGAGAGCCGGTGACGCTGCGCGTCACGCCCAAATGGATCCAGGTTCCCGACATCTACGGAAGCCAGTCGAAGCTTTTCGGGATCGGTATCTCGCCTGCGGTCGATCCCTCGAGTATTTCGCTCGTTCGGCTGGGGCCGATCGATGCTGTCGGCGCCGCCGGTGCTCAGACCTGGTTCATTGTCGACACGACGCTCACCTACATGTGGCGAATCGTTAGCGGCCGCTCGAGTGCGGCTGAGCTGAGCGGGCCGATCGGGATCGCCCGAATTTCCCAAAAGGCAGCCTCGCTGGGCCTCCTTACCCTTCTCGGTCTGGCAGCTCTCATTTCTGTAAGCATTGGACTTCTCAATCTTTTTCCGATTCCCATCCTCGACGGCGGCCATCTTCTGTACTATGGATGCGAGGCAGTGTTGGGCCGGCCGCTCGGGGCGCGGGCTCAAGAACTCGGGTTTCGGCTAGGGTTGGCGGTGGTGCTGGGGCTGTTCATTTTGGCGACCTGGAACGACCTCGTCCGGCCGAACCTGTTCTGAACCCTTTTGCGCGCATGCAACGGCACGCGCCGCGAGCCTGAGACGAGCGGATGAGCCTGATCGCCTTCCCTTTCGCCCGATACGCACGCGCGGCCGCTGCGGTTGTGCTGCTTTCGCCTGGTGTCGGTGCCATTGCGCAGGAACAAAACCCGGCGCCATCGGCTCCGGCCGCCGAATCACGTCCGCCCGGTCCGGTCATTCGCGACATTCGCGTGCGCGGCACGCAGCGAATCGAGCCCGGCACGGTCCTGTCCTATATGTCGATCCGCCCGGGCGACTCGTACGATGAACAGATTGTCGACCGGTCGCTGAAAACGCTATTCGCCACCGGCCTTTTCGCCGACGTCAAGATCAATTGGGACGGCTCAATTCTGACGATCAACGTCGTCGAAAACCCGATCATCAACCGGGTCGTGTTCGAGGGCGAAAGCAAGGTTTCCGAAAAGGACCTGACGAAAGAGGTTCAGCTGAAGCCGCGGATGGTATTCACCCGCGCCAAGGTCCAGGCCGACGTCCAACGGATCATCGAGTTGTACCGCAGAAACGGCAAATTCGCCGCGACGGTCGACCCCGAGATCATTCAGCGCCCGCAAAATCGTGTGGATCTCATCTTCTCGATCAACGAAGGGCCCACGACCGGCGTGGCGCGCATTTCGTTCATCGGCAACAAGGTGTTCGATGACGACACGCTGAAGAGCCAGATCGCGACCGAGGAGTCGGAGTGGTGGAAATTTCTCTCCAGCAACGACAATTACGATCCGGACCGGCTGACGTTCGACCGCGAGCAGCTGCGGCGCTTCTATCTGAAGAACGGCTATGCCGATTTCCGGGTGGTCTCGGCCGTGGCCGAACTGACGCCCGACCGCGAGAACTTCTTTATCACCTTCACCGTGGACGAAGGCCCGATCTATACGTTCGGAAAGGTCGTCATCAATTCGAAGATCAAGGAGCTGTATCCGGCGAGTCTGCGTCCGCTCATCCCGATCGTGGAAGGCAAGACCTACAATGCCGAACTGATCGACAAGTCCATCGACGCCCTGACGAACGCCGCCGGAACCAAGGGCTACGCCTTTGCGGAGATTCATCCGCGAATCGCCCGCAACCGCTCGAACCATACGATCGGTGTCGTTTTCGACATCGATCAGGGCCCCCGCGTGTATATCGAAAAGATCAACATCACCGGGAACACCCGCACGCTCGACAAGGTCATCCGCCGCGAATTCCGGCTGGTCGAGGGAGATGCATTCAACCGGGTGCTCGTCGACCGCTCGCGCACCCGCATCCGGTCCCTGGGCTTCTTCAAGGACGTCGATATCAAGCCTGTGCCAGGCTCGCAACCGGATCGAACGGTGCTGAACGTGAACGTCACCGAGCAATCGACCGGCGAGTTGCAGTTGGGCGTCGGCTATTCGTCGACCAGTTCTTTCGTGGGGCAGTTCAGCTATACCGAACGCAATCTGTTCGGCCGCGCGCAATACCTTCGCGCCAGCATTTCGCTTTCGAGCATCAGCAAGGAAGCCGTCCTCAGCTTCACCGAACCTTATTTCCTGGACCGGCCATTGTCCGCCGGTTTCGACATCTACAAGATCATCACGGATTTCCAGCAGGCGACTTATCAGAGCGATACGGACGCCATTGGATTGCGGCTTGGCTTCCCGACATCGGAATACGGCAGCGTTGGATTGCGCTACACCTACCGGATTGACAACATCACGCCGTTCTCGAACTCGCCTTCGGCCATCTTGCTCGCCGCGGGGACGGAAGACACCTCTTCGATCGGCTATACCTACGCCTACAACACGCTGGACGATCCCATTAAGCCGCGGCGGGGGCTCACTTTCCAGATATCGCAAGACTTTGCGGGACTCGGCGGCAGTTTGAAATACTTGCGATCCCAAGCCGCCTTCAGCTACCGGCGTCCCGTGTTGTGGGATGAATTCATCCTGACGGTGTCCGGGAACGGCGGCTACATCAATGGTTACGATGGGGAGCATGTCCGGTTGAACGAGCGCTTCTTCAGAGGCGGCGACACGTTCCGCGGATTCCAGATTGCCGGCGTTGGGCCCCGCGAGCTTTTCGCCGGGCATAACTCGGCTCTGGGAGCGGAGGCGTACGCGATAGGCACGATCGACCTCCGGTTGCCGGATTTTCTGCCAGCTGACTACGGGATCAGCGCCTCCCTGTTCACGGATTTCGGAACGGCCGGCCATATCGCCTCGCAGCCGGGCCTGAAGACCTGCGGTGAGGTCGGGCCGCGGACGCCCTGCATCGTGGATAATATGGGGCTGCGCGCTTCGGGCGGCATAGCCATCGGCTGGAAGTCGCCCTTTGGGCCAGTAGAAATTGATCTCGGAGTGCCGTACATCAAGCAGAGTTACGACAAGACCGAAATCATTCGATTCAGCGCAGGGACAGGACTCTAAATCGATGAACAGAACGACCATTTCAGGCCGAGCGGTGCTCAGTGTAGCGGCGCTTCTGATCGCATTTGCCGCCGCCAGCGCAGTGCAGGCTGCCGCCCCACCCGCGAAGCCGGGCGCTCCTCCCGCCAATGCCGCCGCGCCGGTGCCCAAAATATTGGTCATCGATCGCAATGTGATCCTTCGCGCATCGAAGGTTGGCCAGGACATCGTCCGCCAGGTCAACGGCTACACCCAGAGTGCAGAGGCGGAGTTCAAAGCCGAGGGTAACGCCCTTCAAAACGAGGCCCGTGCGCTACAGCAGCAGGTCGCGATACTGGCGCCCGACGTGAAGGCAAGAAAGATTCGCGATTTTCAGGCGAAGCAGGCCGGTTTCCAGCGCAAAGTGGAAGCCAGGCAAGGCCTGATTCAAGGCGGGGTGTTCAAGGCCAGGCAGCAGGTGGAAGCGGCTCTGGGACCGATTCTCCAGGGCATCATGCAGGAGCGCGGCGCAAATCTTCTGCTCGATCGCACCGCGGTCGTGCTGGGGACCGTCAATGTCGACATCACCGCCGTCGCCGTTCAGCGGCTCGACCAGCGAATGCCGTCGATCAAGGTGCAACTCGTCGCGCTGCCCGCTGGACTGCAGGCGCAGATGATGCAGCAGCAGGCGCAGCGCCGCTAACGCGGCGCCACACCTCGTGGCTGATCCTCGCTTCTACAGCAATCGTGGGCCGGTCAGCCTTGCCGAAATCTGCGCGCGCCTCGGGGTGGAAATTCCGGTCGAGGCGCCTGCCGATGCTTGGGTCGTCGACGTGGCCACGGTCGACGGCGCAGGACCGGAGCATCTCGTGTTCTGTGCTGGGAAGGCCGGCGCAAATCTGCTTCCCCGCTCGCTGGCCGGCTATGCGCTCGTCGAATCCGGCTTGAGCATCGCGCCGCCTCAGCGGATGATGATCTTGAAGGTCGCCTCGCCCACAAGCGCGTTTGGGACCGTGGCCCGGCTTCTCTATCCGGATCACGGTCTGTCCCAATGGGATCAGAAGGAGGCGATCAGTCCGGCGGCGAACATCGGAGAATGTGTTCGCGTAGCGCCGGGGGCGGTCATCGGGCCGGATGCGGAAATCGGCGATCATACGTGCATCGGGGCGAACGCGGTGATCGGTCCCGGCGTGGCGATTGGGCGCAATTCCGAAATCGGCAGCAATGTCACGATCACGCATTCTTATGCGGGTGACGAAGTCCTGATCCTGTCCGGAGCGCAGATCGGGCAGCCGGGCTTCGGTTTCGCCTCCGGCGCGGGCGGTCACGCCAAAATCCCGCAGCTTGGGCGCGTGATCGTGCAGGACCGCGTTGAAATCGGCGCCTGCACGACAATCGACCGCGGCGCGCTTGGCGACACGGTCATCGGCGAAGGGACGAAAATCGACAATCTCGTGCAGATCGGCCACAACTGCCGCATTGGGCGGCACTGCGTCATCGTTGGGCAGGTCGGAGTATCGGGCAGCTGCGAATTGGGAGATTTTGTCGTGCTCGGCGGTCAGGTCGGTCTCGCAGACCATGTGAAGATCGGCGACGGAGCGCGGCTGGCCGCGCGCTCGGCGCTGGCGCCCGGTGAGCTTCCCGGCGGACAGGACTACGGTGGCGTGCCAGCCCGGCCCATCAAGGAATGGCGGAGGCAAATGGCGGCAATTGCGCGCCTCGGCCAGCCACGCAAACAGAATGTCGGCTAGTCTCACCTTGCCGTCGCTCGGGGTCGAGCAGATCGAACATCTGCTCCCCCATCGCGCGCCATTTCTCTTTTTGGAGAGGCTTACCGACGTTGTTTCGAGCGAGAGCGCCGTCGGACACAAGGCGGTTTCGTACAATGAGCCTCATTTCCGCGGACACTTCCCGGACTTTCCGGTGATGCCCGGCGTGCTGATCGTGGAGGCGTTGGCGCAGACCGCCGGTGCGCTGGTGATGCATTCGCTCGGGCTCGCAAGCACCGACCGTCTCGTTTATTTCATGACGATCGACAAGGCGCGGTTCCGGCGCCCTGTCCGCCCCGGCGATTTGCTACGCATGCCGGTGCGGATACTGCGCCGGCGCGGGCCGGTCTGGCGCTTCTCGGGCGAAGCATATGTCGGCGAGAGGTTGTGCGCCGAAGCCGAATACAGCGCGATGATCGCGGACAAAGAACAGACTGGCGATGGCAATACACCCGACGGCAATCGTTGAGGATGGCGCCGACCTGGCCGGCGGCGTCGAGATTGGGCCCTTTTGCATCGTTGGCGCTGGCGCGCGCCTGAGCGAGGGCGTGCGTCTGCTGTCCCATGCTGTGATCGCCGGCAACGTGCAGATCGGTCCGCGCACCGTCGTCTACCCGAATGCTGTGCTGGGCGGCGAAGCGCAAATCCGCAATGCGAGCGCGCCGGAAGCCAGCCTCGTGATCGGCGCGGACAACGTCATCCGCGAGGGGGTGACGATGAGCGCAGGCAGCCGCAAAGGCGGCGCTGTCACGCGGGTCGGCGACCGAAACTACTTCATGGCGTACAGCCATCTGGGACACGATTGCCAGATTGGCGACGATGTGACGCTTTCCAATGGGGTGCAGTTGGGCGGACACGTCGAGGTCGGCGACGGCGTCATCATGGGCGGCTTGGCCGCCGCGCAGCAGTTCTCGCGTATTGGCCAATATGCATTCATCAGCGGTCTCTCCGGCGTGAGTGCGGATGTCATCCCCTATGGAATGGCGTTGGGATTGCATGTGAAGCTTGGCGGGCTCAATCTGATCGGGCTGCGGCGGCGGGGTATTTCGCGCGATAACATCCACGCGTTGCGGGCGGCATTTCGCGCCATCTTTCTCGACGATCGGGACAACCTCCAGGAACGCGCGCGTCGAGCTTCGGAAATGTGGGCGGGCGTGCCGGAAGTCCAGCATGTCACCGGCTTTATTCTGTCCCACAGGAATCGTCCGATCGCACCCGCGCGCGCCGGCTCGGCCTCCGAGGATGAAACGGAGTGACTGGCCTTGGCATCATTGCGGGCGGTGGCGAATTGCCGGGTGCTATTGCGGAGTGTGCCACCGAAGCGGGCAGGCCCGTGTTCATCGCTGCGCTAAAGGGCATTGCCAGCGAGGCCATCACTCGATTTCAGCATGAATGGGTATCGCTCGGCGAAACCGGACGCACACTGTCTCTCTTCCGGCAGCACGGCTGTGGCGAAGTTCTCCTGGCGGGCAAGGTGAGCCGTCCGAAATGGGCGGACGTAAAATTCGATGCCAAGGGATTCTCCAAGCTGCCGAAGGTTCTGGCGGCGGCGGCCAAGGGCGACGACGCGCTGTTGCGGAGCTTGGTGGAAGTGTTGGAGGGAGAGGGCTTTCGGGTCGTGGCTGCGGCGGAGGCAGCGCCGGCACTGCTGGCGAGCTCCGGCGTACTCGGCAAGCATCGGCCTTCGGCACGCCAGAAGACAGACGTCGAGCTCGCCGTGACAGTCGTTCGTGCGCTTGGCGCTTTCGACGTCGGGCAGGCTGCGGCCGTTTGCGACGGGCTGGTTCTCGCCGTGGAAGCGGCCGAAGGCACCGACGCCATGATCGCACGCATCATGAGCCTGCCGGAGAATATCCGCGGAACCGCGGGCGTGCGCAGAGGGGTTCTGGTAAAGGCGCGCAAGCCGACGCAAGACGGCCGCACGGATCTGCCTGTGATCGGAGTGGACACCGTGAAGAACGCCGCCGAAGCCGGACTTGCCGGCGTGGCGGTAGAGGCCGGAGGCGCATTGATCGTCGACAAACGGGGGGTGATTGAATCGGCGAATCGGCTGGGGCTGTTCCTGTTCGGCTTTTCGTAATGTCCGCGAGCAGCGAAGGTCCGCTGAATTTGATGCTGATTTGCGGCGAGCCATCTGGCGATCAGCTGGGGGCGCAGCTGATGGTCCGCTTGAAAGAGCTGGCCGGCGATGCGGTGAAGTTCACGGGCGTGGGCGGGCCGGCAATGGCTGCTCATGGCTTGCAAAGTCTGTTCCCGCTTGATGCCACTGCGGTGATGGGATTGCGGGAGGTCGTCCCGCGCATTCCGGAAATCCTTCGCCGCGTGCGCACGGCGTCCGATTTTGCGCTCTCGACTCGGCCCGATGCCGTGGTTTGTATCGATAGCCCCGATTTCACGCATCGGATTGCACAGAGACTCCATCGGCTGGGTGCGAATATCCCCACGGTAAATTATGTGGCGCCGCAGGTTTGGGCGTCGCGACAGTATCGCGCACGCAAGATGGCGCGCTATTTCGACCTGGTGCTCGCGCTGCTGCCGTTCGAGACGCCGTTCTTCGAAACGCGTGGGTTGCGGGCGCATTTTGTCGGCCACCCGGTGGTGGAACGGACGGACCGAATTTCGGGCGGGGTCGCGCTTCGGGAACGGCTTGGGATCGCAGTTGGCGCACGGGTACTTGCAATCCTGCCCGGTAGCCGAATGAGTGAGGTGCGGCTCTTGCTGCCGATCTTCCGGGAGGCGGTTGCCGCCATTTCCGCGATCATACCGGACCTCGCCTGCATTATGCCGGCGGTGCCCCACCTCGCTCCCCTTATTCGTGAACTGGCGCAGGGCTGGCCCTCGCCGCTGCACATCGTCGAGAGCGAGGCGGACAAATTCGCGGCATTCCATACAGCCGACGCTGCATTAGCCGCCTCCGGCACGGTGACGACTGAACTGGCCCTGGCCGGTGTGCCGATGGTAGTTGCCTATCGGCTGGGCTGGCTGACATACCTCCTCGTGCGCCCGATCGTCAGGGTGCCGCACATCACGCTGGTGAACCTGCTGCTGAAACGCGAAGCGGTCCCTGAGTTCATTCAAAACCGCTGCCGGGCAGACTTGCTGGCTGAAGCTGTGCTGCGCCTCTTGCAGAATGCGGACGCCAGACAACAACAGAAACGGGACCTTCGCGAAGCCGTTCACCTATTGGGCATCGATGACGAAAAGCCGAGCCTGCGGGCGGCGCGCGCACTGCTCGACTTCGTTCGCGAAGGCCGCGCCAATCAGCGCCGGTCGAGCGGCACGTAGTCGAGAGGCGTGGCGCCAGTATAGAGCTGCCGGGGGCGTCCGATCTTCTGCTGCGGGTCCTCGATCATCTCCATCCACTGCGCGATCCAGCCGACCGTGCGGGCAAGCGCAAACAGGGCCGTGAACATGCTGGTCGGGAAGCCGAGCGCCCGCAGCGTGATGCCCGAGTAGAAGTCGATGTTCGGATAGAGCTTTTTCTGCACGAAGTACTCGTCTTGCAACGCAATGCGCTCGAGCTCCATGGCCACCTTCAGCAGCGGCTCGTCGTGGATGCCGAGTTCGTCGAGCACGGCATGACACTGAACCTGCATCGCCTTGGCGCGCGGATCGTAGTTTTTGTACACGCGGTGTCCGAACCCCATCAGCCGGAAATTGTCATTGGGGTCCTTGGCGCGCCGGACGAATTCCGGAATGCGATCGACGGTGCCGATTTCCTCCAGCATCTTGAGCGCCGCCTCGTTGGCGCCGCCGTGCGCCGGGCCCCACAGGCAGGCAATGCCGGCGGCGATGCATGCGAAGGGATTGGCGCCGGAAGAGCCGGCAAGGCGCACCGTTGACGTAGAGGCGTTCTGCTCGTGGTCGGCGTGCAGGATGAAAACGGTGTCGAGCGCTTTCGACATCACCGGGTTCACGCGGTATTCCTCGGCTGGTACCGCGAACGTCATGCGAAGGAAATTGTCCGTGTATCCGAGATTGTTGAGCGGATACACGAATGGCTGACCTGTCGAATATTTGTAGGCCATCGCGGCGATGGTGGGGATTTTCGCGATCAGCCGGTGGCTGGCGATCTCGCGCTGGCGCGGGTCGTTGATGTCGGTGGAGTCGTGGTAGAATGCCGAAAGCGCGCCCACGACGCCGCACATGATCGCCATCGGATGCGCGTCTCGCCGAAAACCGTGGAAGAACGAAGCAAGCTGCTCGTGCACCATCGTGTGGCGCGTGATGGCGCGATCGAACCCGAGCATCTGCTGCTTGTTCGGCAGCTTGCCATACAGCAGCAGATAGCAGACCTCGAGAAAGTTCGAGTGCTCTGCCAGTTCGTCTATGGAGTAGCCGCGGTAGAGCAGAATGCCGCGATCCCCGTCGATGAATGTGATGTCGCTCTCGCAACTGGCCGTCGAGGTGAAGCCCGGATCGTAGGTGAAGAGATCCGCCTCGCCGTAAAGCTTGCGGATGTCGACCACCTTGGGGCCTTCGGTGCCGGCGAGCACAGGCAGCTCGAACGACTTGTTCTCGTAAACCAGTGTCGCTGATCCCGCGGGGACGGCTTTGCTCTGGTTCATAAGACGGTCCTTTCGGGCATTTTCGCCCCGTTGTGCACTGCAACAATATAGCCCGGGCAGGTTAACCGCGCCATGCGAATTCTTTAGATGCCATCGGTCATGCTTATCGCGCGTAAGCCCTTATCCGGGAAAGGGATTCTTCCGGACCAAGCACCTCCAGCACCTCGAAGATGGGGGGCGATGCAGTTCTTCCGGTGGTCGCCGCGCGAATCGGCTGGGCGACCTCGCCTAGTTTCAAGCCCTGAGCTTCTGCGAATCGCCGCCCGGCCTCTTCCAAGGCTGAGGCTTGCCACGTACTGGAGGCCAAAATCGGGAGGATCTGCTGAAGGACGATCCGGCCGCCGCCCGAGAGTGTTTTTTGTGCCTGCTGGTCCAATTGGCGTGGGCCGTCGGTGTACAGAAAATCCCCCGCTTCGGCCAATTCCACCAACGTCTTCGCCCGTGCTTTCAGAGCCGGCATAAGCGCCAGAAGCCGGCCCTTTGCCTGTTCCGTCAAGCTGCGCGGTGGCTGCATGCGCCCAAGCAGCGCCGCAACCTCCTGCGTCAGTACAGCGTCGTCCGTCGAGCGGATGTAATGCGCGTTCAGGTTGTCGAGCTTTTTGAAATCGAAGCGGGCGGGGTTCCGGCCGACGGTCTCAAGATTGAACCAGTCGATCGCCTGTTCGGTTGAGATGATCTCGTCATTGCCGTGGCTCCAGCCGAGCCGCAGCAGGTAGTTCCGCATCGCCTCGGGCAAGTATCCCATGTCACGGTAGGCATCGACGGCCAGGGCGCCGTGGCGCTTGGACAGCTTCGCGCCGTCAGGACCATGGATCATGGGCAGATGGCCATACACCGGAATTGGCCAACCGAGCGCCTGGATAATCTGCAGCTGGCGCGCGGCGTTGTTTAGGTGATCGTCGCCGCGAATGACATGGGTGATCCCCATGTCGAAATCGTCGACCACCACGGCGAGCATATAAGTCGGCGTGCCGTCCGAGCGAAGGAGAACCATGTCGTCGAGGTTCTCGTTCACGAACCGTACGTCGCCCTGCACGACATCGTGCACGATAGTCTCGCCTTCCTGGGGCGCTTTCAGGCGGACCACGAACGGCGCCCCGCTTGGAGCTTCCGAGGGGTCGCGATCCCGCCACCGCCCGTCGTACCGCATGGGCTTGCCCTCGGCGCGCTGCCTGGCGCGGATTTCCTCAAGCTCGGCGGAAGTGGTGTAACAGCGGTAGGCCTTGCCGGCCGCGAGCAGCTGATCAGCGATTTCGCGGTGCCGCGCCGCGCGCGCAAACTGGTACATCGGCTCGCCGTCCCAGTTCAGCCCCAACCACGTCATGCCGTCCAGAATGGCGGCGACGGCCTCCGGCGTGGAGCGTTGGCGGTCGGTGTCTTCGATGCGCAGCAGGAACTTTCCGCCGGTCTGCTGGGCATAGAGCCAGTTGAACAGCGCCGTGCGGGCTCCTCCGATGTGAAGATAGCCGGTGGGCGAGGGCGCAAACCGCAGGACAGGTCTTTCGTTTTGAGGCATGATGCCGTCCTTCGGGGCCGGCCTGCGTACCAGGCTTGCAAGTGACTGCGAGGCTTCTAGCAAACCGGTTTCCGTGGGGGTAGGTCCGCTCTTCACGTCCAGGCAATCGGTGTCCGGCCGTTCGGCTGCGATGCCACCTTATCCTTTCGTCTCACGGGCGATTCAGTCGCTTTCAAAATGCGCGCTTTCGGAACGCGAGCGGTGGGCGCTGTGGCTGCCGGTGGCGTTTGGGATCGGTATTGCGCTCTATTTCGCTTTGCCGCGCGAGCCTCCGCCGTTTGTTGGAATGGCGCTCGGAGCTTCCGGCGTCCTGCTTGCTGTCGCGGCCGCCGGAACGGAGGCACCTTTTGCACGCGCGCTGCTTGGTGGCGTCGCCGCAATTTTGTTGGGTTTCGGCGTCGCGAAGCATCGAACGGATTCGGTTGCGGCACCGATCCTTTCCCATCGCGTCGGCCCATCGCTGGTCGAAGGACGGGTTGAAAACACGCAAGCGCATGGCAAGAGCGTTCGTGTGGTCCTGACTCTTGCGCACGTTGCCCATCTTCAACCTCGATTCCTGCCGAAGCGCGCGCGCATTTCGATTCGGAGCGGCGCAGACACGCTGAGGCCGGGTGACTGGATACAGGTCCGCGCCGTCCTGTTGCCGCCGCCGGCGCCGGCGGCGCCGGGCGATTACGACTTCGGCCGTGCCGCCTTCTTTCGCCAGATCGGCGCGGTTGGGTATGCCTACGGACGGCCCACGAGAACTGCGCAGCTTGGGCCGGCGAGCTTTTCCGAAAGAGTCGCGACGGCCGTGGAATTGCTGCGCTGGCGCGTGTCTGCGCGGATACATTCTGTACTACCGGGCAGCACCGGCGCCATCGCCTCCGCATTGATAACAGGAGATCGAGGCGGCATTTCCGAGGATGACGAATCGGCTCTGCGCGATGCGGGCCTTGCGCATGTCCTCGCCATTGCCGGACTACACATGGCGCTGGTGGGCCTGGGGCTTTTCTGGGCGATAAGGGCCTTCTTGGCACTTTTCCCCATCATTGCGCTGACTCAGCCGATCAAGAAATGGGCCGCGCTTGCCGCGCTCGGCAGCGCGGCGTTCTACCTCGTCATGAGCGGCGCGGCGACGCCGGCCACTCGTGCGTTCATCATGCTCGCCGTGATGCTGATCGCCATCCTGTTCGATAGGCCTGCAATCTCCATGCGCTCCGTCGGCCTGGCAGCAGCGATTATTCTGCTGCTCGAACCGGAAACGCTAATCGAGCCGGGATTCCAGATGTCGTTTGCCGCCGTCGTGGCGCTGGTCGCGGTCGCAGAATGGGAGCGCGCGCGCGCCCGATCCGAAAGCGCTCTGCCGCTGCCGGGCGTGCGCCGCTACATGCGCGCGATCGTCACGACAAGTCTTGTGGGCAGCATTGCAACCGCGCCGTACGCCGCGTTTCATTTCGATCGGGCGACGCACTACGCGGTTCTCGGCAATCTCGGCGCCATGCCGATCATGGCGTTCGTGACCATGCCCGCCGCGGCGTTATCCATTTTTCTGATGCCGTTCGGCCTCGACGAATATCCACTGCGGGTCATGGGTTGGGGCATTGACGCGATGCTGGCGGTCGGGCGTTGGGTCTCCCAGCTCCCGGGGTCGGTTTCGCTCGTCTCGGCGTGGCCGATTTCTGCACTGGTGTGCCTCAGCCTGGGCGGGGTGTGGATCGCGCTCTGGCGAGGACCTTGGCGTTGGGCTGGATTTGTTCCAGCCGCGGTTGCCGGTGCCCTGGTGCTTGCCGCAAAGCCGCCCGACATCGTCGTCGCGCGCGACGGACTGACAGTCGCACTCCGCGCTCCCGATGGGCGCCTGCGCTTCGTACGCGAACCTAGGGACACATATTCTGCGCAGGAATGGCTGAGGCGAGACGGCGACACGCGCGGCATCGCGGAAGCCGTGGCGCGGCGGGCTGACGGAGTAACCTGCGATGCTTACGGCTGCATCGCCCGGACCGGCGGTGTTCGCATCGCCATCGCTATGAAGCCCGACGCGCTCGATGAGGATTGCTCGACCAACCAGATTGTGATCAGTGCAGTTCCGACCCGCAGCCGTTGCCAAGGGCCTGCGCTCGTGGTCGATCGATTCGATGTGGCTCGCTCTGGCGCTTACGCGGTCTGGCTACAGCACGGGATTACGACTGCAACGGCGCAGGAAGAGCGCGGCGTCCGGCCCTGGAGTCTGCCGCCTGTGCGCCGTCAGTATCGCCGAAGCAGACCCACCAGCTTGCCTTGGATACGCACCCGATCGGAGCCGTAGAGGCGCGTCTCATAAGCGGGGTTGGCCGCTTCCAAGGCGATGGAATCGCCGCGCCGGCGCAGACGCTTGAGCGTGGCCTCGGCTTCGTCCACCAGCGCCACCACAATGTCGCCGGTGCTCGCCGCGTCCGCCTGCTGGATAATGACGGTGTCGCCGTCCAGGATTCCGGCGTTGATCATCGAGTCTCCTGCGACTTCGAGCGCGTAGTGATCGCCGCGCCCCAGCATGCTGGCCGGGACGGGCACGTCCGCAACCTTGTTCTGCAGTGCTTCGATCGGAGTGCCGGCTGCGATCCGGCCCAGCACCGGAACATTCGCCGCGCCATCGTTGTCGCTGCGGCGCGGGCTGCCCGCACTGCGCGTGTCGGCGGGAATCCTCGCATCGCCTCGAAGCGGCCGCGCTCCCGGTGAATGCATCAGGCGCTGCGCCTGGCTGCGGGTGGTCGCAGGCCGGACGGTATCGGCCATGTTCTCCGGCAGCTTCACGATCTCAAGCGCGCGCGCGCGTTTCTGCAGCCGCTTGATGAACCCGCGTTCTTCGAGCGCGGTGATGAGGCGGTGGATGCCGGATTTTGACTTCAGATCCAGAGCGTCCTTCATCTCGTCGAAAGAGGGGGGGATGCCGCTCTCCCGGACGCGCTCGTGGATGAACATCAAGAGTTCGTACTGTTTCTTGGTCAGCATGATTTGTCTCCGCCGGCGCGCCGCTCTCGAACAAAGCCGCAACAATCCGCAATTGTTCTAGTTAGGTTCCGATGATGCGTCAACCAAAAAGTTTTGCAAATCATTCCAATGGCTTGCGGCAGCCCCGCAGTTCGCGAGCTAATCGAGCGGGATGATCGCGACCGAATCGCCTTTTCGCGCTATGGGAGCATGCGGCCCCCTGATCAAAAGAGCGTCGCTGTCCGCGAGCACCTTCTGCATCGAAGAATCCTGAGCCGGGAACGGCTCAACCCACAACACGCCGTCACGGCGAAAGAGCCGAGCCCGGACGTAGTCCTGGCGGCTGTCATTGGCGCCCATCTCCGTCGCCAGCCGCGCTGTCAATCCGTTTGGCTCTGTTTCTGTTCCGAGCATCGCGGCGATCGCTGGCTTCAAGAAGAGCAGAGCGCAGACAAAGGAGCTGACGGGGTTTCCCGGCAGCCCCAGCAAAGGGGTCTCGCCGAGCCGGCCAAAGATCAGCGGCTTGCCCGGACGCATCGCAATTTTCCAGAAGTCGAGCATGAAGCCTTTTGGCCCAAGGGCGCGCTGGATGAGATCGTGATCGCCGACGGATGCGCCACCCAAGGTCACGACGAGATCGGCCTCGGCGGCGCGTTCTTCGATTTTCGCGATAGCTTCGATGTTGTCGGGGACGATGCCAAGGTCGCGCGGCTCGGCACCCCATTTTCGGATCAGCACAGGCAAGGCATAGATCGACGAGGCAACGATGCCACCAGGCCGGCGGGTTTCGCCCGGACGAGAAAGTTCGTCGCCCGTAGCAGCCAAAAGAATGCGAGGCCGCCTGCGCGCTTCGACCGCGGGGACATCGGCGGCCGCAATGAGGGCGACGTCACGCGCCGTCAGACACTTTCCGGGACGAACCAGAACGTCACCCTTTCGAAAATCCTGCCCGGCGGGGCGGATATGTCGCCCCGCATGCGCTGCGGCATTGATTACGACAAAGCCGGCGCGCTGTTCGGTATGTTCCTGGATGACGATGGCATCGGCGCCATCGGGAACCACTCCGCCAGTGAAGATGCGGACGGTTTCCCCCGCCCGCAGTTCGCCTTTGAACGGGTGTCCCGCTGGGGCTGAGCCGACGACCGGCAAAGTGACCGGCGGATGAAGCGCGTCTGCGGAGCGCACGGCATAGCCGTCCATTGCCGAGACGCGGAACGGTGGCTGATCGAGGCGTGCGATCATATCCGCGGCAAGCACGCGGCCCGCCGCAGCCTCGATCGGCACGCATTCGGCTTCGACAGGTGCGAACGCCGCGACGACGCGCCGAACAGCTTCTTCGACGGCAATCATTCGCCGGACGAACTGTACGGCGCATCGGGCGCGGTATAGGTCCCGCTTTTTCCGCCGGATTTCGACAACAGCCGAATGCCCTCGATAACAGCGCCGCGATCGATGGCCTTCACCATGTCGTACACCGTGAGGGCCGCTATCGTCACCGCCACGAGCGCCTCCATCTCGACGCCTGTCTGTGCCGTTGTGCGCGCGGTGGCGAGAATGCGCAGCGCAGAACGATCATCCTGCAGTTCGAATTCGATATTGGCTTTGGTCAGGGGAATGGGATGACAGAGCGGGATCAGTTCCGATGTCTTCTTGGCGGCCATGATGCCGGCGAGCCGCGCCACCCCGAGCACATCGCCTTTCGGCGCATCGGATGAGAGGGCCACGTTATACGCGTCCGGTGAGAGCACGATGACGGCCGTGGCCTGTGCTTCACGCACCGTGATGTTCTTTTCAGAGACATCCACCATTCGGGCAGCGCCTTGCTCGTCCAAATGCGAGAGCTTAGTCATTTCCCCATCTTAGCACCGATCAGGTTGCGCGTCGCGGCTGCGACATCGGCCTGCCGCATGAAGGTTTCCCCGATCAGGAACGTCGTGACGCCCGCTCCAGCCAGAAGCTCGAGATCCGCGCGTGAGGCAAGGCCGCTTTCGGCGACCGCAAGAACATCGCCCGGAATTCGCGGCGCAAGCCTCAACGTCACGTCAAGATCGGTCTCGAATGTCCTCAGATCGCGATTGTTGATTCCGATCATCCCGGCGCCCAGCATCAGCGCACGATCGAGTTCCCGTTCGTCGTGAACTTCGACCAATGCATCCATCCCGTATTGGCCAGCCGCCGCCAACAACTCGCGTGCAAGGCCGTCGTCGACCATCGCCAGAATGATGAGGATGCAATCGGCGGCATGGGCGCGGGCTTCTGCCACCTGGTACACATCGAGCAGAAAATCCTTTCGAAGCACCGGCAGCCCAACGGCAGCATGGACGAGCGGGACGTAGTCCAGACAACCCTGAAAGGATGGCGCGTCGGTCAACACGGACAGGCACGTGGCGCCTCCGCTCTCGTAGGCTTGCGCCAAGGCTACCGGATCGAAGTCTGGACGAATGATACCCTTCGACGGACTAGCCTTCTTGATCTCTGCGATCAGCGCGAACTCGCCGCTCGATTTCTTTTCCAGTAACCGCCCCCGAAAGCCCCGCGGCGGGGTTGTTTCTGCGGTTCGCGCTTCCAGATCGCGCAACGGCGCACGTGCCTTTGCGGCCACCACTTCCTCACGTTTGTAGGCGGCGATCTTGTTAAGAATGCTCATGTGCTTCTCGCGAGAACGCGACGAGCCTGCTCAGCACGGCGAGCGCGCCACTGTTTTCGATTGCGACCCTCGCTAAGACCGCGCCCGCTCGAAGGTCCGGAGCTTTGTCGGCGATAACGAGAGCCGCCGCGGCATTCAACACCACGATATCGCGATATGCGCCTCGATCTTTGCCCTCCAGCATGGAGATCAGCCGTTCCGCATTGTATCTTGCGTCATCGCCCTTCAGCGCATCGAGCGTGCTGCGCGGTGCACCGGCCTCTTCGGGATCCACGGTGCGTCGCTGGATTTCACCGTTCTCCAGGATTGTTGTGTGGGTAACCCCGGTCGTGGTCATCTCGTCCATACCGTCGCTGCCGTGCACGACCCACGCTTTCTTAGTACCAAGCTCGCCGAGCACCCGCGCGATCGGCTCTAGCCATTCCTCCGTATATACCCCCAGCAACTGGCGCCGCACGCCTGCCGGATTGCAGAGGGGGCCGAGCAGATTGAAAATGGTCCGGACGCCCAGCCGTTGGCGTACCGGCGCCACGTTCTTCATCGCCGGATGGTAGTGTGGCGCGAAGAGGAAGCAGAGCCCCACTTCGCGCAGGCAGGCGCTCGCCGCTTCGGGCGAGAGCGTCACGTTTGCGCCCAACGTTTCCAGAATGTCCGCCGCCCCAGTGCGCGACGACATGTTGCGGTTGCCGTGCTTGGCCACCGGCACGCCGCAGGCGGCGACAACGAACGAGACCGCCGTCGAGATGTTCAGTGTGCCATGCCCGTCACCACCCGTGCCGCAGAGATCGATCGCGCCGGGCGGCGCGTCTATGGTCACCATGTTTGCCCGCATCGCGCGGGCCGCACCGGCGATTTCGGCAACCGTGGGCCCGCGCTGTGCCTGCGCGAGGAGGAAATCGGCCAGATCGCCGTCCGCCACACTGCCTTTCATGATCGCCGCGAAGGCTTCCGAGGACTGCTCGGCGCTCAGGGACTCGCCGCGTCGAACCGGATCGAGGAAAAGCCGGAAATCGCTGCTCATGCCGGGACGCGGGCGAAGCTTTCCACGATGTTCAGAAAGTTCTGCAGCAGTGCATGTCCATTCTCGGACGCAATGCTCTCGGGATGGAACTGGACTCCGTGAACCGGATGCCGCCTGTGCATCGCTCCCATGATCACGCCGTCCTCGGTTGTCGCTGTGACCTCCAGTGCCTGGGGCACTGTCTCAGGCGCGATGGTCAGCGAATGATAGCGCGTGGCCTCGAAATCGTTGTTCAGGCCGCGAAACACGCCTTTGCCGGTGTGATGGATGCGGCTGAGCTTGCCATGCATCGGCTGCGGCGCCCGGACGACACGTGCGCCGTAAGCCTGTCCAATGGCCTGATGGCCCAGGCACACGCCAAGGATCGGCACGTGGCCATCGGCCTCTTCGACCAGGCTGACGCAGATTCCGGCCTCATTCGGCGTGCACGGACCGGGTGAGAGCACGATACCGTCCGGTTGCATAGCCAATGCCTGTGGCACCGAAATGTCATCGTTGCGCTTGACGACAACCTCTGCCCCCAACTCTCCCAGATAATGGAAGAGATTGAAGGTAAAGCTGTCGTAATTGTCGATGAGTAGCAGCATGTATCTTGGAATTCCGCTTATGGTACCCCATTTTGAGCGATGTCCGTTCCAGCGGCAACTGATCATGGCGCCGGCAGTTGGCCGGTCTGCACTCGGCTAAACCACAATTTCGATTAGAGTGGGACTGCAGCTTGCGAAACCGCGCGCCAAGTCTCGGGCGAAGTCCTCCAGGGTCGCAGCCTTCGTCGCCGACACGCCCATGCCGCTGGCGAGGGCCACCCAGTCGATGTCCGGTCGGCCGATCTCCAGCATGTCGAGGGCCTTCGGTCCGGGATTCTCGCCGGCGCTCACCAGCTCGCCCTTCAGGATGGCATAGGCGCGGTTCGCGAAGATCACCGTTGTGATCCGCAGGTTTTCGCGCGCGGCCGTCCACAAGGCCTGCAGCGTGTACATGCCACTGCCGTCCGCTTCGAGGCACAGCACCGGCCGTTCCGGGCACGCCACCGCCGCCCCAACGGCGAGCGGCATGCCGATTCCGATGGAGCCGCCGGTGTTCACCAGCCAGTCGTGCGGCGGCGCGCCGGCGGTCGCGGCCATCATACCTCGGCCGGAAGTGATGGATTCGTCGATGACGATGGCGCTCTCCGGCAGCAGCGCGCCCACCACCGCGGCAAGTCCGTTGAGCGTGATCTCGCCGGTCGGCAGTTGCGGGCGTGCCTGCGGCTGAAGCGCAGGCGTCGCATCGCCCGCGTGCAGGCGTTCGGCCAGCGCAGCGAGCGCGCCGGCGCCGTCTTCCTGCGGCGCGGATAAGGTAAACACCTCCGTCTTCTCCGCCGTCAGCACGCTCGGCTTGCGCGGATGCCCGAAGAACGCGACCGGCGGCGATGCGTTCAACAGAATCAGCGCGTCATATCCGGAAAGCTGCTCGATGGCCTGGTCGGTGACATAGGCGATGCGTTCCATTGGCGGCCGGCCGGCGCCGCGCTCGATCCGGGTAAAGGCGAAGGGCGCGAGCAGCTTCGCCCCGGTTTTCGCGGCGATCTGTCCCGCAATGATAAGCGGACCTCCGACGGTGAGCCCCGTGCCGAGCACCAGGCCCACGTGGCCGCGGCGCGTCATTAACCCTGCGGCGTGGGCGATCCGCGCCTCATCCGGCAGCGGTGCCGCCGGAATTGGCGGCACATCGGCGATCGCGCCGCCGTCGGACCACGCACTATCGGCGGGGAGGATGAGGGTGGCGATGCCCCCCGGCGCGGCCCGCGCCGCCGCAATGGCTTCGGCGCAATCCCGCCCCACCTCTGCCGCGGACTCCGCGCTCCGCAGCCAGGCCGAATGGGGCCGCGCCAGTGTCGCGATATCGGAGGCGAGCGGCGTCTCGTAGTGCCGATGGAAGCGGGCGTGGTCGCCGACGATATTGATTAACGGGACGCGCGCCCGGCATGCGTTGTGCAGGTTCGCCAGCGCATTCGTAAGGCCTGGCCCGAGATGAAGCAGCGTGCAGGCGGGTTTTCCGGTCATCCGGGCATAGCCGTCGGCTGCGCCGGAAGCCACGCCCTCGAACAGACACGGAATGCCGCGCATGGCCGGGACGCGGTCGAGCGCGGCCACGAAGTGAATTTCCGAGGTGCCGGGATTCATGAAGCACACGGTCACGCCGCCTCTGGTGAGCGTGCCGATCAGGCTTTCCGCGCCGTTCAAGGTATCGCCTCCCTCTTTGACTGCGTCGTAGGCCGCCGCTCAGACAACCAAACGGCCCTGTGAGCCATCATGCGCGACGAAACCCTTTCCATCCATGCCGGCTACGAGGCCGATCCGGTCACCAAAGCGGTGGCGGTGCCGATCTACCAGACTGTGGCCTATGAGTTCGACAGCGCCGATCACGGCGCGGCGCTGTTCAACCTCGAAACGCCGGGGAACATCTACACGCGCCTGTCCAATCCCACCACTGCGGTGCTGGAAAAGCGCATCGCGGCGCTGGAAGGGGGCGTGGAGGCCCTGTGCGTCGGCTCGGGCATGGCGGCGATTCACTATGCCATCGTGAACATCGCCGAAGCGGGCCACAACATCGTCTCGACTCCGCAGCTCTACGGCGCGACCTGGACCTTGTTTGAGCACTTCCTGCGCAAGCAGGGAATCGATGTGCGCTTCGCGGCGAGCGACAGTATCGCGGACATCCAGGCGCTGATCGATGAGAACACCCGCGCGGTCTACTGCGAGAGCATCGGCAATCCAGGCGGCAACATCGCCGATATCGAGGCGCTGGCGGATTGCGCGCACAAGAACGGCGTGCCGCTGATCGTCGACAACACCATCGCCACGCCCATCCTGCTGAAGCCGATCCGTTTCGGCGCCGACATCGTGGTGCATTCGCTAACCAAGTTCGTCGGCGGTCACGGCACCACGATGGGCGGGGCCGTCGTCGATTCGGGAAATTTCCCGTGGGAGCGGCACGCGCAGCGCTTTTCCATGTTGACGCAGCCGGAACCTGCCTATCACGGGGTGGTCTACACCCAGCAATATGGCCGCGCCGCCTACGCAGCGCGCTGCCGCACCGTTTGTCAGCGCAACACCGGCTCAGTGCTCGCGCCGCTCAGCGCCTTCCTCCTGCTGCAGGGTGCGGAGACGCTGGCACTGCGCGTCGAGCGGCATCTCGAGAACACGGCCAAGGTTGTCGCGTTTCTCGATAATCATCCGCAGGTCGCGTGGTGCGATTCCATCGGGCGGAAGGGCACGCCAGGGCACGCACTCGCAAAGAAATATCTTGGAGGGCAAGGCGGACCGTTTCTCACCTTTGGCGTCAAGGGCGGCTTCGAGGAAGGCAAACGGTTCTACGATGCGCTGAAGCTGTTCAAGCGGCTGGTGAACATCGGCGATGCAAAGTCGCTCGCCTGCCATCCTGCATCGACCACGCACCGCCAGCTCACGCCTGAGGAACTGGAGCGGACCGGCGTGAAGCCGGAGATGATCCGGCTCTGCATCGGCATCGAGCACATCGACGATATCATCGAAGATCTCGACCAGGCGCTCGCGGCGACGGGGGACGCGTCGCAACCAATGGCACGAGCGCCGCAGCTGCGGCTCGCGGCATCGCGGGGGTGAGCCGCATGGACACCGGCGTGCACAATTTGCTGGTGCGGCCCCGCGGCGGGTGGCTGAACGGCCATGCGCCCGATGCGCTGCACATCGGGCTGCTCAACAACATGCCGGATGCGGCACTGGAAAGCACCGAGCGGCAGTTCTTTCGCCTGCTGGGCGCCGCCGCCTCCGACATTTCCATCCGGTGGCACCTGTTCTCGCTGCGAAGCATCGCCCGGAGCGACACCGGGAGTATTCATCTGATTCATCAGAACTATGGGACCCCGAGGGACCTCTACAACACCCCGCTGAACGCCTTGATCGTCACCGGCACCGAGCCCTTGCAGCAGGACCTGCGGCAGGAGACCTACTGGCCTGAGCTGGCGACGGTATTCGATTGGATCGAGCGCGAAGGTCCGCCGGCGATCTTCTCCTGCCTCGCCGCCCATGCGGCCGTGATGCACTTCGACGGCATCGAGCGGCGGCGGCTGCCACAGAAGCGCTTCGGCCTTTTCGATCATGTGGTCGCGGCGGAGCATCTCCTTACCGCATCGCTAACCGCTCCGTTCCGAATCGCCCATTCGCGCTGGAACGAAGTGCCGGCAGATGCGCTGAACGACGCCGGGTACGAAATCCTCACCTACGCCCCGGAAGCCGGTGCCGATCTTTTCACTAAACGCAAGCGGAATGCGCTCCTGTTCCTGCAGGGCCACCCGGAGTACGACTCCGACACGCTCGCCCGCGAGTACCGTCGCGACGTGCGGCGGTATCTGGCCGGCGCGCGCGACAGCTATCCCAATCTTCCGCTACACTATTTCGGCCGGCAGGAAGCCGACGCGCTGCGACGCTTCCGCGATCGCGCATTCGCCGGGCGGGACGAGCGGCTGATGGACCAGTTCCCGGCCATTACTTCCCGACGGGTGTCCGCAACCGCTCCGATGTCGCCGGTGTTCGGTTCCTTGCTGCGCGAGATCAACGCCCGCCGAGATAGCCGCTACGGCATGGCGCCGCGCCGGGCTGTGACGACCCAGGCGCACGCGCCATGAGCGCCATCGCTCTGCCGCGCCCGCCAGACGATCCGCAGCAGGTTGAGCCGATCGACCTTTTGCTCGGCATTTGGCGGCACGTGCTGCAGACAGCGGATGTGGCGCCCGACAGCAATTTCTTCGACCTCGGCGGCGACTCGCTGCTGGCGCTCACGCTGTTTCTGGAGATCGAACGCGCGACCGGCCGTCATCTGCCGATCACCGCGATTTACGATGCGCAGACGGTGCAAGAGCAGGCAGCGCTCCTGGCAGGGCAGCCAGCGCCGGAATTTTCCCCCCTCGTGCTGCTCAAGGGCGGCGATGGCAGTGCGCCACTGTTCATCTTTCACGGCGTCGGCGGGGCCGTCGTGGAGTTCGCCGCCCTCGGCAAACTCATCGACATTCCCGGTGAAGTTTTTGCCGTGCAGGCGCAGGGCGTGGACGGAACGCTCCCTCCACTGGAATCGGTCGAAGAAATGGCGGCCCTTTATTTCGACAACATCCGTCAGAGACAGCCGGCCGGCCCCTATTGGCTGTGCGGCTATTCTTTCGGCGGACTGCTGGCCGTCGAAGTGGCGCGGCGGCTGAAGCAGGCTGGCGAAGAGATCGCGCTCCTCTTCCTGATCGACTCGTACGCGCACCCCGCCACCTGGCCGCGCAAATCCCTGCTGAAGGTGCGCGCGCGGCGCGCTGGAAATCTAGTGCTGTCGCGATTGGAGCGGCCGCCGCGGGAGAACTTTGCCGTTCTGCTTGCCGCACTGGGGATGTTCGCGACGAACACCGCCGATAATGATGACGATTCGCAACTGCCGCCCGAGATGCGCAAGCGGAGTTGGCTTCTCAAGATGAAGCCCAATCTCCCGCTGCCACTCCTCGAAACCCGGCTGGCGACCGAGAGGGCCCTCTATCGCTATCGCCCCAGCTATTATTCGGGCGAGGCGCTGTTCCTGAAGGCGCAGCGTCCCGACCCTCATTTCCCCGACGATCCCAAGCACGTATGGCGCAAGCTCATTGGACAGTTGACGATGCAAGTGTGTCCGGGCTCGCACCTCACCATCGTAAGCGAGCACGCCGCCGATGTGGCGGCACGGATCAATGCCTCGGTTCGCGAAGCGCGCCGCGCGCCCACACTGACGGTGGCGCCGAAGAGGGGTTTTCGCTGGTCAATGTCTGCGAGGCCGGTGTGATGCGGCACGAGCCTATGCAGCGGCAAGACGAGCTTCGCAGGGTCGAGGAGATCGTCTCGGTTCAGGCGATGAAGACGCCTGAACGGATTGCGCTGGTCCAAGATGGCCGCCATTGCACCTATGGCGAATTGCAGCGTGCCATCGCCTTTGGGGCAAAATGGCTGGCGCAACAGGGCGCGCGGCCGTGCGATCGCGTGCTGCTGGTGTGCGAGAACTCGTTTGCGGCAGTGGCGGTTTATTTCGCCTGCGCGACCGTCGGGGCATGGCCGGTGATCGTGAACGCCCGGCTCTCGGCGCGCGAGATCGACGACATCGCCGCGCACTGCGAAAGCCGGCTGATGCTGTTCACCACGTCCGGATCGTCGCGCGCCAAGGCCCACGCGGAGCGGCGCGGCGCAACGATGCTTCCGGACCTTGCCGGCGTGGGCGCCGTTGCCATCGGTCCGTTGAACGGGAGCGTGGAACAGGAAGCGGAAGCGGACAATAGCGACGGCCAATCGGATGTTGCCGCGCTCATCTACACCACGGGCACCACCGGCCGCCCTAAAGGCGTGATGCTGACGCACACAAATCTGCTGTTCGTCGCGCGTGCCACCGCGGAAGCCCGCGGGCTGACGAGTGCGGACCGTGTCTATGCGACTTTGCCCATCTCGCATGCCCTGGGACTGACCGGCGTCTTGCTGGGCTCGCTGCTCTCCGGCGCGGAAGTGCATCTGACGTCGCGCTTCGACCCGGCGGCGGTCCTCGCCGAGCTCGGCAACGGCGGCATCAGCGTGATGATCGGCACGCCCTCTATGTATGCGCTGCTGGTGGAATACGCCAAGCGCAAACAACTCGTTCCCATTGCCGCGCCATCGCTGCGGCTCATGTCCTCCGCCGGCGCGCCGCTCGATGCAACGACAAAGGCCGACGCCGAAGCGGCATTCGGGCAGACGCTCCACAACGGATATGGCATTTCGGAATGCGGCCCCAGTATTTCTCTCACCGCGCTGGATGCGCCGCGCGGCGATTGCTCCGTGGGACGCCTGCTGGCCGGCGTGGAAGCGAGGCTGGTCGTCGGCGCGAACGACGAGGCTGGCACGAAAATGGGCGAGCTTTTGATCCGCAGCCCCGGCGTGATGAAGGGCTACTATCGCGCGCCGGAGGAAACGCGGGCGGCGATCGACGATACGGGTTGGTTCCGCACCGGGGATCTCGCACGGATCGATAATGATCACCTGTTCATCGTCGGCCGCGCGAAAGAGATGATCATCCGGTTCGGATTCAACGTTTATCCGGCCGAGGTGGAAGCGGTGCTGAACGCGCATCCACAAGTCGTGCGGTCGGTTGTGGCCGGCCATGTGCGCAACGGCACCGAGGATATCCTGGCCTTCGTGCAGATGGCAGGCGGAACGACAACCGCAGCCGCCGATCTGGCCGATTACTCGGCATCTCGGCTCGCGCCTTACAAGCGGCCCACGGAGATCGTCGTTGTTTGCGAAATGCCAATGAATGCGAACGGAAAGGTGTTGAAAGCAGAGCTCGTGGCTAAATGGATGGAATCGAATGCTTCGGCTCCTCCGGCGAGTGCGGCAGCATGAGCACGGCCGAAGGCGACTGGGTCTCCTGGAGCATCGACGGGCGGGCCGGTGCGAAGCTATGCCTCGGCCCCGTATTCCTCGGCGAGATCAGCTACCCACACGATTTGGGCCTGGGCGCGCGCTGGAGAGCGTGGTTGAACCATGAGCATCTCGGATTCTTCCGCAATGCCGAAGAAGCGAAAAGCCGGATCGAACGCGAAGTGCTGGAGCGGCTTCGTCTCATGGAGCCTGCGTGGACGAGATTTCAGGCGCGCGCCCAATCGAACGCAGCTACGCTGGAGTTCGCACCTGTCGCCGTGGTGAGGGCCGGCTCGTTTCCGCAACGCGAATCGAAAGCCGGTCCCGTGATGGCGAATTCCGCGCAGCGAAAAGGCCGCGCGGCCTAAGCGCACGATCATGCGCCTGTGAAAGCCGTGTGCCAGACCGATCGAGCGGCCCCTAACCGGCGCCTTTCCGGTGCCCGTGCATCCCAAAACGGAACGATTCTCTTTTCTTTGAAACACTGTCGGCTGGCGCCAAATGTGCATCGCGGCGGCCAAATGCCCAGCCAACCGCATATCGCGTCGGAAAGAAATGGCCGAAGCTCCGGCAGGATGCTGCATAGCGCGCTCCGGGCATTCGTATTGGTCTCGGGAGTTCCTCTGGGCTTCTACGGCTCCTCCGCCCTGGCGGTCTCTGTCGACTGGCAACAAAGCTACAACAACTCAGGACGTACGGGCCAAAATCGGCATGAAACCATCTTGTCAGCTGCGAACGCGGCCGGCTTGCAACTGGAATGGGCGCGCTCGTTTGCCGGTGAGGTCCGGGCATTCGTGCTGAACGATCATTATGTCATCGCACGCGTTCCGAGTGACGATGGCCAGAACCTTGACCTCTGGTATATCAACTATGCAACCGGAGAGATGGCCTGGCGAGTCGATACCGGACCCGACGTTGCAGGAGCAAACGGAACGCTTGCGACCGGCGACAAGCTGATTTTCAGCGAGTGCGGCCTTGTCGATGCGGTGGGCTACAAATACAGCGGTATCTGCGCCTATCGAAAGAGGGATGGGCGCAAGGCCTGGCAGTTTTCCAACCCTTGCAACTGTACCCCCGAGGCGAACGTCGTCACCCCGCTCGTTTATCTCAGCAATGGCGTTGTAATCTTCGGATATTTCAACGGCGGCACCGGCGGCAAGGAATACGTGCTGGCGGCGCGCGCCGCTACCGGCCAAATCCTTGGCGCGTATCAGACGGGAGGGATCGGCTCCCTTGGCAACGCCCCGATAACCGGCGGGACAGAAAAAGTGTTTTTCGATTGCGGCGGCAATGTGTGTGCGGTGGATCACAGAAACGGGAACTTCCTCTGGAAGTCGAACGTGGGCGCGCCGATCGGCGCCTTCAGCGCCGACCGAAATGGCCGACTCTACGCAACCCTCTGCAATGGCCCCGCGGGGCTGATCGCCCTGGACGCCGTGACCGGCGCGCCGCTTTGGTCGTATGGGGGGTCCGGATGCAGTCAAGCGCCTGCAGCGGTCGCCGGCAATCGCGTTTACTTCGCGGCGGCGGACGGCAATGTGCGTGCTCTGGACGTGGGAACGGGAGCGGAAATTTGGTCCGCAGCTCCGGGGACCGCGTCATCGGCTTCGCTGGCCAATGGCGTGATGTACGTTGAGGGCCTATCCGGCGCGCCGGCGGCGAGCGCTTACGATGCGACGACGGGAGCGCTCCTCTGGAGCAGCCCATCCCACTCGGCGAGCCATCACCCCCCGCCCGTGATCGTCGATGGAACCGTGTACGTGGCGAACGGCGCGTGCGGGAATCTGTGCGCCTATCACCTGCCAGTCGCGGGCGCCCATCGCCCGTCGTTCTCGCGACACTGACCAAATTGGAACAAGCCCCATGCGCTGGAGGCCTGTCAAATCGGCCGGCCCGTTCCTGGCGCGGCGATGCGACCAGGCCTCGTGGGGCTGCCTATGTTATCATTGCGGTCGAGTTGTGGAGAAATCGAGATGCTTGAGATAGTCATCGACCAGCGCCGGCGCGATCTCGGCGGATTCGAGGTCGGGCGCGTGCTGCCGCATCCCCAGCGCCGGATGGTTGGCCCGTTCATCTTCTTCGATCACATGGGCCCTGTGACGTTTCCCCCCGGAATCTCGCGCAGCGTAGATGTGCGGCCGCATCCCCATATCGGGCTTTCGACAGTCACCTATCTGTTCGAAGGCGAAATCATGCATCGCGACAGCGTCGGCTCCGAGCAGCCGATCCGGCCGGCCGAAGTGAATTGGATGACGGCAGGCCGCGGCATCACGCATTCCGAACGGTTCGAGAAAGCACGCGCTGAGGGCGGCGCCATGCACGGCATTCAGGCTTGGGCTGCGCTTCCGGAAGGCAGCGAAGAGATCGAGCCAAGCTTTATGCACCACGGCCAGAGCGATCTGCCGGTCATGGAGGAGGGCGGGGTGAAAGCGCGTATTCTTGCCGGCCAGGCGTTCGGGTCCGAGGCGCGCGTGAAAACGCACTCGCCGATGTTTTATGCTCATCTGGACCTAGCGTCCGGCGCCAGCGTTGCGTTGCCGGACTATCCTGAGCGCGCGGCGTATGTGGTTTCAGGCATAATCGAAGCGGCGGGCCAAAACTTTCATCCGGGACAGCTGCTGTTGTTCAAGCCGGGAGATTCGGCCGTTGTCACCGCTCACGAGCAGAGCACGTTGATGGCCCTGGGCGGCGAGCCGGTCGGCCCACGCTTCATCGAATGGAATTTCGTCTCCTCGTCCAGAGAACGCATCGAGCAGGCCAAGGCGGATTGGCGTGCCGGGCGGATGAAACTGCCCGATCTCGATCATGGCGAGTTCATTCCCCTGCCGCCCGATCCGCCGCCACCGCCCAATCCAATGTCTTAGCTTGGCGGCCGCTATGGATTGACCAAGATATTAGACGCCGACGCTGCTTGCGATTCCCCGGGCGTTTTCGCCCTCGGCAAACTGTGCGGCCTCGTCGGCGGCCGCGAACAGCGCCTTCGCCTTGTTCACGCTCTCCTGATATTCCGCTTCAGGCACGCTGTCGGCCACGATGCCGCCTCCCGCCTGCACGTACATCGTTCCGTCTTTGATAAGCGCAGTGCGCAAAACGATGCAGGTGTCCATCGAACCGTCGGCGGCAAAATAACCGACGGCACCTGCGTACACGGCGCCGCGCTTTTCCTTCTCCAACTCATCGATGATCTGCATGGCGCGGATTTTCGGCGCGCCGGACAGCGTGCCGGCGGGCAAACCTGCCGCCAATGCGTCGACCGCGTCCAGCCCGTCGCGGATTTCGCCTTCGACGTTGGACACCAGGTGCATCACGTGGCTGTAGCGCTCGACGAAGAAGCTGTCGGTCACGTGAACGCTGCCCACTTTCGCGACCCGGCCGACGTCGTTGCGGCCCAGATCGAGCAGCATCAGGTGCTCCGCCTTCTCCTTGGGATCGTTCGCCAGTTCCTGCGCCAGTTCTGCATCCTCTGCGGCAGATTTTCCGCGCGGACGGGTGCCCGCGATCGGCCGAATTGTGACGATGCGATCGCGGAGTCGCACCAAAATCTCCGGACTCGATCCCACGATGGAGAAGCTGGGGAAGGCGAGGTGATACAGGAATGGAGACGGATTGAGCCGGCGCAAGGCCCGGTAGAGGGAGAACGCGGGCAACGTGAACGGCCGCCGAAATCGTTGACTTGGCACCACCTGGAAAACGTCACCGGCACGGATGTACGCCTTCGCTCGCTCCACCATAGCAAGGTAATCTGTCCGACTGGTGTTCGATCGCACGGCATCGCCTGCAACCGCGCCAGCCGTCGTCACGGCGGTGCGCGGAACGACGCGGCTGAGATCGTCGGTCACGTCATTCAGCCGCTCGCAGGCTCGCGCATAGGCGGCCCGCGCGTCCAAGCCAGCTTGCGGCCACACTGGCGTCACTACGGTGATCTCGTCGCGCACATTGTCGAAGACGGCGGTAACGGTTGGGCGGATCAGAACAGCATCCGGAATGCCGAGCGCGTCGGGAGGTGGCTCGCCCAGCCGCTCGATCAACCGCACCATGTCGTAACCGAGATAGCCGAACAGGCCCACCGCCATTGGCGGCAGATGAGGCGGCAGCATCATGCGCGTGGCGTCTACCAGGGAACGCAGGGACTGCAGCGGCGGCTCTCCGGCAGGCCCGAACGACTCCCCCGCGCTGCGCTCATTGCGGTTGATCTCGGCCTGACCGCCGCGGCAGCGCCAGATCAAATCTGGTTTCAGGCCGACGATGGAATAGCGCCCGCGGCTTTCGCCCCCTTGCACGCTCTCGAAGAGGAAAGCATTGTCCCGCCCTTCGCACAGTTTCAGAAAAACCGAAACCGGCGTCTCGAGATCGCCTATCGATCGCCGATAAATCGGCTGAGGCCGGTTGGAATCGTAGAGCCGGGCGAAGGTCGCAAAGTCCGGCTCAATGGGCATTCCGTTACGAGCCCTCGCCAGTCAGCCGGTCGACCGCTTGCTGGTTGATGGAGACGC
The DNA here is from genome assembly GCA_002429315.1 of Alphaproteobacteria bacterium UBA6038. Lineage (GTDB taxonomy): Bacteria > Pseudomonadota > Alphaproteobacteria > Micropepsales > Micropepsaceae > Rhizomicrobium. The sequence goes on from DIZC01000104.1 coordinate 45,385, forward strand.
CTTCCTTCGTGCGGGCCGCAGTGGCGATGGTGCTGGAGAGATCCTCGCCAGCTTGCTGGCCCACCTGTCCTGCGAACCGCCTCAGATTCGGGCCCAGCAAGGCCATGGCGGGCGGGTGCTCCACGGCGGTCACCCGGGCGACGATGTAGCTGCTACCGTCCTTGGTCGGCCCATAAACGGCTTGGCCCGCGGGCACGCTGAAGATTTTGACCAGCAATGCACGAGGAAATGGCCCTTTCTCGGGTTCAGCATTGGCGGGGCGGCGCACTGGACCGCTGGTCTGCACGGCGGCGCCGATGGAAGCGGCCGCGGCTGCCAGGCTCTTTTGCGCCGTCGCTTTGGCGGCGATCTGCTTAGCGGCCGCCTCCAAGCGCTTTGCGGTCTGCTCCTTCTGCCAGGCGGCCGTTACCTCCGCGCGGATGGCATTGAGCGATTTCAGCTTGGGTGGGCGAACACCGTCCACTTTGACCACGTATGTGGTGCCGGATTTCGCCTGGAAGGGATCCCCTTCTTCGCCCACTTCCGCCTTGAACATCTGCGCCAGCAACTCGGGATCGGTCGGGATTTGCGCCTTCGTGCCCTCAGGCGTGTCGCCGTGCGCGTCGATGGCGGGCACATGGCCCACGTGCATCCCGGATTTGATGGCCGCCTGGGTAATGTTTTCGCCGCGGCTGTTTTCGTCGATGTACTGATTGGCGACATCGGAAATCTTGGACCCGGCCAGCTCTGCGGCGATCTGCTTGCGGAGGTCCTCCTTGACGTCGGCAAAGGTCTTGCTCGTTCCGGGTGTGATGCTGACTACGTGAATGAGAGCGTAGCCAACCGGCGCTTTCAATGGCTGCGTGACGGCGCCCTGCGGCAGCGCGAACACGGCCGAAGCACGGTCGCCCAGGTCCGCCTTGGTGAGCGTGCCGATCTGGATATCGGAGGAGCCGAGACCGCGCTGCTTGGCAAGATCGGCAAAGCTCGTTCCTGAGTCGATTTTTGCGCGCGCGGCTCGGGCGGACGCGAGGTCCGGAAACGTGATCTGCTCCAGTTCCCGCTTTTCGGGAACGATGTACTGCGATTTCTGAACCTCGTACTGCTGCTTCAGCTGAGCGTCGGTGACCTGGATCTTGCTCGCCACATCCTGCGGCGACACCCAGGCGAAGGTGACCTCGCGATATTCAGGCGTGCTGAACGGTTCCGGATGCGCTTTCATGTACGCTTGCAGTGCGGCGTCGTCCGGCGTGGGAGCCGGGCCCGCTGCGCTTGCCGGCAATGTGATGTACTCCGCGGCGCGAATTTCGTTCAGGTAATTGAAAAAAGCTCTGGCGTAGCCGGGCGGCAATTCCAGACCAGCCCCCGCGGCGCCAAGGAATTGATCGCGCTCAAGCGCGCCCCGCACGTAATCGATGAAGCCCTGCTCGGTAAAACCCGCTTGGTCGATGATGCGCAGAAACGCCCCGTGATCGAACGTCCCCAGTGGCCCGACGAAGTTGGGGATGGCGCGAATCCTTGCTGAGACTGTATCGTCGGTGGCGGTGATGCCATAGCGCTGCATGTAGGAATCGACCGCGGTTTGGTTGATAAGGCCGTCCAGCACCTGGTGCGCATAGGCGCGGGCCTGCGCTGGCTTGAGCACACCCTGGCGCGACGCCAACCGGGTCGCGTTGCGATAATCGCGCTGGAACAGATCGATCGGGATTTTCTCGCCGCCCACCGTGGCCACGCTGGTATCGGTGTTGCCGCGGAAAATATCTGCGATGCCCCATACCCCGAAGCTGAGCGCCAGTACGCCAAGAAATAGCGAAGCCACCCAGGACTTGGTGTATTTGCGCATCTGTTGAAGCATGGCGAACCTTTGCGTGGCCGGAGAAGCGGCGGATCATAAAGGGTTCGCTTGCGAAGGCCAACGCTCTGAAGGGATGGCTTTACGGCTGTATCGGCAGCCAATCCTAGCGCTGGATCACGGCATCGGTATCTGCAGGGATTTCGGTTGCCAGTAGAAACGGTAGCCCGGCACCTTGGCGCCGGCTTCGAGATCCTGGGGCAGCTCTTCCTTTTTCCGCCGCAACGGCAAGACGCGGGAATCGGCAGGGGCTTCGGTCTTGTAGGTGTGACCCGGCGGCAAGTCGCGCTCGAAAACCCCCGCCCACTTCCGCTCCCATGCGGCACGCCGATCGGCGTTCATCGAATCGGCCCAGGCATTCCGGGATGCCCAGAATTCTTCCACGATCGCTGCGCGCTCCACCTCCGTCAGCGTGCCGTTTTGGTTGGCCAAGGTGTGCATGCCATTGCCCCTATCTGTCTTATTATGTACTCGAATCGCAAAGTTTCAACAGAAGATCTTGGCTAGTCGTTAATGCTATGCGCCAGCTGATTGCCGGCAACTGGAAGATGAACGGGATTTCGGCCGCTTTGGCGGACATCGAAACGATTTCCGAAATTGCCGCCACCAGCGCGCCGGACGCCGATATTCTCATTTGCCCCCCCGCGACGCTTATCTGGCGCGCAGCACAGACGGCGGCCGGGCGAATCGGGATCGGCGGACAGGATTGCCACCCGGAAATTTCCGGTGCGTTCACCGGGGACATTAGCGCTGAGATGTTGCGCGACGCCGGGGCCACTGCCGTGATCGTGGGACATTCCGAGCGGCGCCAGCTCCATGGCGAAAGCAACAGTTTCGTTTCGGCCAAGGCATCCGCGGCGTGGCGCGCCGGCTTGCTTGCGATCATATGCGTGGGAGAGACGGAAGCCGAGCGGGCGTCCGGCGATCATCTCGGCGTCTGCAAGGACCAGCTCTCCGGCAGCGTGCCGGACGGCGCGGATTCGACCAACACGGTCGTCGCGTACGAGCCTGTTTGGGCAATCGGGACAGGCAAAACGCCAACCATGGACGATATCGGCTCCATGCACGCCCATATCCGCCGATGCCTGACGGCGCGGTTTGGGAGTGAAAGCAACGCGATCCGAATTCTTTATGGGGGCTCGGTAAAACCCACGAACGCGCGGGAAATCCTCGCAGTGCCCGAGGTCGGCGGCGCACTGGTGGGTGGCGCAAGCCTGAAAGCCGAGGAGTTTCACCGGATTTTCTCCGCCGTGCCGCCCCGAGGCTGAGCGCCCGACCGTGCCGATTGCTTCGCGGCCCACGATTTGACATGCTGTTTGCTGTGGTGCGGGAGCGTCCGCTCGCTTGCGGGGGAAGAGACATGATCCGACAGCTTTCTATTGCACTTGCCGCTATAGGGCTTGCCGGGACCGCGGCTCAGGCGGGACCGCTTTCGGGGCCGCAAGGTCCCAGCGGCGTCGTGGTCAACAAGGAGTCCGGTGTTGTCGTCGCAACCAGCCCAAGAATGGATGGAGCAGGGCAGATCGCCCCGACTTTGCCGCCCCGGGTGACCACCATCGCCGGCAATCTGGCGAAGAAGTACAAAAAAGGAAGTTACATCTGTTGCTATGGCTACGACGTAAGAGGCCCAACCTCCGGCTTTGGGCAACAATGGCTCGGCGTGCCGTTTACACCGGCGGCCAACTTTACGATTACGGCAATAGAGGTTCCCATCAGCTACGAGACTGGGACCAATAAATTCGTTATCACCTTGAACCATGACAGCGGCGGTGTTCCTGGCACTCAAATGGCCGCATTTACGGTTACGAATGTGCCCGCATTCCCGACCTGCTGTGCGCTTGCGACGGTGAGCCCAAACAGCGTCTCCGTCACCGGCGGGCAGCATTACTGGATAACCGTTCAGACCAGCAGCACGGGACAAAGCGCCAGGGGCGCCTGGAACGCGAACGACACGGACCAGACCGATGCCCAAAGCGTGGCCGCGAATTCCGGCACCTGGGGCACGGCGAGCTTGACGCCAGGATTGGCGTTTGCGGTGTTCGGCAACTAAAGCGATGTCAGGCCGGCGGTCTAAATGACATTCGGCCGAGTTTCGCCGTATCGCGCGCAATTGGCCGAACACATATTGCGCGGAGCAGGCCTTCTCACTATGTCAGAGGTTCCGGCCACATCCCTTCGCGTCAGTGGATAGTTCATGCAAACGCTGCTCATCATCATTCAGCTGATCGTTTCCATAGCCCTGATCGGCGTCGTCCTGCTGCAGCGGTCGGAAGGCGGCGCGCTTGGAATGGGCGGCGGCGGCTCTGGCCTTGGTGGCCTATTCAGTCCCCGCGGGGCCGCCGATGCACTGACCCGGACAACGGCCATTCTGGCGGCGGTGTTTTTTCTCGCCAGTCTTGCGCTGACTTTGCTCGCATTGCACGGGCGTCCCGAATCGAAATCGATTCTGGAGCAGCAGATTTCGCCGGCCAAAATCCAGCCCTTCATGCTCCCCAAGCGCGCGCCGCAGCCCGTCAGACCGGCCACGCCGCAGGCGCCGCAGGTGCCGACCCCACACTGATATTACATCCAGGATCAGCGGTTTATCGCTACGTGCCCACCCGCTTTGTGAATGTGTACTGCGTCATACATTTCGCGCTTGAGTGTGGGCGCGTGATGCGCCATGTTGGCCTTCCATGGCGCGGTTGATCTTCATCACCGGCGGCGTGGTCTCCTCCCTCGGGAAAGGTCTAGCCTCCGCGGCTCTCGGAGCCCTTTTGCAGGCGCGTGGCTATAGAGTGCGACTGCGCAAGCTCGATCCCTATCTCAACGTCGATCCGGGGACGATGTCGCCGTTCCAGCATGGCGAGGTTTACGTCACCGATGACGGCGCGGAAACCGATCTCGATCTTGGCCATTACGAGCGCTTCACCGGCGTGCCGTCGTCGAAATCGGACAACATTACCTCCGGCCGCATCTATCAGCAGGTGATCGAGAAGGAGCGGCGTGGCGAATATCTCGGCCGCACCGTCCAGGTCATCCCGCACGTCACCGACATGATCAAGGAGTTCGTCATGTCAGGCGCCGATGACGTCGATTTCCTCCTTTGCGAGATCGGCGGCACGGTGGGCGATATCGAAGGCCTGCCGTTCTTCGAGGCCATTCGCCAGCTCGGCAACGAGCTCGGCCGCGACCGCACGTGTTTCATCCATCTGACGCTGGTGCCGTATATCGAAACTGCCGGCGAACTGAAGACCAAACCCACGCAGCATTCCGTGAAGGAATTACGCGGGATCGGCATCCAGCCAGATGTTCTCCTCTGCCGCTCGCATCATCCCATTCCCGATGAAGAGCGCCGCAAGATCGCGCTGTTCTGTAATGTGTCGCCGGCCTGCGTGATACCTGGCATCGACCTCTCTACGATCTACGAAGCGCCGATCCGATATCATGAGCAGGGCCTCGATACGCAGGTGCTGAAGGTGTTCGGCATTACCGATGCGCCGTCGCCGGATCTGTCCCGTTGGAACTGGGTGGTGGACCGCGTCAAGAACCCGGAAGGCGAAGTGAAGATTGCCGTCGTCGGCAAGTACATGCAGGTGAAGGATTCCTACAAATCCCTCAGCGAAGCGCTCACCCATGGTGGGCTCGCCAACAATGTACGCGTCGACATGGAATGGATCGACAGTGAGATCTTCGAGCGCGACGATGCTGCTGCGTTCCTGGAGAACGTCGACGGTATCCTCGTGCCGGGCGGGTTCGGCGAGCGCGGCACGCAAGGCAAAATCGAGGCAGTCAGGTTCGCGCGCGAGCGTGGTGTTCCATTCTTCGGTATTTGCTATGGCCTGCACATGGCGGTGATCGAAGCCGCGCGCGATCTTGCCGGCCTGGAAGGAGCCGGGACCACGGAGATCGGCCGGCCGCGCCACTCCGTGATCGGGCTCATGACGGAATGGACGAAGGACAACCGGACCGAGACTCGCGCCGAAGGCGGCGATCTTGGCGGCACCATGCGGCTTGGCGCCTACCCGGCGATCCTGTCGCCTGGCAGTCGTGTGGCCGAGGTCTACGGTTCAACCGAAATCAGCGAGCGCCATCGCCATCGCTACGAAGTCAATGTCGGCTATGTGCGACAACTCGGCGAGCATGGTTTCGCGGTCTCGGGCTGGTCGCCGGATCGGCGGCTGCCCGAGATTATGGAGATCCCCGATCATCCATGGTTTATCGGCGTGCAATTCCATCCCGAGCTGAAATCGCGTCCGTTTGATCCACACCCCCTCTTCGCCTCGTTCGTTGCCGCCGCCGTGCGCCAGAGCCGGCTCGTGTGAGCACCGGAATTCCGGGTCTGTTCCGGTATCAATGCAACCACCTTGGTGCTCTGACGCTGGATTCCGGCGCCGGATGGAACCGGACAGCCACTTTTGGCTTATTATTGCGCGAAAATGGGGCGTTCAGGGAAGGACTCGGTGTCGAGCAGAAAAGCCGATCCATCGAAGCAGGCGGTGCCTCAAAAGGTTCTGGAAGAGCGGCAGTTTCGCGCGCTGATCCAGGGCGTGACCGACTACGCCATTTATCTCCTCGATTCAGACGGCGTGATCGTCAGTTGGAATGCTGGCGCCCGGCAGATTCTGGGTTATGAGGCCAGTGAGCTCCTAGATGAACCGTTCTCCCGCCTCTTCACCAGCGAGGAGCGGCGAGCCGGTGTGCCGCGCCAGGCACTCCTGAGCGCCCGGCACGGCGACCGGTATGAGCAAGAGGGCTGGCGGGCACGCAAGGACGGCAGCCATCTGTGGGCAAACACCGTCATCGACGCCATTTGGGACGAAGATCAGGCCCTGATTGGCTACGCGTGCATCACGCGGGACGCCACCGAGAAACGCGCTGCCGAAGAGGCGCTGCGCGAGAGCGAGCGCCAGTTTCGGCTGCTCGTCGCCGGTGTCACGGACTACGCGATCTTTAGGCTCGATCCCAACGGTATCGTAAGCAGCTGGAACGCCGGCGCGGAGCGCATCAAGGGCTACAAGGCCGATGAGATCATCGGCCATCACTTCTCTCGCTTCTTTACCGACGTCGATCGGGGCAGCGGGACCCCGCTGCGCGCGCTGTACGCGGCCACCCAGGAGGGTCGTTTCGAGACAGAGGGGTGGCGGGTCCGCAAGGACGGATCGCTGTTCTGGGCCAACGCCATCATCGATGCCATTCGCGACGAAAACGGCAATCTGATCGGATTTGCGAAAATCACGCGCGATGTCACCGAGCGACGAGAGGCGCAACTGGCGCTGCAGCGCTCGCAGGAACAACTGGCCCAATCGCAGAGAATGGAAGCGCTGGGGCTTCTCACCGGCGGCATTGCGCACGACTTCAACAATTTGCTGATGATCGTGGGAGGCCAGGCACAGCTCTTGAAGCGGCGGGCGACCGATCCCAAGGACCTGCGCTCTCTTGAAGCCATCGAAATGGCCACCGCAAACGGCGAGAAGCTGACGCGTCAGCTGCTCGCGTTTTCGCGGCGGCAGCAACTCAACCCCAAAGCCCTGGACTTGCGCGAGCGGCTGAGCGCATGCCGCGAACTGCTCGTCAGCAGCGTCGGCAACAAGGCTGAGCTGGAGTTTGAAATCGCCGAAGTTCTCTGGCCGGTCGAAATCGATCCGAACGAGCTGGAGCTGGCGCTGGTGAACCTGGTGGTCAATGCGCGCGACGCAATGCCGGGCGGCGGCAAGATCACCGTCGGGGCGCAGAATGTGCGCCTTCTAGGCGATGGCGAGCCGCCACTGAGGGGCGAATTCGTGGCACTTTCCGTGAGCGACACGGGCAACGGCATCGACCCAAAGGTCCTTCCGCGCATTTTCGAACCCTTCTTCACCACGAAGGAAGTTTCGAAAGGGACAGGCTTGGGCTTGTCGCAAGTTCACGGCTTCACGCATCAATCCGGCGGCGGGGTTTCAGCGCAGAGCGCGCTCGACATTGGCACGACAGTGACGATGTATCTGCCGCGCTCGCACAAAGGTGTCGGAGAAGCAGAAGCCGAGGCGGAGCGGCACACCACGCCGGTGGGGACCGGTACTGTGCTGGTGGTGGAGGACAATCCGGAGGTGGCGAAGGTCAGTTCCATGCTCTTGGATCAAATCGGCTATAAGGTGATTGTCGTTGCAAATGCTGAAGCCGCCCTGCAGGCGCTCGCCGCCAACTCTGCGATCGACTTGGTCTTCAGCGATGTGGTTATGCCCGGCGAGGTGAACGGCACCGAACTCGCGACTCTCATCCGGCAGCGCTATCCTCATCTGCCCATCCTGCTGACCAGCGGCTACAGCAATGCAGCGGAGGCGGCGGAAAAGCAGTTCCCCCTGCTGCGCAAGCCCTACCAGATCTCTGCTTTGGCAAATGCCGTCGGAGCGGTAAGGGCCACCGCCCCGCGCGCGGTGCGGTCATAGCCCTCCTCAACTGTCGGTAGCAGAATCAGGATCGAGCCCCGCAATAGCTACTTGTGGTTGCTGTGGCCGACCTGCTATTCAGATGCTTGCGTCCGAAGTGCCGGAATCTATGGCCATCCGTCCTGCTGAACGCGTCGCGCGCCTTTTGCCCGGCGAGTCCCGCCTACCCGGGCGGGAAACAGCAAAGTACACCAAGGACTTGCTCGTCGGCTTAGGGGAAATCGCTGTCCGTCAGCGGCAGCACCGGTTGGCGGAACTCCTCGAAGCCGCGGGGGTCGAGGCGGACCGGCTGGCGCGCCTGCCGGAGAAAGTTCCAGCGTCAGGCAAGTGAGACCCGGTTTCCGGGCTGACGCTGGGCTTGGCCGGCAAGCTCGAGTTCGAGAAGCGCGGAGACAACCGCAGAAGCTGGTGCGGCGCACTGGCGGACCAATTCGTCGATTTCCACGGCAGCAGGGGAGAGCAGCTCCAGCAGGCGGACCCGGAGACGCTCGGTTTCGCGGTCTACGATTCCAGGATCCTGTGGCGCCGCCCCGCTGGTGCGGGAGTCGGTTTCCTGAAAAGCACTGCCAAGCATGGGCCTGAGCACGTTCAACACATCCTCGGCGGATTCGGTGAGCGTTGCGCCGTCGCGTATGAGGCGGTTGGCGCCCTTCGCGCGCGGATCAAGCGGCGATCCCGGAACCGCGAAAACTTCGCGGCCCTGCTCCAGTGCGTAATTCGCGGTGATCAGCGACCCGGAGTTCTCCGCTGCCTCGACGATAACGACTCCGCGCGACAATCCCGAAATGATCCGATTTCGGCGAGGGAAATGGCGGGCCTGCGGCGACTCCCCCATCGTCATTTCCGAGACGATCACGCCTTGTGCGCGAATCCGCTCGTACAGCGCCGTGTTTTCCGCCGGGTAGATCACGTCCACGCCGCCGGCCAACACCGCGCAGGTGCCGGTGGGGAGCCCGGCTTCATGTGCGGCGGCATCGATGCCGCGCGCCATACCGGACGCAATTGCGAGGCCTGCTTTGCCGAGGTCACCGGCAAGCATCGCGGCGAATCGCCGCCCCAGCGCCGAGGCGTTTCGCGCGCCGACGATTGCGACCATGTCGCGCGACAGGAGTGCAGGATGCCCGAGCACCGCAAGAACGGGCGGCGGCGGATCAACGGCTGCCAGTCCGCGGGGGAACTCCGCTTCGCAAGAGGCGATGAATTTTCCGCCGAGCTGCGCCAGCGTTTCCATCTCGCGCTCCGCATCGGTAGCGGAAGGAATTCTGAGACTTGCTGCGCCGCCGCGTTGCGCAAGCCTTGGCACCGCTTCGAGAGCCGCGGCGGCAGACCCGAACCGCGCGATGAGCGTGGCAAAGGTCACCGGTCCGACATTTTGCGTGCGTGCAAGCCGCAGCCAATCCCGCTTCTCGCGATTCGAGAGCGCGCTCATCTGTTTAAGGCACGGCGGCCTTGCGGCCGATGCGCGGTTCCTCGCCGCGCAGCAGCCGGCCAATATTGGCGCGGTGCATAAAGAAGACAAGAACGGCGAGTGCGAACGCCAGGACCGCAAACAACGGTTCACCGAAGAAAAGGAAATAGAGGGGCGTCGCGGCCGCGGCCACCAATGTGGAAAGCGAGGAAATGCGGAAGACGGCCGCCACGATCAGCCAGGTCATCGCAGCAAAAAGGCCGACGCGCCAGTCGAGCGCCAGAGCGACGCCGAGGAAGGTCGCCATGCCCTTTCCGCCATGGAACCTCAGCCAGATGGGAAACACGTGCCCCAGGAACGCACCCGCGCCGGCGAATACCGCGAGGGGCGGTCCTCCATATTCAGCGGCGACGAGGACGGCGACCGCGCCCTTGCCGGCATCGAACAGAAGCGTCGCTGCCGCCGCCCATTTTCTGCCGGTGCGCAGCACGTTCGTCGCGCCGATATTACCGGACCCGATACTGCGCACATCGCCGGCGCCTGCGAGCCACCCGAAAATCAATCCAAAGGGAATCGAGCCAAGCAGATATCCGAAAGCCAGTGCGGCCGCCGCTTCTGGCGCATGGCCCTGCCAGTGGGCCATTTGCAGGGTGTCGAGCATCAATGCGCGACCGCTTTGGCAGGCCGCGGCGCACCACGACCGTATCCATGCGCCTCTGCAACCTGTTCATCGGGAAAGAACACGAGATCGCGCGCCGGCCGCTCCAGATTGATCTCATGCGGCCGTTCATAGGCTTTGGTGCGTTTGTGGCCGGCGACGAAGTTCTCCATATCGTATTCGCAATAGAAGCAGCGCAGGCGCGGCGGCTTGGCGGCAATCAGATGGAATTTTGGCGCCGCGTTCTGCACGTCGAGCGGGTCGTGGCTGATGCAGTTCGGATTGGCGCACAGAAAACCGGACTCTCGCGGCTGCTCGTATACATGTCGATCGGCCGGCAAAAAGCCCCTGTCGAACTGCTGCAAGGAGAATTGCCGGTCGATATTGAGCAGCAGCGTAATCAACGCCATGCGGATCGGCACGCCGTAGGCGGCTTGGCGGAAGTAGGCCGCGCGGCTGTCCTGATCGAAGGACACGTCCAGTTCGCCGACCCGGGGCAGTGGATGCAGCACGCTTGTTTTCCGAAACCGGCCCGCCCGCAGGAACTTCGCGTCCACCCGGGGATAGTCGCGGGCCGCCTCAACCCAACGCTCTTTCTGGAATCGCGTCATGTAGAGCACGTCGATGTTTTTCGTCAGTTTCGAAGCGAGGTCCTCGTCGGGCGCGTATAACGAGAGCTGGTGCGGCTCATGAGCCGTGACATAAACCGCATCAATCGACGCGTCCTTGACGGCCGTTTTCGGCACCGCGGCGCAGTGGAATTCATGGCGCAGTCTCCAGTCGACATTGCTCGGCAGCGCCATTCCCTTGGCCGGCATCATCAGAATATTCGCGCCGAAGCGCGCCAGCGCGTAGACGAACGAATGAATCGTGCGGCTGCCCTTTAGGTCGCCGGAAACGGCCACATTGAGGTTCTTCAGCGTCTTGTTTTCGCGCCGCAGCGTGTAGAGATCGCAGAGCGTTTGCGTGGGATGCTCGTGGGCGCCGTCGCCGCCATTCACAATCGGCACATTGGCATACTGTGCCGCGAGCTTCACGGCGCCGTCGCGCGGGTGGCGAATGACCAGTACGTCGGCATAGTTGGAAACCACGCGTACCGCGTCTGCCAGGCTCTCTCCCTTGGCGGCGGAACTGGTCGCTGGATCGGCGCTGGAGATCGCTTTGCCGCCCATGCGGAGCATCGCGCTTTCGAAGGAGAGCCGTGTGCGTGTGCTCGGCTCGTAGAACAGCGTCGCCATCAGCGAGCCGGCGCAGGCGTCGGTGCTCCGTCCGATGCGATAGGAGATTTCAGGATCGCCGAATTCGGCGAGATAGCGGTCGGTGAGGGAAAAGATGGTCTCGATCTCATCCAGCGTGAGATCGTTGATGGACGTGATGTGGCGCAGCTTCATCAAAGCCCACGCTTATAGAAAGAGCTTACGGCGGCGGCAAGTTGCGCAGGGCCTCTAACGCGCCCTGCAGGAGATAGGCGGCAGCGACCTTGTCCACGGAGGCCGCGCGACGCTTGCGGCTGGCGTCGGCGGCGATCATGTCCCGCTGGACGGCGGCCGTTGAGAGCCGTTCGTCCCACAGCACGACGGGCAGGTCGGACCGCGCCGCGAAATTCCGGGCGAAGGCCCGCGCCGATTGCGCCGAAGGGCCGCCGCTCCCATCCATGTTCAAAGGGTGGCCTACCACCAATCCTCCGACGCCTTCGTTACCGATGATCGTCGCAAGCTTCTGCACATCCGCTGTGAATTTGCCGCGCTTGAGCGTCCCGTACGGCGTCGCGAGGGTCAGCAGGGTATCCGAAAGCGCCAAACCGATGATCTTTTCGCCCAGATCGAGTCCGAGCAGCCGCTGACCAGGCGCGAGGTGCGCCCGCAACTCGGCAAGCGCGATAACGCTCAAACCAGTTGCCCGATTTCGATACGGTTGCCGCCCGGATCGAGGATGAAGATGCGGGAGAGCCCTTCCGCCGCGCTCTCTTCCTCTATCGCGAGGCCGCGCCGCGCCACCTCGGCCTTTGCGGCACCGATGTCCGCCACCAGAAAACAGATGTGGCGCTTGCTTCTTGGCGACGGCTCGGGATCGACGCCGATATGCATTTGCAGGCGGCCCACCTGGAACCACGCCCCGCCACGGCCGCGCAGGTTCTCCGGCTTGGGAATCTCCGAAAACCCGAATATCTCGCGGTAGAATGCGAGACATTCGGCTTCAAGTGCCTTTGGAACCGTAATCTGGACGTGATCGATTCCGATAATCGAAAGCGGCATACCCGTTCCCCGCGACCTTGCCTTCGCTTGCCAGCGCGGCTTTCCGGTTGCTAGCAAGGCCACGAGGTTCCTTTAGCAGCGAACGCCATGTCCGTCGACAAAGCCACGGTGCGCCGTATCGCCAAACTGGCACGAATCGCGCTGCCCGAAGAGCGTGTCGAGCCGATGATGGGCGAACTCAACGGAATCCTCGGCTGGATCGAGCAGCTGCAGGAAGTGAACGTCGAGGGCGTCGAGCCGATGACGAGCGTGGTCGCCCAGGAGCTCAGGATGCGGGACGACGTGGTGACCACCGGCGGGGACGCGGCGGCGATCGTCGCCAATGCCCCGCGGAGCGAGGACAATTTCTTCGTCGTTCCGAAGGTGCTCGAGTGACATGACTCTAACGATCTCCATCGAAAGCCCGCAGCAGGAGGACGTGCGCGCCCTGATCGCCCAGTTGGATGCGGCGCTGCTTGTGCTCACCCCGCCCGAGCATTGTTACCACATGACCCCGGAAGAGATGGCCGAGCCAAACGCGACCGTATTGATCGCCCGCGAAGATGGCGCTGCTGTAGCCTGCGGCGCGCTCAAGCGGCATGGGCGCATCGGCGAGGTGAAGCGGATGTACACAAGGCCCGAATATCAGGGCCGCGGCATCGGCGGCCAGATCATTGCGGAGATCGAAGCGCTTGCTCGTGCAGAAGGGCTGGCGCAGCTCGTGCTGGAAACCGGCGATCGGCATCATGCAGCGTACCGAGTGTACGAGCGGGCGGGCTTCCGGCGTTGTGGCCCGGTGCTCGATTACCCGGACACCGGCTGGTCGGTGTTCTACGAGAAGCCGCTGATCGAGGCGGTTGCGGCATGAGCGAGCCAACCGAATTCACCCTGGCTGAAGCGCGCGATGCGGTTCGCGCCAAGAAAATCTCGTCCGCGGACCTGACCAAGGCGTTCCTGTCTGCCGTGGAGTCGGCGCGCGCGCTGAATGCGTTCGTCACCGAGACGCCCGAGCGGGCCCTGGACATGGCAAAGGAGTCCGACGCGCGGATCGCGCGTGACGAAGCGCGGCCGCTGGAAGGGCTGCCGCTCGCGATCAAGGACCTGTTCTGCACCAAAGGGGTGCGGACGACGGCGGGCAGCCACATCCTGGGCAACTTCGTGCCGCCCTACGAATCTACGGTTACACAGAATCTGTGGGATGCCGGCGCGGTGATGCTGGGCAAGACCAATATGGACGAGTTCGCCATGGGCTCATCCAACGAAACGAGCCACTTCAAGCCGGTGATCAATCCGTGGCGGGCGCGCAACTCCAACCAGAACTTGGTGCCGGGCGGATCGTCCGGCGGCTCGGCGGCGGCGGTGTCTGGCAGCCTGTGCCTCGCCGCGACCGGCACCGACACCGGTGGCTCGATACGCCAGCCGGCAGCGGTCGCCGGCATTGTCGGGATGAAGCCGACCTACGGGCGGTGCTCGCGCTGGGGCATCGTCGCGTTCGCGTCGTCACTCGATCAGGCAGGGCCGATGACCCGCACCGTGCGCGACGCCGCCATCCTGCTCAGGCACATGGCGAGCGTGGACGAGAAGGATTCCACCAGCGTCGACCTTCCGGTGCCGGACTACGAGGCGACGTTAGGGAGTGGCGTAAAGGGACTCCGCATCGGCATTCCCACGGAATATCGCATCGACGGCGCGCCGCCAGAAATCGATGCGCTGTGGGCGAAAGGGGCCGAGTGGCTGAAGGCGCAGGGGGCGGAAATCATCGAAGTTTCTCTGCCGCACACGAAATACGCGTTGCCGGCCTATTATATTGTCGCCCCGGCGGAAGCCTCGTCCAATCTCGCTCGCTACGACGGCGTGCGCTATGGCCATCGCGCGGCGGGCACACAGGATCTCACTGAGCTGTACGAAAAGAGCCGCGCCGAAGGTTTCGGGCCGGAAGTCCGGCGCCGTATCCTGATCGGCACGTATGTTCTCTCAGCCGGCTATTACGACGCCTACTATTTGCGCGCGCAGAAGATCCGTACCTTGATCAAGCGCGATTTCGAGCAGGCGTTCGAGGCTTGCGACGTGCTGCTCACACCGGCCACGCCCGGCCCGGCCTTCGCGCTGGGTGAGAAGAGCAACAATCCCATCTCCATGTACCTGAACGACGTGTTTACGGTGACGGTGAATCTCGCCGGGCTGCCGGCGATCTCGGTGCCGGCGGGGCTGACGGCGAACGGCCTGCCGCTTGGGCTTCAAATTATCGGCAAGGCGTTCGATGAAGCCACGGTGCTGCGCGCCGGCCGCTCGATCGAAGTGGCCGCGAACTTCAGCGCCAAGCCGCAGAAATGGTGGACGGCATGAGCGAACGCGGGGCAAGGCTTATCAAAGGGGCGACCGGTGAATGGGAAATCGTCATCGGTATGGAAGTCCATGCGCAGGTGCTGTCCAACGCCAAGCTGTTCTCCGGCGCGGCCACCACCTTCGGCGCCGAACCGAACTCGCAAGTGAGCTTCGTGGATGCGGCGATGCCGGGCATGCTGCCGGTGATCAACCGGAAGTGCGTCGAGCAGGCGATCCGCACTGGCCTGGGCCTAAAGGCCACAATCAACCACCGCTCGGTGTTCGACCGGAAGAACTACTTTTATCCCGACCTGCCCGCCGGCTATCAGATCTCCCAGTACAAGCAGCCGATCGTGGGCGCGGGCGAGGTCACCATCGATCTGCCGAACGGCGAAAGCCGCCGCGTCGGTATCGAGCGGCTGCATCTGGAGCAGGACGCCGGAAAGAGCCTGCACGATCAGCATCCGGATTACTCGTATGTCGATCTCAACCGCGCGGGCGTGGCGCTGATGGAGATCGTCACCAAGCCTCACATGCGTGGTAGCGAAGAAGCGGCCGCCTTCCTGCGCAAGCTGCGCGCCATCGTGCGCTACCTAGGCACCTGCGACGGCAACATGGACGAGGGCTCGATGCGCGCCGATGTGAACGTCTCGGTCTGCCGGATCGGTGGCTACGATAAATTCCGCGAAACAGGCGAGCTCAAACACCTGGGCATCCGCTGCGAGATAAAGAACGTGAACTCCATGCGGTTCATCGCGCAGGCGGTCGAATACGAGGCGCGGCGTCAGGTCGATATCCTGGAATCGGGCGGCACCATCGCTCAGGAGACGCGGCTGTTCGATGCCCGTGCCGGTGAGACCCGCTCCATGCGCTCCAAGGAAGAGGCACACGACTACCGCTATTTCCCCGACCCCGATCTGCTGCCGCTGGAAATCGATCAGGCGTGGATCGACGAGATTGCCCGCTCGCTGCCCGAGCTACCGGATGAGAAGAAGGCGCGGCTCATGGCGGCTGGGCTGTCGGCTTACGACGCGGCAGTGCTGGTCGCAGAGAAGGAGACCGCGGATTACTTCGAGGCGATGGTCGCGGAGGGCGTCGAGGCAAAGGCCGCGGCCAACTGGCTGAACAACGAGTATTTCGGCCGCCTCAATAAGGCTGGGCTGACGGTCACCACCGGGCCAGTAACGCCGGCGCAGCATGCCGCCATCCTTGAGATGGTCGCCTCCAACATCATCTCCGGCAAGATCGCGAAGGACGTGCTCGATATCGTCTGGCAGGAAGGCGGCGATCCGCGCGCCCATGTCGAGGCGCGAGGGTTGCGCCAGGTCACCGACACGTCCGCCATCGAAGCCGCCGTCGACGCAGTGATCGCCGCCAATCCCGACAAGGTCGAAGAGGCGAAGAAGAAACCGAAACTCGCGGCATGGTTCGTCGGTCAGGTGATGAAGGAGACGCGCGGAAAAGCGAATCCGCAGGCGGTGAACGCCATCGTGAATGACCGGCTGGGAATCGCCGACGGCGGGTGATTCGCACATTTTCAAGCGGTTGACGCCGGCGCGCAGTTGGGGCAGGATTCTTCATCCGCACACGGACGACGTGCTGGATTGCTGCAAAACATTGGATTTTACGCGATTGCCTCAGACCGTGCACACCGTTGTGCAGCGCCGCTATTGCATCGTTAAGAAAAATTCTTCCATATTCTCAACGTTTTGGGGGGTGCGAGTCGCACTTGCCTCAAACGCAAGAGGAGTCGTTTGACATGCCAATGACGTCAAAAAAGAGAAAGACTGCGAAGAAGACGACGCGCAAAGCGGCGTCCGCGCGCGGCGCAGCTCGCAAGACGAGCGGTCGCAAGGCGAAGCGCAAGGCGAAGCGCAAGTAGTCGCAGCCATGGCGAAAGCCGCGGCTACTTCCTCGCGCAAGCGCAAAGGTGTAGCCGCGGCCAAGCCATCCCAAACTCAATCCAAATCCTCTCCGCGCGCCGGACGGCTCCCTCCCAAACCGATCGAGCTCTACCACTGGCACACCGAACGGCTCCATCGCCGACTTGGCCTGCATCGGCTGGGTGCTCGCAGGTGTCCGCACACCGGCCAGAATCTCGACGACCTTCCGCACCTCAAAAATTGGGTCGAACGCTTGCGCGCCCGCCCCGCGGTCCAACGCGGCCTGGCGCTCGGGCGGGAACTTCGCCAGGCGCAGGCGAGCGATCCCAAGGCACAGGAAGACGCACGGAAGATCCTTTTCGGCCAGCGTGCGCGCTCGACCGCCGGATAGCGCCGCCACACTTTTGCTCAAAATAGGCTGAACGGGCGTTAACCGCCCCTTAGCTTCTTCGCGGCCACCATCGAGTCGCGCCAGGGAATGGACCCGTGGGCGCGAGAGGGAAAGGGCCGGGTAGCCGGCCGGAGGGGGATCGCGATGGCGTGCATCGATATCGACGCGCTGACGCAATATGAGAACGACGCGCGCAAGGGGCGGCCCGACGCGCTCTACAATCTCGGCCTTGCCTATTCGACCGGGCAGGGGGTGAGCGTGGACTACGTCGCCGCGCACAAATGGTTCAACCTTGCGGCGATGCGCGGCAGCGAGATCGCGAAAAGCTGGCGGGCGCAGATTTCGGCCGAGATGAGCTCGAGCCAGATCGCCGAAGCGCAGCGCCTTGCCCGCGAGTTTCTGTCGTTCTTCAAGAGCGCGGTCTGACGCTCACTTGTCGGCGACCGACTGCGGCGCCGCATTTTCCGCGCGCGCCGGCGGCACCGGCAACGGCCGCACATCTGGCGCCCGGGGGCGGTAAAGGTCCACCAGGATTCGCAGAGGCTCGTCGCGCCCCGACAGCCGGTTTCGATACACCTCGGTATTTTCCAGCACCCGCTGCACGTAATTTCGCGTCTCGGTGAACGGGATCTCCTCGATCCAGTCGATCGGATTCACCGCCGGGCTGCGCGGATCGCCGAAGGTTGCGAGCCAACGGTTCACATTCGTTTTGCCGGCGTTGTAGGCGGCGGCGGCCAGAATGTAGGATCCCCCATAGCGCGAAAGATCGTCCGCCAGCTCCACCATGCCGAGCCGCGCATTGTAAACGGGATCGCTGAGAAGATCGTTCGGGCGGTAGCCGAATCCGGCGAGCCCCGCGTCGTGCTTTGCAGAGGCCGGCATCAGCTGCATCAGCCCGCGCGCACCGGCGCCGCTTACCGCCGCCGGATCGAATTCGGTTTCCTGGCGGATGATCGCGAGCACGAAAGCCGGCTCCGGCGCATATCCCGGTCCGACATAGCCAGGCACCGCAATCACCGGATGCAGATAGGCGTCGAGCGGCACCCCATTGTAGTTGGCGGTCTTCGCCACCCGCACCGCGACATCCGGGAAGCCCATGCTGGCCAGATCGGCCGCGAGCAGCTTCAGGTGATGCGCTTCGGGATGCGTTTCCGCATCGTAGGTCGCGAACACGCGCAGCATGCTCACCAGCCCAAGATCGCCCAGCACGTGAATGGCGCGCGTGAGTTCGTGGCTTTGGTAGCTTGTCAGCTCCGCAGCCGTGGTTTCGACCGGCAGGTCGCGCAGATGCAGCGTGGGGGTTGCATCGAGCTTGGCGAGCGCAAGCTGGCCATAGAAGGTTTCGGAGAACTGCGCCGCTAGCCGGTAATCCTCGCGCGCCTGCGTGTATTCGCCGGCTGCCTCGCTCGCCCGTCCCGCCCAGTAATACGCGCGCGATTTGCTGATCGGCCGCGACACGGTTCTGGCGAGATTCAGGAAATGGGTGTGCGCCTCGCGCGGGTTGCGCAAAAAGCGCAAATCCAGCCAGCCGGCGAGAAACTGCGCATCGGCATATTCATTCCCGGCGGACAGGCCGCTGTACTCAATGAGTGTGTGCGCGGTCTGAAAGCTGCGCTTCTGAATGGCGGTGCGTGCGGCGCTATTGATCTCGCCCCACCATTTGCCGGGATCGATCTGCGCCATGTCGCGCGTGGGCGTGCGCGAGAGCAGCGACGGGATGTCATCCACCTGGTTCTGCTGGCGGAGCATCTTGGCGCGGTCGAACAGCACGCCAGGATCGTTCTGCAGCGGCGGCGGCAGCGCCTTGATGAGATCCATCCCCCGCCAGGGATTGTCGCGCAAGGCAAGGCGCGCCTGCGCGAGCTGCTGGGCATCCGCCGGCACCCGCGCCATCTCGCGCCTGGCGGCAGTGATCTCGCCCTCGAACAGCAGCCGGTTGAGCCGCGCGCGATCCACATCCGGCGTGAGAACGTCGCCGTGGCGGCGGATGATGTCGTATTCCTGGTTGAGGTCGAAATCGCCGTGGATCCAGGCGTCCTGGATGAGTGCCCGGCCTCGCGTCGCGTTGCCGGTCGCCAAACAGGCTTCGCCCAGCCGCACCTTGCCGATGTTCGACACCGGATCGCGGCCGGAGAAGAAGGCGATCACCGTGTGCGGCTCCGTGTTCGGATCCATGGCCGCTTCGGCGCGGGCGAACAGCACGTCGCGCGACGGCCACTCCGGATTGGCGCGCAGGAAGGCGGCGATCTCCGCAAAGGTGGCGCCGCTGTTCTTGTCCATCAGATAGCGCCACTCGACGATCCGACGTGCCGTTGCATCGTGGCCCTGATTGGCCAGCCCCCGCGCCGCGATCCAGTCGCCGCGCTCGGCCGCTGCGAACGCCTTCAGATAGAGGTCGTGGTCCTGCGCGCTGAGCACGCGGATTCGTCCCTGCCGGCGTTCGGCATTCAGCCCCGGCACGCTGCCGGCATCGGCAATCGGCGCCATCATGACGGCGTTGCCCTTCTGGAACAGACCGGTGGGCAGATTGAGGTGGACGGCGGATTGCGCGAAAGCAGACGCGGCGCCAAAGACGATGGCGACGCCCAGAAGAAGCAGGGCTCGAAAACGCGTCATTTCAGTCCGTGAATGAGGAGTGGGCCGCATCAGATTCGCCCCGCGCAAGAATACTGTTTACAGCTTGCATCGACCAGCGCGCCTTGCCGCTTTGCCGCAGCGGGCGTTAATTTTGCAACGAGATTTGATGGGTTTTCCGCATGCGCAACATTGGCGAGCGCCTCAGAGGTTCTCTTCCCGCCCTCATCACGCCGATGAAGAACGACACGGTGGATGACGCTGCGTTCCGCCAATTGGTGGCCTGGCAAATTGCCGAAGGCAGCCACGGGCTCGTGCCCTGCGGCACCACCGGCGAATCTCCAACGCTCAGCCATGAAGAGCACATGTGGGTGATCGAGATGTGCGTGCGGGAGGCGAACGGGCGCGTGCCGGTGATTGCGGGCGCGGGCTCCAATTCCACCGCCGAGGCGCTGATGCTGACCAAGCACGCCAAGGAGGTCGGCGCCGACGCGGTGCTGTCTGTTACCGGTTATTACAACAAGCCGTCGCAGGAGGGCATCTACCATCACTACGCGACCATCGCGGAGGAGGTCGACATTCCGATCGTCCTCTACAATATCCCCGGTCGCGCGGTGGTGGAGATTGCCGTCGAGACGATGGCGCGGCTGTCCCAGATCCCCAACATCGTGGGGGTGAAGGACGCGACCGCCAATCTGGCGCGGCCCTCGCGCGAACGGCTGGCGTGCGGCAAGGAATGGCGGCTGCTGTCCGGCGAGGACGCCACCGCGCTCGGCTACATGGCGCATGGCGGGCACGGCTGCATCTCGGTGACGGCGAACGTCGCGCCGAAGCTGTGCGCGCAATTCCAGGACGCCTGCATGCGTGGCGATTTCGCCGCCGCGCGCGAGTTTCAGGATCGGCTTATGCCGCTGCACGATGCGCTGTTCTGCGAGCCGAGCCCGGCGCCTGTGAAGTACGCCGCTTCGCTGCTCGGGCTCTGTCACAACGAAGTCCGCGCGCCGATGATGCCGGCCACCGAAGCCGCGCAGGCGAAGGTGCGCGACGCCATGATCGCCGCAGGGCTGTTGTAGGAATGGTTCCTCGCTTGTCATGGCCCGCGAAAGCCGGCCACCCAGTAAGCGCGCGTCCGCGCGCTGGTGAGTCATTGGGACGCAGACGCGCCCCGCTGGGTGGCCCGGTCAAGCCGGGCCATGACAGTGTGGGGCAGGTAGATCGCTGATGGCTAAAAAGAAGGACGACGGGCGGAAGGTCGTAGCCGACAACCGCAAGGCGCGCTACGCCTACGCCATCGAGTCGACGCTCGAGGCCGGGCTGCAGCTGATGGGCTCGGAGGTGAAGAGCTTGCGCTCCGGCAAGGCGAACATCGGCGAATCCTATGCGCAGGCGAAGGACGGCGAGATCTTTCTCGTCAACGCCTATATCCCCGAATACACCATGGCCAACCGCTTCAATCACGAGCCGCGGCGGCCGCGCAAGCTGCTGGTACACAAGGGCGAAGCGAAGAAGCTGTCGATCGCCATCCAGCGCGAGGGCATGACGCTGATTCCGTTGCGCGTTTATTTCACGCCCAAGGGTGTCGCGAAATGCGAGTTGGGCGTGGCGCGCGGCAAGAAGCTGCACGACAAGCGCGAGACGGAAAAACAGCGCGACTGGCAGCGCGACAAGGCTCGCCTGATGCGCCAGAAGGGGTGAACCGCGAATCGCGAATGGCGAGTAGCGGGCGGGAATCGGAACTGTTCGGCGAAGAGTGACCCCGCGCCAAGTCCGCCGCGCCGCCAAATTTTCGATCTCACGCGGAGGTCGCGGAGGTCGCGGAGAAAGAAGACTCCCCATCTCCTGGCGCCGATCGGAGTCGCATCGCACGTTGATGATTCCCTCCGCGCCTCCGCGTCCTCCGCGTGCCAAAGTTGTTTTCACGCGGTGCCGCAAAGAACGCGGAGGAGATTCGCGGTGCTTCAACACCGCGAGCAGTTCAACAAGTCTCGTGCGCTTCGCGTTCAGTTCCCGCAGCGCGAGTTCGAAATGGGCGCGGGCGAGGAGGGCGCGGGTTTCGCGCCGCCATTGCGCGATGCGGCGACGGATTGCTTTGCACTCGGCCGTATACCGTCCATGCTTCAGCCGGTTGCGGTTGCCGGGTGGCGCTCCCACCCGTGGGTGCCACACGTCCTCTGGACGCAACATCTTGAACGTTGAAGTCACTGTTGCATTGACCGGGGGGAGGGGGGCCTCTCATCCTGCCCGCCTTCATGCTGAATGATCTGGCGCAGCTGCTTTTCGTCCGGCTGCAAGCCGCCGCGCAAACGCCCAACCATCTTCGCGACATTGGCCGATGAGTTCATCATCGAGACGATGCGGTCCATGAAGTTGTTGCAGTTGTACGGATCGGTGTCGTTGCGCGCGACGTAGTGGGCGAGGTGGTCGATAATACCGACGCACGTGGCGATCTGCCTCTCCAGCAGCACATCCGTACTGCCTTCCGGCACTCTCAGCGGCGGCAGCCGACCGTTGATGTCGCCTGTTGTTTCGTGCTGCCGGTTTCGAAACCGTAGCCGTGATCGAGGGCATCTGCGGTATTTGCGTAACCGGCCTTCTCGGCCTCCGATGTGTCGGCGGCCGGCCATGTCGGGCAGCCTCGCGGAATGTACGGCTTCCCCTCCTCTCGGGCGAACGCCTCGTCGGCCCTGTCGAGCTGATAGTCTTTGAACCGGAACGCGTCCTCGTCCGAGAGGTGCGCGGGCACCCGCATATCGTGGATTTCCGCGGCTGTTTTGCCTTCGAACATAGCCGCCCATTCCGGCGGGATTCCCTGTTCCATGTGTTTGCACTCCCTTGTTGAGGAACCAATATGGAACGCGGATAGTAGGATGTCAAGCTGAGATAGGACAATTAGGTCTGAAATGTTCGGTCATATCGCGCCATCTACATTAATATTCCGCCTATTATCCTATTCTCTCGGTCTCGCCGACGGGCCGGCGGCGTGCGAGGCTGAAGCATGGGCGAGGACGAGAAGCCGGGTCTGGGCGGGCAAAGCAGAGACAAACTCATCCGCTCCAAGGAGAAATGGGCGGAGGAGGGGCGGCTGCTGACCGGTGCGCCCGATCCGGCGCATCGCAACCGCCTGCCGCCGGGGCAGCGCGAAGTGAAGACCTGGCCGGTGCTCGACCTCGGCGGGCAGCCGGACGTGAAGCCGGAGAACTGGCGCTTGCAGGTGCTGGGGCTGGTGGAGAATCCGGTGGCGCTGACGCTGACGCAGTTCATGGCGCTGCCGCAGACGGAATTGGTGAGCGACATTCACTGCGTCACCGCATGGAGTCGCTTCGACAATCGTTGGCAGGGCGTTGCGAGCCGCACGTTGCTGGAACTGGTGAAGCCGAAGCCTGAGACGCGCCACGTCGTGTTCCATTCTTACGATGGGTACACCACGAACGTGCGGCTGCCGGTGTTCGCAGAGGACGACGTGCTGCTGGCGCATTCCTGGGAGGGCAAGCCGCTCGCCCGCGAGCATGGCGGCCCGGTGCGCGTGGTGATCCCGCGCTGGTATTTCTGGAAGAGCGCCAAATGGGTGACGCGCATCGTGTTCCACGAACGCGATCGTCCCGGCTTCTGGGAAACCCGCGGCTACCACAACGACGGCGACCCGTGGAACGAGGAGCGGTATTCGTAAGTAGAATTCCCTCTCCCCCACCGGGGGAGAGGGATACAGGGTGAGGGGGCGGCGGACGTCGGAATACAGAGAGCAGGGATCAGAAACGGTCGCGCATACAGGGCGCCCGATTCCCGAATTCCGTACTCTGCATTCCGATCGCCCCCTCAAAGGGGGCGAGGGGAAGACCAGTTCAACGTTCTGCCGCTTCTTTCGCCGCGCGCATGACGTCCTCGAACATCGCCGTCGTGAGGACGCCGGTGTTGGTGTTGAGGCGGGAGCAGTGATAGCTGGAAAGCAGCGTGACGCGTTCCAGCGCGCGCGACGCGCCGTGCGCGAACGTGTGGTCCTTTTTGGAAACGGCAAGCGCGCTGGACACGCTGTCATGCGCGATCCTGCCCAGCGACAGGATCGCGCGCAGGTTCGGCATGCTGTCGATGGTGGCCTTCAGGAATGGACGGCAGGTGTTGACCTCCGTCGGTAGCGGCTTGTTCTCCGGCGGCACGCAGCGCACCGCGTTGGTGATGGCGCAGTCGATCAGCTCGAGGCCGTCGTCGGCGCGCTCGCCATAGGTGCCGCGCGCCAGCCCCAGCTTGCGCAAGGTGCCGTAGAGCAGCACCCCGGCGTAATCGCCGGTGAAGGGGCGGCCGGTGCGGTTGGCGCCGTGCAGCCCCGGCGCAAGGCCTACGATCAGCAGCCGCGCGTCGCGCGGGCCGAAGGTGGGCACCGGATCGTTGAAGTGATCGGGAAAACGCGCGCGGTTCTCATGGCGAAAAGCGTGCAGCCGCGGGCACAGCGGACAATCGCGCGGCGGCTCATGCGACGATTCCATTAGTGACTCTAGGCGCCTCCATCGTGGTGGCGCGGGTGGGGGCGCGACTTCCATAGCGCGATGAAGGTTCGCCTAACTACACTAGCGCGTCGCCCTCCTCGCATAGGGCACTGGAAAGGCTATTCTGTCGAACCTGAGGTTCTTCTAAGAAGATGGGTGACCTGTGCATTGGTAGCGGACGGTCACCGTCGTCAGCTCACACCCCATATTACTCATCTGCTCGCAATGGTGCACTTCGCCGCCAAATTTTTCAGCGCCTGAATACCCCCAGACGTGGCAACGATCCGTTGCGGTGACTTGAGCTTGGCTCCAGTCCACCTTCGGAACCTGAAACATTCCGAATTGATAGGCGAGTTCCACCGTGCCGTCGGCGCGGCTTCCGCCGGTAGCTTCCGCAACCTTTTCGGTTGCGCAGGCAGTTAGGCTTACTGCGGCAATCAAGCCGCACAAATATCCGAATTTCATGGCTCCCCCCATGGCAAGAGTTGCGGAAATAAACCTTTGTACCTCAAATGTCCAGTGCGCTCGGCCCTAGACACCGACCACCGGCCGCCAATCCGACGTGCGACTACTGTGCCGCGAACTGCGGCTGGATGGGTGCGTGTTGCTGTTGCTGAAGGCCGGCCGAGCGGGGGCCGCCCTCGCGCACGATCATCGGCTTCAGTTCCTCGAGTTCAATGAAGTTGTCGGCCTGGCGGCGCAGGTCGTCGGCCACCATGGGCGGCTGGGTGCGAATGGTCGACACGATGCTCACGCGCCGTCCCTTTTTCTGCACCGCTTCCACCAGCCGGCGGAAATCGCCGTCGCCGGAGAAGATGACGATGTGGTCCACCGTCTCGGCCAATTCCATCACGTCGATGGCGAGCTCGATGTCCATGTTGCCCTTCACCCGCCGGCGCCCTTGCGAATCGGTGAATTCCTTGAGCGGCTTGGTCACCACGGCGAAGCCGTTGTAGTCGAGCCAATCGACCAGCGGGCGCAGCGGCGAGAATTCCTGGTCCTCCGCCACCGCGGTGTAATAGAACGCGCGGACCAGGAGCCCTTTGCGCGCAAACAGCTCCAGCAATCGCTTATAGTCGATGTCGAAGCCCAATCCCTTGGCGGCGCCGTAGAGATTGGCGCCGTCGACGAACAAAGCGAGCTTTTCCTGCGGATAGAACAACATGGCGATGCCTCCAATAATCAGCAACCGAACATTCAGGGCCGTTCGGCAAATCCCCCCGACGGCCAATCGCACCCTAGAATATTTGCGAGCGGGGGCGAAGGCTTAACAGGCTGTTGGCGGAACGTCCCGGATGATCTTGATCGCGCTTGGCTCCAATCTTTCCTCGCCGGCAGGCCCGCCCGCCCAAACCGTGGCGGCCGCATTTCCCGTGCTGAAGACAAACGGCATAGTGCCGGTGAAGGTTTCGCGATTGTACAAAAGTAAGGCATGGCCCGATCCCAACGATCCGCCGTTCATCAATGCGGTGGCGCAGGTGACGACGGAGCTTTCGCCCGCCGCGCTGCTCGACCGGCTTCACGCGGTGGAACGCGCGTTCGGCCGGGTGCGGAGCGTGCGCAATGCGCCGCGTACCCTCGATCTCGACATTCTCGATTACGACGGACGCATCGAAGGCGGCCCGCCGATGCTGCCCCATCCGCGGATCGACAGCCGCGCCTTCGTGCTCGTGCCGCTGGCCGAGATCGTGCCCGACTGGCGCCATCCGATCTCGCGCCGCTCTGCCGCCGAGCTCATCGCCGCACTGCCGCAGCACGATGTGGCGATCAAGTCAATCGTTTGAGCAACGTCGTAACGCTATTGCCGGATCGCTTCGTCCTGTTCCGAGCAGGTGTCGGGGGGGTTGCCGTCGGTGTATAGACCCATGAACGCCATCGTGTGAGCAATTCCATTCTTGTCGATCTGGCCGTAAATCGCATTGTAGGTCCTATTGCCGATCGTGATCGTGGTGTCGGTATTCGAATAGCTGATTGACCCCGACTGCACCCGTTCGTTCAGCGCTGTGCCCTGGCTGCCGCTCTTCGATCCGGTTGATTGGAGCAGAAACCCCGACCCCTCATCCACAAAGCCTGTAACCGTAATTTTGCTCTTGGCTGGAATGAATTTTGCGGTAATCAGAGTTTGCGCCGAAGGTACGTCACCACTGGAAAAATTCAGAGCGTCGACGACATTCGGACCGCCCGAATTGTTGAAATCCGCGATCAGCCTCTGCTGGCACAGATCCCTGGCAGTCACGGTATAGGCGCCAGAAAGGACTGGCGTTGCCGTCGCGGCGGCCGTCCCGAGAAGCACAACCGCAAGTGCGGCAGTTATAGTTTTCAGCATAATCTGTTCCTCAAAATTGGCGGTCATCCTACCACCTTCCGCACTGGAATCATGGCAAGCGGCATAGAATTGCGGTTGAACCGTGTGGCGCGCTCGCTGCCGCGCTTTTTCGAGAGCTTGTGGGAGTGGCCTTCTTGAAGGTTCAATGTTTGAGCATGGACCCGCATCTCGCCGCCAAGCTCGCGCCCTATCTGGTCCCGCTGTTGGTGATCGCCCTGGTGGCGCGGCGGCTGATCCGCAACAAGCCGCAGAAGGTGAAGCCCGGCCGCCTGTTCGTGATGCCCGCCATCGTGACGTTCGGCACCGGCTTCATGTTGCAACAGACCGGCTGGCCCGGCCTGTTGTGGCTGCTCGTGTATGGGGCTGCTGCGGTGGCGGGCGGAGCGGTGGGGTATCTCACCGGCCGGCACCGCCACTTCACGCTCGACGAGCACGGCGAGATCATGGCCCGCGCCACCCCGATCGGCACCGTCATCTTCGCAGCGCTGTTCGCGCTGCGCTTCGGGCTGAAGCTTCTGTTTCCGCAACTGAACGGCGGAACTCAACCTTACGGCCCAGCGCCGCCGAACTTTCATCCCGCCGCGAGCGTCATCGGCTGGACGGACGCCGGACTCGTCTTCTCGACCGCCATGCTGCTGGCCACCGCAGCCACCACCTGGCTGCGCACCCGCCATCTTGCCGCCGAGCGCCGCGCCCGCAAGTCCGCCCCGGAGAACGTCCCATAGAGCGGCGGTTGGGCCGTGTGCTGCCCCCATTGCCTTCTGCCTGCGTGGCGGTGTACCATTAATTTCTTGTCATCCGGCAGACAGATCGCTGGGGAAGACATCCAACGGGGTGGGGCTCATGTCGAACACGTCTTTCTGGTCGCTGGGGCGGCTGTTGCTCGTCGCGGGAGTCGCGCTGGGGGTCGGCGCGACGCCGGCACTGACCGCGAAGAAGAAGGATCCGGCAGCAACAGCGCGCAACGATCCTCACTCCGGCGCCTGGCTCAACCGGGAGGCGGCGCGGCGTGCGCGCGCCGCAGGCTTCACAGGCGGCAAGTCCGCGCCGCCGCGGATTGCCTTGCCGGCGGTCAACGATCCCAATGCGGATGCCACGGCACAGGACACCCAAAGCGAAACGACAATCGCGAATTTCGGCGGCGGCAATCTGATCGCGTCGTTTAACGATTCCGGATCGTTTCTCGGCGGCGCAAGTCACTTCACCGGCTACGCTTTTTCCGCTGACAATGGATTCACCTGGACCGATGCGGGCAAATTGCCGGACAGCTCTGCGGGCGACGCCGGCGATCCGGTTCTCGCCGTCGACAAGACTCTCAACGGCACCGGAGCGGTGTACCTCGGCACATTGGCATTCAACGGCTCTCCCTTTCCCATTCAGATCTTCAAGTCCACGGACATGGGGCACACGTTTGCGCCGCCGGTGCCGGCCGGCGGCGTGGATGCCGACAAGGATTGGCTCGCGGTGGACAATTTCAGCGGCACCGGCCAGCACAATCTCTATGTCTGCTATACGGAATTCGGTGTCAGCCCGGCCGAGATCCGCTTTAACCGGTCCACCGATGGCGGAATAACCTTCGGTACGCCGCTCACAATCGCCGGCGGCGGACCGCAGGTGCAGGGCTGTTTTCTGACCGTCAGCCCCGATCACCAGGTCAACATCTATTATTTCAAGGGAGCCGCCGGCGCCAACGACATCTTCACGCGGCGCTCGACCGATGGCGGGCTGACGTTTTTTCCCGAAGTTCACGTCGCCCACTTGCATACGGCGTCGGTGAACGGCGATCTGGGACTGCTGGGCGGGTTCAGGTCGAACTCGTTCCCGCACGCGGCCGTGCTTCCGACCGGCGGCGGCTATCAATACGTGGTGTACAACGATCTCAACGCCGCCGCGCCCGCCAATAAAGCCGACATCTATGTCGTGCGTTCGACCGACGGCGGAGCGACGTGGAGCGCAGCGCAGCACGTCAACGACGATACTGCCGGCGACCAGTACATGCCGACGGTCGCGATCACTCCAGGCGGCCAGCTGATGTTCGGCTATTACAGCCGCAGCCACGATCCGGACAATCTGCTGTTTCACCGGCGCGGCCGGCTCGGCTCGGCGAACGTCAGCGGCTCGGTGGCTTTTCACAAGAGCTTTCAGCTCAGTCCGGATACGCCCATCGCGATCGGGCAGGATGCCGTCATCAATTCCGTGTACATGGGCGACTACGACCAGATCGCGGCCGGCGGCTCGTTCTTCTCCACCTGGGCCGACAACCGCTTCGGAGACTCCTTCCACCTCCATCAGCCGGACGTGCATTTCGCACAGATCGCTCCGGTCCCGGCAAACGCCGACCTGGGCGTCAGCGTCACGGCATCGCCGGCGAGTATTTCTCTCGGCCAGAACGTGACATTCACCGTCACGGCCTCGGCGACAGGCAACGGCGCCACCGACGCATTCCTCGCCATGAATCCGGTGTCGGGCCTGCTGATTCAATCGGTGAATTCGCCGGGCGGCGCCTGTTCGACGGCCAATGGAATCGCCGGCTGCTCGCTCGGATCCATTCCGGCCGGATCCTCCAAGAGCATCCAGGTCGTCGCCACCGGAATCACGGCGGGGGGAACGCGCACGTTCGCCGCGGTCGGCACGGCGTCCACCGTCGACGGCAACAGCGCCAACAACACCGGCTCTGCCAGCGTCGCCGTATCGGGCGGATCCACGGTGACCACAACCTATTCGAGCGGCAATATCGCCGTGCCGATCGCCGACTTGAGCTCCGTTAGCGTGCCGCTGGTGGTGCGCGACACCGGGGTCCCAGTGAGGGTCAAGGCCTTCGTGCGTCTGGATCACACCTTCGACTCGGATTTGCGGCTGACGCTGATCTCGCCGACAGGCAAGACCGCGCTGCTCAGCAATCATCGCGGCGGCGGCGGCGACAATTACGGGAGCGGCACCAACGACTGCTCCGGTACGTTCGCCGTGTTCAGTGACACGGCAACCACGCCGATTGCGGCCGGGGCTGCGCCGTTCGCCGGATTATTCAAGCCGGAGCAGCCGCTGTCCGGTGTGCTCGGCGACCCGATCGACGGCGGGTGGAAACTGAAGGTCGAGGACACGGCGGCCGGCGACACCGGCACCATCGGCTGCGTCAAAGTGCAGATCACCCGCTTACCGTAACACGGGCGGCGGCGCGGCCCGCGACAGGGCCGAGGTGCGAAGCCAACGGCGGCGGGATCAGGCGATGGCGATGTCGGTCGCGGCGAAGTCCTTGCCGGTGCAGAGCAGCGGCACATCTTCGACCCTGGCGAGTGCATAGGCGAAGCAGTCGCCGAAATTCAGGCCCGCCTTGTGTCGGCCCTTGCCGAAGCGCACCGCGGCTTCGCGCGCGACCTGCAATTGCCGCTCGTCGAAAGGGTGTGCAGCGATACGATATTTGGCGAACAGCGCCTCGGCATCGGCCCATCCGGTTCGCGATCTGCTTCCTGCAAGCACGAGCTGCAGCTCCAGCAGGTTGCCGGTCGAGACAACCGCGCCGGACGACCAATTGACTTCGAGTGCCGCCCGCAGGCGCACCTCGTCCGCTTCGCCCCACAGAATTGCGACGACGGCCGAGGTATCGACTGCGATCACTTCGGCAAGCCATTCTCGTCGTACATGTCCGCCATGATTTCTTCATAGGATGGAGCATCGGGCGGTATCGAAGCGCGGAAGCGCTTCAGGATCTTGTCCACCTCGCGTTCGCGGGCATCGCGGTCGAGCTTGGCCTTGTGCTCGGCGTTCTTCAGGCTGGCGTCGAGTGCTTCGGAAACCGCGGCGGTGATCGTGGTGCCCTTCAGCTTGGCGAGCCGCCGCGCCTTCTTCGCCACGTCGACGTCCTTGATGTTGAGCGCGCCCATTGCACGAATCTTCGCTAGGAAGAACGACTGTAATCTTCTTCCTTGGCGGCCGCAAGCAACCCCCCGGTCAAGGCCCGATCCGTCGCCAGGAAACGATGAGAGTGGCAATCCCCAGCGCCACCGTCGCGGCGTTGATGATCACCTCGAATGTCATCGCATCGTTGGCATGCACAAGGGCGTACATGCCGTTTTCGACATCGAAGGTGATGTCCATGGCGGCGAGATAGAGCAGGGCGGCGCCGGCCATCAGCCCAAACGGCGCGGCGAATCTCCGCCGCAGCAGGAAACCGACGCCGCTCACCAGCATGCACAGCGCCATCCACCCATCGGCAACCGGAAAGCTGGATTCGAATGCGGTGTACCAACGCTCGCGCAGCACCATCACGTCTCCCCCGGAAAAATAGCTCCACCAATAGAAGGCGGTGACGGCCGCGCCGAGGATCAGCAGTATTCCAAGAATGCGATCGACTGTTTTCATGCGCCTGTCCCCGCTCAACTGTGCGCGAGCGGGAAGCACTAGCGCAAGCCTCTGCCGCCACTGACGAATTAGCGCGGCTTTGCCAAACCCGCCGGCGCTGCATACCTATGAGTCGCCATAAAGCGCATGGGAGATTTGCATGATCGCCATCATCGCCATCGGCATTGTCCTTCTCATCCTGCTCACCGGCTTCCGCATCGCGCAGCAGTACCAGCGCGCGCTGGTGTTCCGCTTCGGCCGCTACACGGGGATCCGCGGCCCCGGGCTGTTCTGGATCATCCCGTTTGGCATCGAGCGGGCGCAGATCGTCGACATGCGCGTGTTCACCGACGGCGTCGAGCAGCAGGAGGCGATGACGCGCGACAACGTCCCGGTGAAGGCCAACGCCGTCATCTGGTACCGCGTGGTCAAGCCCGATCTCGCCATCATCGAGGTGCAGAACGTGCGCGACGCCGTCATCCAGGTGGCGCTCACCACGTTGCGCAACATCATCGGCCAGCATTCGCTCGACGATGTGCTGAAGGAGCGCGAGAAGCTCGCCGGGTTCATCAAGGACCGCGTCGATCAGGTGACCGAAGCCTGGGGCGTCGAAGTCCAGAACGTCGAGATGAAGAACGTGGAGATCCCCGCCTCCATGCAGCGCGCCATGGCGCAGGAGGCCGAAGCGCTGCGCGAGAAGCGCGCCCGCATCATCAAGGCGGAAGCCGAGATGGAGGCGGCGGTCAAGCTGCGCCAGGCCGCCGACGAGATCGTCAAGACGCCGGAATCGTTGGAGCTGCGCCGCATGCAGATGCTGACGGAGATCGGCGCCGAACAGAACACCATGACGGTGGTCATGATGCCGAGCGAATTCATCGACGCCGCGCGCACGCTGGCGCGCAGCGGAACGCGATCGTCGGACGATGGGGCCTAGTCTGGCTTTTTTAGGTGCTCTTCGGAGTGCCCGTGCCGGAATCCGGCGCAAGCGCCATCCTGACGCCCTTTGTTTGAGCGGAAGGCGTGGTGCTGCTCTTGCTGGACTTCGAGCCGGCGGAGCCGCCTCGGCTCTTGCCGGTGGCACGTGTGGTGTTCCGTTTGGAGCCGGTGCCGGCCCGCGTGGTCGTGGGCATGGAAGTCCCCCTATGTTGAGGCGCCAATCTAGCAGAACCCCGCCAGCGTTGCCAGACGCCGAAATCCCTCGAGCTGCGCCGCATGCAGATGCTGACCGAGATCGGCGCCGAGCAGAACGCCATGACGGCGGTGATGATGCCGAGCGCATTCATCAGGCCGCACGCACGCTGGCGCGTAGCGGGACGCGCTCGCCGGACTGTCAGGCTAGTAAGCCTCTGAGCGCTACTTCGGCGTGCCGGTGCCGGAATCTCCCCCTGGAAGCGGAGCCTCCGGCAGCTTGACGGTCTTTTTGTGGTGCACGACGTGGTGGTGCCTGTGATGCACGGCGTGGTGCGTGGTGCTGCTCGTGCTGCTGCTCATGCTGGACTCCGAGCCGGCGGAGCCGCCTTGGCTCGTGCCAGTGGAGGTTGCAGGCGCGGTGGTCGATTTGGTGTCGGTGCTGGCCGGCGTCGTCGCGCCGGAAGCCGCCAAGGCGGGCGCCGCGGCCAGCAAGGCAGCCGCAATGGCAAGCGGAAATGTATGGCGCATGGAAATCCCCCTGTGTTGAGGCGCCAAAGCTATCAGGACGGCGGGGGCGCCGCCATAGCGGCCGCGGATTTGGATATTACAACGCGTTTAGATCGGACAGCGAAGCCGGAAGGTTGTAAAACGGCCCAGTGTGACCGTGGGCCAGAGACGGAGTGCGTGGGGCGTGGAACGGCTGCTCGGAGCAATTCATGCGCGCAAGCTCGATCGCCTCGCGGCGGGCTATGCGGTCATCGCCTGGCTGCTGGTGCAGGCCGCCTCCATCGCGCTTCCCGCGTTCGATGTGCCCGGATGGGTGCTGAAGGCGCTGATCCTGGTCGCCATTCTCGGGTTTCCGCTGACGCTCACGCTGGGCTGGATGGGGGCGCGGCATCTGGCGGGGATTCCAGTCGAGCCTCCCAAACATCCCTACGCGCATCTGGCGGGACTTGGGGTTCTGGCGATCATTCTGGTGCTGATTGCCGGAGAAATCGTTTACCGGTTGTCGCAGCAGGATATCGGCAGCCCTGCAGCACCGTCTGTTCGCCCTGCCGCCGTGTCGACCGCGCCGGGGCCGACCTCCATCGCCGTGCTGCCGTTCGCCAACATGACGGGGGATTCCAAACAGGAGTATTTCGCCGACGGCATGTCCGAAGAAGTGCTGAGCGATCTCGCCAGCATTCCGGAACTGCGCGTGGTGGCGCGCGCGTCCTCGTTTGCGTTCAAGGACAAGAACGAAGACATCAAAGCCATCGCGCGCCTGCTGGCCGTGCGCTCGCTCCTGGAAGGCAGCGTGCGCGAGGCGGGTCAGCATCTGCGAATCCGCGCCGAGCTGATCGACGCGCGCAACGGCTACGATCTGTGGTCGTCGAGCTTCGACCGTAACATGACCGACGCGCTCGCGGTGCAGGACGAGATCGCCCGCGCCATCGTCAGCGCGCTGACCCACAAGCTGCTGCCGATGCGGGGGAAGTCAAACCGGCCCACGATGGATCCGGTCGCTTATCGCGACTACTTGCAGGCGCAATACGAGCTTGCGCCGCGCACCCGCGCCGGCACAGACAGGGCGCGGGTCCTGTTCGAGAAGGCGGTTGCGCGGCAGCCGAAGTTCCCCGAGGCGTATGCCGGGCTTGGGCGGGCATACATCGTGCTGGCGATATTCCGGCCGGAGCGCAGCGATTACATCCCCGCAGCCGAACGCGCCATCGACCGCGCGCTTGCGCTCGATTCTGAAAATCTTGACGCGCTGGGCCTGCATCTCGATCTGGCGATGCGCCGGATGGAGTGGGACACGGCGCGCAAGGACGCGCGCCACATGCTGGCGATCAATCCGCATAGCTACGCCGTCCTGCATGAGTTGTTCCGCTACTACCAGTTCATGGGATTCCCGGAAGCTGCCCTCGCTGCGGCGCAAGGCGCGGCCCAGCTCAACCGGCTGTCGATCGTCGACCGGCTGAACGTGGTGCCGGCTTATCTGCATCTGGCGCGATGGAACGAAGCGGCCGTGGCGGGCGAAGAGGCGCGCAAGCTTTATCCCAACCAGCCCGACAATCTCGCGCGCCTCTGCATGGCCTATGCCCACAGCAATCATCTCGACAAGGCGCGCGCGCTTGAGGCGCAACTCACGGCATTGAAGGAAACAAGCGCCGCGAGCATGTGCGGGTTCCACATCGCCGTTGGCGCGGGCGAGAAAGCGAAGGCCGTCGCTATTCTGAGCGGTTTTGCCGCCCAGTTCCCGCACGGCGATCTCGGCGCGTTCGACATCGGCGACAATTACGCCATCGCCGGCGATTATGCGGACGCCATCGCGTGGCTCGAGCGCTCCTACGACCGCCACGAATTCCTGCTGTTCACGGTGCCGTACGACAAGGCCATCGCACCCGCGTTCTTCACGACGCCGGGCTGGAAGGCGTTATGGCATCGGCCGCTCGCGCGCGCGTGGCAGGCGGCGCACGACGCGGTCGGCCGCGACCTCGCCGCCAAACCGGCGGACTAACCGCCTGCGCGTCATCGGACATTCGTCCACCCGCGCGAACCGATAAGGTGCCGCGCACATGCACAGGCAAAACTCGGTGGCCTGGTACGCCGGCGCGATGGCCGGCGTCGTATCGTTGGCGCTGCTGGCGGCCGCGGTCGCGACGGGCACCGCGGCGCCGTTCGACAGCCTCATCCGTGAGGCCATTCACCGGCAGGCGTCGAGCGGGCTGACCGAGCTGGCGCGCCTGTTCACGCTCGTCGGCTCCAGTCCGGTCTGGGTCCCGGCGACGGTCATCGCGGCGGGCGTTCTCTGGCTCAAGGGCTTGCGGCGGCGCGCATGCGCGATCGCGCTCGCGATGTCAGGCGCGATCCTGCTCGACAACGGGTTGAAGGCGATCTTTCACCGCGCGCGTCCGGAGGCCTTCTTCGGCGCTGCGCCGACAAGCTACAGTTTTCCCAGCGGGCATGCCCTTTTCGCCGCCTGCTTTTACGGCGCGCTGGCGGCCGTTGTCGCGGCCGGAATCCGCAAGCCCGTCTGGCGCGCGGCGATCTGGGTCGGCGCGCTGTGCATGATCCTCGGCATCGGCCTGTCGCGGATTTATCTCGGCGTGCATTACCCGACGGATGTGCTGGCAGGCTACCTGGTGGGCGGTGCGTGGCTGGCGTTGCTGCGCGCGATGGGCATCTTCGGATCGGCGGACCGGACCGCAGCCGAGCGCGACGCCCACCGCGCCGCGCAGAGTGGCAGCCGCTGATCGACCATCCGTTCGACGCCAACCGCACCCGTCGAAATCGCCTGAATGCGCCAAACGCTGCGGTCCTTTTCGTTCGCGATTGCGCTGACTAGAGTTCGCGCCAAGGCGGTGGGCAGATGCGACCTTTCGAATATGGGTTGGGGCTGATCACGATCCTGGTGAGCCTGGCGCTTGCCGATCTGGTGATGTGCTTCCACCGGCTGCTGCGCAACGCGCGGCGCGTGACATGGGACGGCCGGGTGCCGGTCGCCGCGGCGCTGGTAGTGATAGAAATTGTCCGGCTGTGGTTTGCAGTCTGGACGGTTCGCAACCTCGCCCAAACGGGAACTTTCTCGATCTATCTCGGACAATTCGTGCAGGTTCTGCTGCTGGTGCTGCTCGCAGCCGCAAGCCTGCCGGATGAAGTGGGCGAGACATGCGATCTTCGCGCATTCTATGAATCGAATCGACGCTATTTCTGGAGCGTGTTCGCACTTTACCAGCTCAGCTATTTTCTGCTTGGGTTGTTCGTTTTCGGCGTCCGCCAGGCATCGGCAGGCGGATCGGTCGATGCATTCGACCTGTTCCGCATGCTTGCCCCGCTCGCGCTCTACACGCTGCTCGCGTTCGTGCGTGTGTGGGTGCTCGACTACGCAATTCCTGTCGCCATCATGATCTTCTATCTTGTGCTCTACTGGAATCAGGCGCTCACCGCCTGAAGCGAGTGGCCCGACGACGGACTGGATGGCCGGAATGGCTCTATTGACCACATACGCGCCCAGTATTCTCTCCCTCCGGCTGGCCGATATCGCCGGCACGCCGATTACGCTGGCGGGCCTGCTGCTCGCCGTCGTCATCGTCGCGGTCTCGTTCACACTGTCGCGCATCGCCGTGCGGCTCCTCGCCCGCATTCGCATGCGCCGCACGCACGGCGTGGCCGGGCTGTACATTCTCGAGAAGCTCTCCGGCTACGGCATCGCGATCATCGGCGTGCTGTTCGCGTTTTCCGCCCTCGGCCTGAACCTGAGCTCGTTCGCGGTGTTCGCTGGCGCGCTGGGCATCGGCGTCGGCCTCGGGCTGCAGGGCGTGGCGAAGGAATTCGTCTCCGGAATCGTGCTGCTGTTCGACCGCGAGCTGAACGTCGGCGATTTTGTCGAGCTCGCCACCACGCCGGTGGTGCGCGGCATCGTGTGGGAGATCGGCGCGCGCGCCACCCGCATCCGCACCAACGACAATCTCGACATCTTCGTGCCAAACTCGCGCTTCATCGAGGAGCGCTTCACCAACTGGACCTTGCAGAACCAGACGCGGCGCATCCATGTGCCGTTCTCGGTGGCGTATGGCGCGGAGAAGGCGAAGGTGCGCGAGGTGGTGCTGACGGCGGCCAAGACGCTGCCCTTCACCTCACCCGACGATGGCACCCGCCGCACCCAGGTGTGGATGACGAGCTTCGGCGACTCGGCGCTGAATTTCGAGCTGGTGGTGTGGCCCACGGTGGAAGCGGTGAAGCGCCCCGCCGCGATGCAGGCCGCCTACACCTGGGCGATCGACGACGCGCTGCGCGGCGCAGGGATCGAGATTCCGTTCCCGCAGCGCGATCTGCGCATCCGGAGCGTGTTCGCGCGCGAAGGCGAGGCGGCGTTCGCCGCGCTCGGCTACAAGCACAAGGCGCCCGAGGCGCCCGCCGAGCCCGCGCCGGTGGTTCACACCCGCAACGACGCCGTCCACGAAACCCTCCGCCCCGAAGAGCAACCGCCGGGGACGGAGAAGGTTAAGCGGGAATAGCCAATCTGCGGAGCCTGGACATTAGTACGCCAATGGCGTATAGCGACCTCATGGCGGTGAAGCCGGTCACGGTCGCGGAGACGCCGCTGTTCGAACGGCAGGCGGCAAAAATCTGGACCCCGCAAGAGCATGATGAGTTTGTGGACTACATCGCGCGCAATCCGGAGGCCGGTGACATCGTTCCAGACACCGGCGGCGTGCGGAAGGTGCGGTGGCGCAGAAGCGGAACGGGAAAGCGCGGCGGCGTTCGCGTGATCCATTTCTATTACGATCAGGAGCATCCGCTCTATTTGTTGCTGGTCTATGCGAAGTCGGAACGCCAGGACATGACGCTGGACCAAAGGCGCGAAGCACAAAAATTCGCAGCGATCATCAAGTATGGCGGGCGCCAGAGGAGGAAATCGAAATGAGCAAGTTTGGTCGAGACCTGATCGAGAGCCTGACACAAGCGGCCGATCACGCCCGCGGCAAGAAAGTGCCAGGCATGCGCATCACCGTGGTGGAAGTGGACGTGCCGGACGTGAAGGCGATCCGGGAATCGCTGCGCATGTCGCAGACGCGCTTTGCCAATGCGTTTCAAATTCCCTTGGCGACGGTAAAGAACTGGGAGCAGGGCCGCCGTCATCCGGATGCACCGGCGATCGCTTACCTGAAGGCGATCAAAAACAAGCCGGGTGAAGTGATAGGCGCGCTGTGGAACTCGGAAACGTCATATCTTCTGCGAAGTTCGCAAAATGCCGCCCGTTTGCACAAAGCAATCGCCGATCTAAATACCGGCAAGCGCCTCGCGCGTGTCTCCACGGCGGCCCGCCGGGCGAACTGAAAGTACGCCATTGCGTAGGGTCGGTCAGAACCTGGCCCTTGCCCTTGCGGGGGCAGTTCCTATATGGTTCGCGGCCCTTGAGCGGCATTGGCCCTTGAGGACGCCCGCAAATCCATGGCCGGCTTGCAGGATGCCGGTCAAACAGCGCCCGAAAACCCGAGAAAACAAGGATTCCTGAATGGCTCGCGTGACCGTTGAAGATTGCGTCGACAAGGTGCCCAACCGATTCGACCTGGTGCTGCTGTCGGGCTTCCGCGCCCGCCAGCTTTCGGGCGGCGCCGAGCCCATCGTCGACCGCGACCGCGACAAGAACCCGGTCGTGGCGCTGCGCGAGATCGCGGCCAAGTCGCTCAAGCCCGATGCGCTGAAGGAAGACTTCATCCGCTCGCTGCAGAAGCACGCCGAAGTGGACGAGCCGGAGCCCGCGCCGGAAGAGGACGTCCGCGAGGATGTCCAGCACCGCCAGGTGACCGAGGAGGAGCTGCTGCGCGCGCTCACCTCCGAGGCGCAGCGCCGCGCCGAGCCGCAGCCCGAGCCAGAGGGCGACTACGAAGAGTGAGGCGGGGCCTAGCTCCAGAAATCAGAAAATCAGAATTCGGTAACAGAAGGGCGGCCGCAAGCCGCCCTTTTCGTCAAGGATACGGATGGCCGTCGTCGGGCGGGGAGTCCCCGCGGCCAAATGCAGTGCGGGAAATCCGCGATTTTCCGCTATATTGTCGGCAGATGACTGCGCCGAGGCCGAGCCCTGAGCCCGCGGCGACTGCCAAGTCCGGCACGCCGTCCAACCCGCTTGCCCGCTCCGCCGAGCTCCTGGGCCGCATCCTGGCGCCGCTGACGCCGCGTACCCGCCCCAAGCTCATGCGGCAGACCGAGCTGGTCGAGCGGGTGAAGGCCTACGACCCGGATGCCGACGAGGCGCTGCTCAACCGGGCTTACGTCTACGCTATGACGGCCCACGGCAAGCAGTTCCGCGCCTCGGGCGACCCCTATTTCAGCCATCCGCTGGAAGTGGCCGCCATCCTCACCGACCTGAAGCTGGACGTGCCCACCATCGTCACCGCGCTGCTGCACGACACGGTGGAGGACACCTACGTCACCATCGACGACGTGACGCAGAATTTCGGCGAGGAAATCGCGAATCTCGTCGACGGCGTCACCAAGCTGTCGCAGCTGGAGCTGTTTTCCGAGCGCACCAAGCAGGCCGAGAACTTCCGCAAGCTGATGCTGGCGATGTCGAACGATATCCGCGTGCTGCTGGTCAAGCTCGCCGACCGCCTGCACAACATGCGCACGCTGCACTTCATCGACGATCCCGAGAAGCGCCGGCGAATCGCGCAGGAGACGCTGGACATTTACGCGCCGCTGGCCGGGCGCATCGGCATGCAGAACATGCGCGAGGAGCTGGAAGACCTCGCCTTCGCCGAGCGCGATCCGGAAGCGCGCAATTCCATCGTCACCCGGCTGGCGCGGCTCGATGCGCAGTCCGGCGACCGCATCGGCCGCATCGCCGATCAGTTGAAGCACAAGCTCGCCAAAGCGGGCATCGAGGCCTGGGTGTATGGCCGGGCCAAGCGCCCCTATTCCATCTGGCGCAAGCTCAAGGACAAGCAGCTGAACTTCGAGCAGTTGTCGGACATCTTCGGCTTTCGCGTCATCGTGAAGACCACCGACGAATGCTATCGCGCGCTGGGCGTGCTGCACGGCAACTGGCGCATGGTGCCGGAGCGGTTCAAGGACTTCATCTCCAACCCGAAGACCAACGGCTACCGCTCCATCCACACCACAGTGATCGGCCCGGAGCAGCAGCGCGTCGAAGTGCAGATCCGCACCCAGGACATGCACGACATCGCCGAGCGGGGCGTGGCCGCACACTGGCGCTACCGCGAAAACGTGGCGGACAAGGACCGCACCGCGGAAGGCGCCTATCAGTGGCTGCGCGAAATGGTCGATCTCCTGGAGCACGGCAACTCCGCGGAGGAGTTCCTCGAGCACTCGCGCCTCCACATGTATCAGGACCAGGTCTTCTGCTTCACGCCCAAGGGCGACCTGATCAGCCTGCCGCGCGGCGCCACGCCGATCGATTTCGCCTATGCGGTGCACACCGACGTCGGCAACACCACGGTGGGCGCCAAGGTCAACGGGGTGCACGTGCCGCTGCACACGCCATTGGGCAACGGCGACCAGGTCGAGATCATCCGCACAAAGGATCAGGCGCCGTCGCCGCTGTGGGAGCAGTTTGCGGTGACCGGCCGGGCGCGTTTTGAAATCCGCCGCTTCCTGCGCCATGCCCAGCGCGACGAGCACATCAAATTCGGCCGCAAGATTCTCGAGAAGGCGTTCGCCGACGAGCATCGCGAGCTGACGCCGAAAGCCATCGAGGAGGTCGCGAAGAAGCTGCGCCTGCCGAAAGCGGAAGAAGTGCTGGTGGAAGTGGGCCGCGGGCAGCTCCGCGCCAACGAAGTGCTCGAAGCGGTCTATCCGGAGCTCAAGCGCGACCCGGACCGCCACGCGCTGCGCCGGGCCGCGGGCAAGCACGCCAAGGCCATTTCCATCAAAGGCCTCACCGAAGGGATCTCCTATCGGCTCGGCCAATGCTGCCATCCGCTGCCGGGCGACCGAATCGTCGGCCTGATGGCGCCGGGCGAGGGCGCCGTGATCCACACCATCGATTGCGCCGAGCTGGAGAATGCGCGCGCCGACATGGAGGATTGGCTGGATGTCAGCTGGGGGGCGCATGCCGCGGAACTTGGCCCCAGCGTGGCCCGCGTGCAGGTGCGAGTGAAGAACGAGCCGGGGTCGCTGGCGACCGTGGCGACCGTCATCGGCAACAACGGCGGCAACATTTCGAACCTCAAGGTCGCCAGCCGCAATCCGCTGTTCTTCGAGTTCCTGGTGGATATCGAAGTCCGCGACGTGGCGCACCTGGAGAACATCATCGGCGCCTTGCGGGTCAACGCGTCGGTGGAAAGCGTGGATCGCGTCCGCGGGCCGCAGGAATCCGAGCCCGCCGAAGCGCATTAGGATTTGATTAGCTTTGGCGCGTCAGTTTGCGTGCTGACAACCGGCCGCTGCGCCAGCAAGATGGCGGCGGTGTTCCAGCGTAAGGGGCTTGGACCGTGAGTGCAGATGGACGCAGGCGCCTGCCGGCGCTGAGAGTGCCGCAGCTGAGGCGAAAGACCGAGTTCTATATTTTCGAGGCACTGGCGCTGGTGTTCGGGGCGAGCGCGAGCCATTTTTTCTTCCCGCGCGAGATTCACTGGCAATCGGTGGCGATCTGCGGGCTGGGGTACGCGGCGTCCTTCGCCATGATGGTGAACATCCGCTGCACCCACTGCAAGGAGCCGCTCGGCAAGGTGAACGGCAAGTGGGTGCCGATGCCCGAGACCCAGTGCAGCAAATGCGGCCGCGATCACGGATAGGGATATGCATCGCCTCCGCCTCGGCGTGAACATCGATCACGTGGCGACGGTGCGCGAGGCGCGCGGCGGCAAATTCCCCGATCCGGTACGCGCCGCCAAAATTGCGGCCGGCGCCGGCGCCGACGGCATTACCGCGCATCTGCGCGAGGATCGCCGGCACATCTCGGACGACGATATCGACCGGCTGAGCCGTGAGATCGATCTGCCGCTCAACCTGGAAATGGCGCCGACCGACGAGATGCTGGAGATCGCGTTGCGCCATCGCCCGCACGCCGCCTG
Organism: Alphaproteobacteria bacterium UBA6038; assembly: GCA_002429315.1. Lineage (GTDB taxonomy): Bacteria > Pseudomonadota > Alphaproteobacteria > Micropepsales > Micropepsaceae > Rhizomicrobium. The sequence continues at coordinate 86,890 of DIZC01000104.1, forward strand.
CATCGTGCCGGAGAAGCGGGAGGAACGCACGACGGAAGGGGGCATCGATGCCGCGGGCCAGCACAATCGCTTGGCGCCCGTGGTCCGCGTGCTGGGCGGCGCGAACATCCGCGTCTCGTTGTTCATTGAAGCCGACCGCGCCCAGCTCGATGCGGCGAAGTTGCTCGGCGCGCCGGTCGTCGAGCTGCACACCGGCGCCTATTGCGACAGCACCGGCACGGATCGCGAGAACCATCTGCGGGCAATTCGCGACGCCGCGTCGTACGGCGCCTCGATCGGTTTGGAGATTCATGCCGGCCACGGACTTGGCTACGACACGGTTGGGCCCATCGCGGCGATTCCCGAGATCCGCGAACTGAACATCGGCCATTTCCTGGTGGGCGAAGCGATCTTCGTTGGGCTGGAAGCCTCCATACGCGAAATGCGCCGGCTGATGGATGAGGCACGAAATGCAGCGCGGTGAATCGATCACCTCCCCCCTGTGGGGAGGTCGCGGCGCGCAGCGACGCGGGTGGGGGGCTGTTCGCAACATTACTCCCCCACCCGATTTGCTTTCGCTATCGCTCAAGCAAATCGACCTCCCCACGAGGGGGAGGTGGATACCATGATCCTCGGGCTCGGTTCCGACCTGATCGACATCCGGCGGATCGAAAAGACCATCGAGCGCCATGGCGACCGCTTCCTCGATCGAATCTTCACGCCGGTCGAGCGGGCCAAATCGGACAAGCGCGCCCAGCGCGCCGCCAGCTATGCCAAGCGCTTCGCCGCCAAGGAGGCGTGCGCCAAGGCGCTGGGCACGGGTTTGAGGCGCGGCGTGTTCTGGCGCGATATGGGGGTGGTAAATGTTTCCGGCGGCAAGCCCACCATGCAGCTGACGGGCGGGGCCTTGCGCAGGCTCCATGAAATCACCCCGGAAGGTCACGAAGCCGTCATCGACGTTTCGATCACCGACGATTTCCCGCTCGCCCAGGCCATCGTCATCGTCTCGGCTGTGGCACGCCCGCCGCACAAAGGTTCGGAATAAATCATAAATATGCCTTGCACCTTGACCTTCCGCTCCCCATTGGTCTTCTGACTGCAGCAATCCCGACAAGCCCGACATGAGCGACGCCGAAAACGCGAACGATTCAGAGCCTGCCATGCCGACGGCCGCGAAGGACGCACCGGCCGCGCCGCCAGGCAAGCCTGAAGGCGGCCGACCCGTGCGCACCGTTTCGGCGCCACAGAAGAAGGCGGCGCAAGGCGAATCGTGGATCGAGACGGTGAAGACCGTCGTCTATGCGCTGCTGATCGCGCTGGTGATCCGCACGGTGTTGTTCCAGCCGTTCAACATTCCCTCGAGTTCGATGGAAAACACCCTGCTGATCGGCGATTATCTGTTCGTCGAGAAGTTCGCCTACGGCTACAGCCGCTACTCGCTGCCTTACGGCCATATCTTTCCTTCGGTGGGACGCATTTTTTTCCACGCGCCGACGCGCGGTGACGTGATTGTCTTCAAGATGCCCAATCGGGATTCGCCGGATTATGGCGAAGATTTCATCAAGCGCCTGATCGGGCTGCCCGGAGATCGCATCCAGATGCTGGGCGGGCAGCTCTATCTCAACGGCAAGGCGGTGCCGAAAGTGCGCGCTCCCGACTACGTCGAGAGCGACGAATTCGGCATGGTGAACCACGTGCCCCGCTACCGGGAGACGCTGCCCAACGGCAAGAGCTATTTCGTGCTCGATCGCATCCCGAACGGCGCGGCGGACAACACCCGCGTGTTTGTCGTGCCGCCCGGTCATTATTTCATGATGGGCGACAACCGCGACAATTCGAACGACAGCCGCGCCGATGTCGGCTACGTTCCTGCCGAGAATCTCGTCGGAAAGGCAGAGCTGATCTTCTTTTCGACCAACGGCACCGCGCATTGGTGGGAAATTTGGAAATGGCCCTGGACGATCCGTTATGACCGGATCGGCACGATCATCGATTAAGCCGGACCGCGGCGCGCTCGAAGCATCTCTCGGGCACTCCTTTCACGACAAGACCCTGCTCGAACGCGCACTCACGCATGCGAGTGCCGGTGCGGCCAATTCGAACGAGCGGCTCGAGTTCCTGGGCGACCGGGTCCTGGGCCTCGTCGTCGCCGAAAGGCTGTATCGACTCTACCCGAAGGACGCGGAAGGCGTGCTGGCGCTCAAGCTGAACGCGCTGGTTCGCAAGGAGGCTTGCGCGGAAGCCGCGCACGCTGCCGGACTGTCGGACCATCTCATTCTTGCCGTTTCGGAGGCGAGCAGCGGGGGGCGCAAGAAGGCGGTGATCCTGGCCGGCGCTTGCGAAGCGGTGATTGCGGCACTCTATCTGGACGGTGGCTTGGAGGCGGCGCGGCAGTTCATCGAACGGTACTGGAGCAACGGCTTCGCCGCGCTCGGTCAGGACATGCGCGATCCCAAGACGGCGCTGCAGGAGTGGGCGCAAGCCCGCAGCGCGCGCACCGCGCCGGTCTATCGGATGGTGCGGCGCGAAGGTCCCGACCACGCGCCGCGGTTCGTAGTGGAAGTCACCGCCGACGGCGAACCGCCGGAAATTGGTGAAGGGGGTTCGAAACGCGAAGCTGAACAGGCCGCCGCCGCCGCGCTGCTGAAGAAGTTGGGTTTATGGAAAGTGTGAGCGAAACCAAGACGCGCTGCGGTTTCGCCGCCGTGATCGGCGCGCCGAATGCCGGGAAGTCCACGCTGGTCAATGCGCTGGTGGGCTCGAAGGTGTCGATCGTTACGCCCAAGGTGCAGACGACGCGCATGCGGGTGCGGGGCGTGGCCATTCGCGGCGACACGCAGATCGTGTTCGTGGATACGCCGGGCATCTTCAAACCGCGGCGCCGATTGGACCGCGCCATGGTGAACGCCGCGTGGGCCGGGGCAGGGGAGGCCGATGCTGTTCTTGTGATGGTGGATGCGCCCGCTGTGGCGGCACACGGCGAGGGGCTGGCGGCGCAGGACTCGCAATCGATCATCGAAGGCCTGAAACAGAGCAACCGCCGCGCCGCGCTAGTGCTCAACAAGGTCGACGGCATGCCGCGTGCCGACCTTTTGCCGCTGGCCGAGCGGCTGAACGACCTATCTGTGTTCGAGCAGGTGTTCATGATCTCCGCGCTCACCAGCGATCGCGTCGAGGATGTCGCTGCGTGGACCGCCGCGAAGATGCCGGAAGGGCCGTGGCTCTATCCGCCCGATCAGGCAGCGGATATCCCAATGCGCTTGCTCGCCGCGGAGATCACCCGCGAGAAACTGTATCTCCGCCTGCACGACGAGTTGCCTTACGCCACCATGGTCGAAACCGAGAAGTGGGAAGAGCGCAAAGACGGCTCGGTGAAAATCGATCAGGTGATCACTGTCGAGCGCGAGGGACAGAAGGCAATCGTGCTGGGCAAGGGCGGGCGCGCCGTGAAAGCGATCGGCGAAGCGTCGCGGAAGGAACTGGAAGAAATGCTCGGCCGCCGTGTGCACCTGTTCCTGTTCGTGAAGGTGCGCGAGAACTGGGCTGACCGACGCGAGCACTACGCTGCGATCGGACTGGAGTACCCGGAGGAATGAGTGCGCATCCATCTCTTTCCTCCCCCGCCTGCGGGGGAGGTGCCGAGCAAGCGAAGCGCAGCGAGGCGGAGGGGGCGACGCTGCAAAAAAAATCCCTACCCCCCCCCCCCCCCCGCTCCCCGCCCCCCCCCTTTTTTTTTTTTTTTAAAAAAAAAACCCGGGCCCCCCCCCCCCCCCCCCCCCCGCCACTTTGAGCAACTGCCGAAAGTGACGGTGCAGTTGCCGATTTTCAATGAAATGTACGTCGCCGAACGGCTGCTCCGTTCCGTGAGCGAACTCGATTATCCGCAGGAGCTTCTGCAAATCCAGGTGCTGGACGATTCAACGGATGAGACACGCGAGATCACCACGGCGTGTGCAGAGGAATTGCGCCAGCGCGGTTTCAACGTCCAGCGGACCCATCGGACTGATCGGACCGGCTTTAAGGCTGGCGCCCTCGGGGTGGGACTCGCTGCTGCGGAGGGCCATTTCGTGTGCATCCTCGACGCCGATTTTGTTCCTCAACCCGAGTTGCTCAAGTCGACCGTTCACTTTTTCACCGATCCGAAAGTCGGCATGATCCAGACGCGCTGGGGCCACATCAATCGTGGCTATTCCCTGCTCACCNNCCCGTAAACGGGGGAGGAAAGCGCGAGCGCGTGTGAATGGAATGGTCTGATGAGGCGATTGTGCTGTCGGTGCGGCCGTATGGCGAAACCTCCGCCATCGTCGAGGCGCTCACGCGCGAACACGGACGGCATTTGGGGCTCGTGCATGGCGGTGCCTCGCGCAAAGCGAAGGCGATGCTGCAGCCCGGCAATTCGCTGCATCTGACCTGGCGCGCGCGGCTGAACGAACATCTGGGATCCTTCCATACCGAGCCGCTGCGTGCGCGCGCCGGCGTTCTGCTGGAGCGGCGCGAATTGCTCGCCGGCCTGAATGCGTTCGCCGCCGTTGCCGTCGCCGTCCTGCCGGAACGAGAGCCGCATGCCGGCGTGTATCGCGCGGCGGAGCTGCTGCTGGATGCGATTGCAGAGCAGGATTTCGCCCACTGGGCGCCGCTTTACGTCCGCTGGGAAACCGGGCTGCTCGACGAGCTTGGTTTCGGTCTCGATCTCTCCCGTTGCGCGGCAAGCGGCAGCACCGACGATCTGATTTACGTGTCGCCGCGGTCGGGACGTGCAGTGTCGCGCGGAGGCGGGGCGGCATACGCAGACCGGTTGCTGAAACTGCCCCCATTTCTGTTGGGATCGCAGAACGCCGCGCCGTTGCCGGCGGACATTCTCGACGGCCTGAAGCTCACCGCGTATTTTCTGCTCGACCGCGTGCTTCAGCCGCACGGCAAAGAATTGCCCTCCGCGCGTGTTCGGTTGCAGGAACTCGCCGCCCGCGAATCGGAATAAGAAGAAGACATGGCAGACATTGTCGATGACATTCGCCCCGAGCCGCTGGCGAGCGCGCTCTCCGAGCGCTATCTCGCTTACGCGCTCTCGACCATCACGCAGCGCGCGCTGCCCGATGCGCGCGACGGCCTGAAGCCCGTCCACCGCCGCATCCTGTACGGCATGCTGCGCCTGCGCCTCGATCCGGGCTCCGCGCCAAAGAAATCGGCCAAGGTCGTCGGCGATGTGATGGGCACCTTCCATCCCCATGGTGACCAGGCGATCTATGACGCGCTGGTGCGTCTCGCCCAGGACTTCGCCGTCCGCTATCCGCTGATCGACGGGCAGGGAAACTTTGGCAACGTCGACGGCGATAACCCTGCGGCCATGCGCTACACGGAGGCGCGGCTGACAGCGCTCGCGCGGGTGCTGCTCGAAGGCCTCGACGAAGACGCGGTCGATTTCCGCCCCACCTATGACGGCAGCGAGCGAGAGCCGGTGGTGCTGCCGGCCGCCTTTCCCAACCTTCTCGCGAATGGCTCGAGCGGCATTGCCGTCGGGATGGCGACCTCCATTCCGCCGCACAATCTGGGCGAGCTGTGCAGCGCGGTCATTGCGCTGATTGAGAATCCCAACACCCGCGACGCCACGTTGCTGAAATTTGTGAAGGGGCCGGATTTCCCCACCGGCGGCGTGGTGGTCGACAATCCTGCTAGCATTGCCGAAGCCTACAGAACCGGCCGCGGCGCGTTTCGCTTGCGGGCACGCTGGAAGAAGGAAGAGGGCGCGCGGGGCGTCTATCAGATCATCGTCGATCAGATTCCCTACGGCGTGCAGAAATCGAAGCTGATAGAGCGTACGGCCGAACTGCTCGATCAGAAAAAGCTGCCGCTGCTGGAGGATGTGCGCGACGAATCCGCCGAAGACATCCGCGTCGTGCTCACGCCGAAGAGTCGCACCGTCGACGCGGCGCTGCTGATGGAGCAGCTGTTCCGGCAGACCGACCTCGAAGTCCGCGTGCCACTGAACATGAACGTGCTCGACAGCGGCCTCATTCCCCGGGTGATGAGTCTGAAGGAGACGCTGACCGCCTTTGTCAATCACCGCCGCGACGTGCTGGAACGGCGGTCGAAGCACCGGCTGGAGAAAATCGCCGCGCGGCTGGAGGTGCTGGAAGGCTATCTCGCCGTCTATCTCAACGTCGACAAGGTGATCAAAATCATCCGCACCGAGGATGAGCCGAAACCGAAGCTGATGAAGGCCTTCCGGCTCAGCGAGGTGCAAGCTGAGGCCATCCTCAACATGCGGCTGCGCGCATTGCGCAAGCTGGAGGAAATGGAAATCCGCCGCGAACACGATGCGCTCACCAAAGAGCAGAAAGAGCTGAAGAAGCTGCTCGGTTCGGAGACGCTGAAGGACCAGACGCTGATCTCCGAGATGCGCGCCATCCACGAGAAGTTCGGCGGCAAGCGCAAGGACGACAAGCTCGGCCACCGTCGCACCCAATTCGCGATCATGCCGGACATCGCCGAGGAAGCGGCCGCCATCGAGAATTATGTCGAGCGCGAGCCGATCACCGTGGCGTGCTCGGAAAAAGGCTGGCTGCGCAGCTTCAAGGGCCACCAGGAGCCGAGCGATGCCGTCAAGTACCGCGAGGGCGACCGCGGCCGCTTCTGGCTGCATGCGGAAACCACCGACCGGCTGATGATGCTGTCGACCGACGGCCGCTTCTTCACCTTGGACTGCGCCAAGCTGCCGGGCGGCCGTGGCAACGGCGAAGCCATTCGCACCTTCATCGACCTGCCGCCCGAAGCCAACCTGGTGGCGATGTTCGTGCACAAGCCTGCGCGGAAGTTGCTGTTGACCGCAACCAGCGGCCACGGTTTCGTCACCAACGAGGACGAAGCGGTGGCGCTGACGCGCGGCGGCAAGCGCGTGATGAATGTGGGCGAGGGCGCGAAAACGCAGGCCTGCGCGTTTGTGGACGGCGATTCCGTTGCCGTGGTCGGCGAGAACCGCAAGCTGCTGATCTTCCCGCTTTCCGAGGTGCCGGAGATAGCGCGCGGCCGCGGGGTGATCCTGCAGCGCTACAAGGATGGTGGTTTGCTGGACCTGACCAACTTCACCTGGAAGCAAGGCCTGAAGGACGAGAACAACCGCTTGTTCGAACCGTCCGAACTGAAGGACTGGCGCGGGACACGCGCGCAAGCCGGCCGCCTCGTTCCCCGCGGCTGGGCCAAGAGCGGGAGGTTTGCTTGAGCTTGGGCCTGTTTGGCAGAAACGTTCCAATCATCGGAATTGCGGCACATTGGGGTCCGCTCGGCACCATATCTCCTGCCGATACGGCCCGGTCAGTGCGCACCCTCCCCATTTTGCTTTGTACTCGAACAACCCGCGGCGAATGGTCATGCCGAGAGTACAGGCCCGCACCTGCCTTGCGCGAATGTCGCGCAGGAACTCTGCATAGAGGTGATCGCACAAATACCGAATCCCGTGTGACATGACGCAGAATTGAAAAATTGCGAGTTGAGGCGCGTATCTGCAGTGGCCCTGAGCAAAGCCCACGAGCTTCCCATCCTGGTGTGCATCGATAGTGATGCCCCAGTCACTGTTTGCCAAAATATCCGGAACCGTTTCCAAGCTTTTCCTGTCGAACGTTCCTAAGCTGTCTTTTAGAGCCGCAGCGTGCGCACCGATGAGTCTATAATGTTGCAACGTCAGCGGACCTTTTGGACGTAGCCGGCAAACGATTCCCGTATTTCTCCGGTCGGTCTCGAGAACCCGACGTTGAAACTGCCTCAACGCAGCATCGGAATAGCGAAGAATCAACTCCCAATTTTCTGACACGCTCTCTGATCGGTAATCGGGCACCATGCCCAGTTCACAGAGAAAGCGCAGGTCCAGATCGCTAGCCAGGATGATGTCGATTCTGAAAGGTTGGTATCGCTGTAGGAGTTCCGCTACGGCCGCCACTGTGCAGGCGTTTTCGTTGAAACGGCGATCGGACATGGACAATGTGCTTCCATCAAAGAAGTATAGGTGTTCCCGAAACAGCGCAGCCTCGCCGAGGATCGACTGAAGTACGAACCAATCCTGCTCGACGGATGTAACACGGCTATTGATGTATGTGACGTCGGCGATGGACAACAATCTTGCTGACCTTCAAAGCGTTTCGATATATCGGACCAGACGTGAATTGTAGAAGTGCCTCATATACGGCCAGACCTGTCTAAAAATCGGTAGCGCAGCCAATTCGCGTAGAGCTGCCTGCTCCGCCCTGAGATCGTCCCTGCTGGCGTACCATTCGGACAGAAGCATAATTGCGCGCTCCTGCTGTGAGAGGACGGTACCTAGATGAAAGTAGAGAATCTTTTGTTGTTCCGTGAGGGTGTTCCATTCTTGGAGAGTTGTTGTTCTTGGAAATTGTAAAGTCAGGTCGTAAATTGCCATCAGAGACGGAGTCGCGATCTCTCTCTGTGTAATATCGGTTCTGGCCTGCATCACGGCCAAGTAGTTGCCCTGCTGCATTTGCCGCCTTTGAAAATACAACTGCAAGGCAGCAAAGAGAATGCCTCCAATTGTGGCCACATGCTCGATCTTTTCGATTAGACTTTCGCCGCTAGAGCCAAACGAGATGTCCATTTGCTGATCTCCCGGGAGCTAATTCATACCAAGGAAGCACGTCTCTTGCCGCCGTCTCGCGCCACAATGCCATATTTTCCATAGCACTTGCGCTACTTCTTCGGTCCACAAACAGGTTTGGCTATTTCCTCGGTGCCCCGCTGTGCCCCGGCACCTCCCCGGAAAAGGGGGGAAAGATGCTCGCTCGCTAACGCTGCGGCAGGGCGCGATCTAAGATCGCCTCGGTGTCGAGGTTTGCATCGACCGCGCCGTAAGCCAAGGCCGGGCAATCCGCGAGGCGAGTGGCGCAGAAGGCATCTGACACAGCCGCCGGTGCGTGGCGGACGAGCAATGACGCCTGCAGCGCAAGCGCAAGGTCTTCCACCACGCGGCGTGCGCCGGATTCCGCAAGAGGCGCGGACAGCCGGTCTTTGATGCTGTCCAGTGCGCGGTCGAGATGCGCGTTGCCGCCACGGGGGAGTTCCAGCTCATCAAGGAAGGCAGCAATGGATTCCGGCTCGCGAGCCATCGCGCGCAGCACGTCGAGGCAGATGACGTTGCCGGAGCCTTCCCAGATGGAATTGAGCGGCGACTGCCGGTAGATGCGCGGCATCACCCCTTCCTCGATGTAACCGGCGCCGCCATGCGCCTCCATGCACTCGTAGACGAAATTCACCACCCGCTTGTTGATCCAGTATTTGCCGATCGGCGTGGCGATGCGCGAGAACAGCGCGGCGCGTTCATCATTCGCGCTGTCGTCGAAGCTTTGCGCGATGCGGAAGGTCAGCGCCGTCGCCGCTTCGGATTCCACCGCCAGATCGGCAAGGACACTCCGCATCAGCGGCTGATCGATGAGCTTTCTTTGAAAGGCGGTGCGGTGGGCCGTGTGCCACAAGGCGTTCGCCAGCGCCTGTCGCATATATGCCGTCGGCGCCAGAATGCAGTCCAGGCGGGTGTGATGCACCATGTCAATGATGGTGCGCACGCCGCGACCTTCCTCGCCGACAATTTGGGCACCAGAAAACAGGTGAGGCCGCCGTCGGCGTAGGCGAGGGTGAGGAAGGCGTCCGACATCGGCGCCGAGCAGAACCATTTGTGGCCGACCAAGTTGTACGAACCGTCGGCGTTCCTGCTGGCGCGGGTGGTATTGGCACGCACATCCGAGCCGCCCTGCTTCTCGGTCATCGCCATGCCGATGGTGGCGCCGCGCTTTGCCTTCGCCGGCTGCGAGGAGCCGTCGTACTCGGAAGAAAGAATTCGGGGCTTCCACTCCGCCAGCAGTTCCGGCTGATTCTCCAGCGCCGCGAGCGAGGCGTAGGTCATCGTCATCGGGCAGCACACGCCGGGCTCGGCCTGCGCCATGAGGAATTCCAAAGCGGTGTGCAGCACATGGCCGGCCGACGCACCGCTCCAGGCCGCCGACGACACGCCCGCGCCAATACCAAGCGCCATCAGTTGGTGATACGCCGGGTGGAATTCCACTTCGTCGATGCGCTGGCCGTAGCGATCGAAGCTCTTCAGCTGCGGCGGGTTCCTGTTCGCCTGCATCGCCCACTCGGCCACCTCCGCCGAACCGCAGCGCGCACCGAACGCCGCCAGCCGCTCGCGGTGCTCGCCCGCACCGGCGCGCTCCACCGCTTCCTGCAAAGCCAGATCCGAGGTGAACAGATTACGCCCTCGAACGGCGGCGTCTGGTTGAACACGTCGTGGGTTTCGAGATGCGTCTCTGGGCGCAGCGGACTCATGGAGACCTCCCGCGCCAAGCATAGCGAACGGCGCGCTCTATCCGCCATTTCCTTTTCTGCTAGGCTCCAGATGGTTTCCGTGGCGAGGCGTTTGTGGCGAACGATATTCCGGCCGCAGAAGCGGCCGAAGCAGTCCTGCCCGACGGTCCCATTCTCGCTGCTGGGGTCGCTAGCCGATCCACTGTGTCGGCCTCCTATAGCACGTACACCCTGGTCCTGCTCACGCTGGTTTACGTGGTGAACTATCTGGACCGGCAAATCGTGGCCATTCTACTCCCCCAAATTCAAAAGGAGTTCACGCTTACCGACACGCAGCTCGGTCTTCTCTCTGGGACCGCCTTTGCGGTAATCTATGCCGTGCTTGGCGTTCCGCTGGCCGTGATCGCAGATCGTGTGAATCGCCGGAACGTTGTCGTGCTGTCGTTGGCGGTTTTCAGCGTGATGACGGTGCTTTCCGGATATGCGCGACAATTCTGGCAACTGCTGCTTGCCCGCTTCGGCACCGGAATCGGAGAGGCGGGAACGGGCCCGTCCATCAACTCCATGCTGGCCGATCTCTATCCGCCGGAAAGACGTGCTGCGGCGCTATCGTTCTATTCGGCAGGGCTCAATGTGGGATTGCTGGTGGCCTCCTTCGGCGGTGGATGGGTCGCCCAGCATTATGGCTGGCGCAATGCGTTTCTTGCTGCCGGCATCCCAGGTATTTTGCTGTCAGTATATCTGTTCGTCGGCGTTCGGGAGCCGGTACGCGGCGCCATCGACAATCTGAAAGATAACCTGCCGGCGCCAAGTCTCTGGAGTGTGGTTCGCGGGCTGTGGTCGCAGCGTTCTTTCCGCTGGATGGCCATCGGCACCTCGATGAGTTCCTTCGGGGGCTACGCGGGAATTTTCTTCATTCCCAAATTTCTGATCGTGTCCCACCACATGTCGCTGGTCAGCGTCAGCGTTGTGCTGGCGCTGCTCGCTGGAATTCCAGGAGCGCTCGGCACGTATCTCGCCGGTGTTTTTGCGGACCGGTACGGCCGGCGCGATGTGCGCTGGAACATGTACGTGCCGATCATCGCCACGTTCGTCTCCGTGATTTTCGCGCCGATCTTCTTCCTGACGCCGATCACGGCGATTGCTCTCATTGCCGGCATCGTTCCGTACACGATGGGTGCGACCTATGTCGGGCCGGCCTTTGCCATGACACAGGCTCTGGTCCCGTTGCGCATGCGGGCGCGTGCGATCGCCATTCTGCTCTTCGTTCTGAACATCATCGGCCTGGGACTGGGGCCGCCGGCGGTCGGCAAGCTGAGCGATCTGCTCAGACCCGCCTTTGGCGCCGATTCGCTCAGATATGCGTTGACAGCGACCATCATTACCGGCCTGACCGGCGCCTTCTGCTACTGGCGGGCCAGCCGCACTTTGCGGGCCGATCTTGCCCGCGGGCCGACGCTCGCTTGAGCTTCTGTGCCAGTTCGGTACAGTGCCCGCCATGGTGCGGGTGCGGGAATTCGCCGCCGCGGCAGCGGCGATTTTTGTTGTGGGGGGCGCGGCCCTTTGGGGCCAGGCCGAGTACCGACGTCTCGCGACGTCGGAGTCGTTTGCACTGCCGTATGTCTCGCTCGAACTCCAGCCAGCCGCCCATTCCAAGCCGCTCGTTGTTGCGGATGCCGATGCGATCAATCCGGACGAGCAGGGGCAGGCGGTTGCCGCGCGGCTGAAGGATTCCGTGCCGCGTGAGCTGTTCGGCTATTTCGATCTCTATCTTTACGTGAGCAAGGCCGCCCACGGCCCCTGGGCGCAGCACATGTTCCTGTTCCACAAGAACGACGACGGAGATCTGGTTTACGAACAGTCGCTGCCGGTCTCCACCGGGCGGGAGCGCCACGAGAAATACTTTACCACCACGCCCACGGGCATTTTCCAGTTCGATCCGGCGCGTTTTCACCGCGTGCACTATTCGCGCGAGTGGCACCACGCGCCGATGCCGTGGGCGATGTTCCTCAAGTGGCAGATTCACGGACGGATGACGGGCATCGCCGTTCATTCGGGCGTTGGGCATGTGGCCGAACTTGGGCATCGTGCGTCGGGCGGCTGCATCCGTCTGCCGCCGCGCGCCGCGCGCCTCCTGTTCAAGCGAATCCAGCGCGAGGAATATGGCGACGTGCCGGTGTTCGCGTTCGATCCCGACCGCGATCGCACGAACACCCAAGGCCTCATACTGCGCGAGGCGAATGGCGACCCGATCCTGACAAGCGGCTATCGCGTGTTGCTGCTGGTGCAGAACTATCCCGGCGGTCCGCTCGAAGTGGCGGAACTGTGAGTACGATGCGCGGCCGTGCTCTTCGCGCAGCGGTGTTGTCGGCGCTTCCTGCGGCGGGTTTGGCGGTGGCGCTGGCGCAGCACCCGGACTCCTTCAGCGGCCAAACCCAGCCACAGGTGACCATCGATCTTGCGGACGGCGACACAGGCGGCACTTCGCTCGGTGTCATGCTCGATCGCGTTATCCTTGATGTTGCTCCGATGGTGGCCGACCGCCTGCTGTCGCCGCGGCACTTGCAGCTCGCCAACGAGCGACTGGCAGGCCGGCGGCTGCGCGATGCGCTTACCGGCGACATGCTGCAGAATTTCGCGCTGTTCCTCTACGTCAGCAAAGCCGCGCATGGGCCGCTGGCGCAGCGCATGTACGCCTTCGAAAACGCCGGTCGAAATCTTCGGCTGCTGTACGACTGGCCGGTTTCCACCGGCCGCGAGACCATTGAGAGCAATGCCGTAGGCCGCAAGCTGCCCACGTTCACGCCTGCCGGTTACTATCAGCTCGATCGCGCGCGTTTCTTCCCGCACCACCGCTCGGTGCAATGGGGCGAGCCGATGCCGTACGCCATGTTCTTCAACCGGATCCAAAACGGCAGCAAGACCGGACTTGCCATTCATGCCGCGTCCGGCAGCGAGGTCGCCCGATTGGGGACGCGCGCCAGCGCCGGCTGCGTTCGCCTTGCGCCGGAGAACGCGCGGCTTTTGTTCAATCTCGTTCGCACGAAGTATGAAGGGCCGGTGCCGGATTTCGCGTTCGATTCGAGAACGGGGACAATGGCAAACAACGGCACTCTCATGCGCGATGCGCAGGGCCGGCTGAAGTTCGGTTTGGGCTACAAGGTCCTCGTCGTCATCGAGGACGAGGGCGGCGAAAACACCGTCGCGGCCATGCTCTGACGGTCAGGCGTGGCCGGTGATCAGCCAAAGAATGATGATGATGGGGATCGGAACGCCGATCATCCATAAGAGGCACGAGCGCATGAATCAGTCCTCTTTCCGCACGCGCCATCATAATGTGAAAAGAGGCAAATGAGTTCCCTGGCGGTTTACCCCGGCGGCTGCCGGCGCAGCTCGTAAAGCGCGATCGCCGCGGCATTTGAGACGTTCAGGCTGCCTATCTCGGTCTCGACGGGAATGACGGCGGTCACGTCGCACCGCTCGCGAACGAGCCGGCGAAGCCCTGCGCCTTCCGAGCCGAGAACCAGTGTCACGTCGCCGCGTGGGGCCGCCTCGGACAGGAGCTGTTCGCCGTCGCCGGCCAGTGCGATTCGCCAGAAACCGAGCTGGCCGAGCTCCTCCAGCGCGCGCGCAATGTTCACCACCGGGACATACGGCACGATGTCCAGCGCACCGGAAGCCGCCTTGGCGAGAGCACCTGACTCGGGCGGCGCGTGCCGATCCTGAACGACCACGGCCGCGGCACCGAACGCGGCCGCCGATCGCAGGATCGCGCCCACATTGTGCGGATCGGAAATCTGATCGAGCACCAGCACGATCCGCCGCTTTTCGCTCTTCCGCTCAAGAACGTCCGCCAGATCCCAGCCTGGCAGGGGATCGCAGGAAAGCGCCGCACCCTGATGAACGGCCCCTGCTGGCACGAGCCGTGCGACGGCGTCTGCCGGTACAATTTCGTGCCGAACGCGTCCCAAAAGGGATCGGCCAATGCTTGTGGCGGCATGCTCGGTCAGCACGGCCCGCTGCACCTTCCGGCGAGGATTGGTCAATGCCGTCCGCACGGGATGAATGCCGTACAGCCATAACCCGCCCGCTGACCGGGGCGGTCTGGAGCGCCTGTTCATGTTGCCATTTTAGGACGCCAATCGAGAAAACCGAGGCCTTGGGAACAAACGGCGCTCGGTCCGAGTTTCACCCCTGCAACGAGGATGGTTCCCATGACAGTTCATACACGCGCCATAGAGCGGTTTGCCCGTGACGACGTCGCCAATGCCCATATCATTGTCGACCTGGCGCCGGCCGCTGCGTTCGAGAAATTCCGTCACGACATGACGCGCTGGTGGCCACGGGAATACACCTATTCCGGCGACAGCCTGGAAGATCTGTTCCTCGAAGGCCGCAAAGGCGGCGTGTTCTGGGAGCGCGGACCGGAAGGGTTTCGCTGCGATCTGGCGCGCGTCATGCGGTGGATGCCGCCGGACCGGATGATCCTACGCTGGCATGTATCACCCAGCCATCGTCCCGAGCCCGACCCCGAACATGCAAGCGAGGTGGAAATCCGTTTCATGTCCGATGGCGGTGCCAGCACGCGCATCGAAGTCGAGCACCGCGCTTTCTCGAAGCACGGAACCGGCGGCGCCGAATATTGCGCCCGGATGGGATCCGAAACCGGCTGGCCGTTCATCCTCAGGCGCTTTGCGGAACACTGCGGCTGCGGCGAAGCGAATGCGCCGCGGGTGCTGCGCTCGGTGGCTTAACCCAGACTCTTTCTCCGGCTTGTCAATACACGCTCAGGCTCCCGCGCCCGCGGGGGCCCGAAGCGTGTTGACAGTCTGCGCCGGTTTGCCCGATATCCGCGCGCCTTGGAATTCCGATTGGGGGAATGTCCCGAGCGGCAAAGGGGGCGGACTGTAAATCCGCTGGCTTAGCCTTCGTAGGTTCGAGTCCTACTTCCCCCACCAGGCTTCGCGACGCGACAGCGGAGCGAGCCTGCCCGGCGCAGCCCGAAGGGCGAAGCCAGGGATGGTTGCCGCGCGCTACGCCCGGCAAGCCAACGTATGATTTCGCGTAGCGCACGCGGGTGTAGCTCAATGGTAGAGCAACAGCCTTCCAAGCTGATGACGAGGGTTCGATTCCCTTCACCCGCTCCAGCCCTTCACTGAATCGACGCCTCGCACTCAGAGCGGTTTTTGTTTGCATTTGGCAAGGCAGAGCAAAGGGGGAGCGTGATGAAACGGAAATCCTGCGGATGGCCCGCGTTCGCGGCGCTCACGTTGCTGCCTGCATTCGTCGGCTGTGTGCCGACAGTGGAGGATGCGAAGGCACAAGCCGTGGAGAAGGCGAGGGCGCACTGCGCAGCTGAGGGAAAGCAGTTTGTGCTGCACGAAGCGAGCGGCCAAAAAGTCGACAACTTCTTCGTCATGGGCGCCACGGCCACGATTGCGGGCCAATGCGTCGGGCCAGGCGAGCCGGGATACTCCCCCCCGACGCAGAAACACTGAACCTGCGGACTTCGAAGAGCGGTTGCTACGACTCGCGACCGATTTCCGCGATAGCCAAAATTGCCGAAACCTCTGCACTTGCCGCTGTGAGCCAATCGAGCCCGCGTTGAATTTCGCGCGCGTGCTCGTTCTGTGCTTCGGCGAGCACGTCACGGCGGAGCTTCGCGTCATAGGCATGCTCCGGCGCCTTGGAGTAGCGGCGCATGTCGGCGCCGGAAACGATTGTCTCGAGTTCGGCTTTCGTGGCTTGGGCGCCGAGGTGACGGAACGCGGCTGAAGTTTCGCTCATCGGCTCGTTCAGGAACGAGTCGAAGTTCAGCCACATCGCGCGGTCGCCTGCTGAATCCATTGCGGCGGTGAGCGCCGTCATCTCGCAGGTCCAGCTCATCGCGATCATTTCGCCCTCGCTAAGGGTCGCGAGTTTCCAGCGTTGTTCGCCCAAGCGGTTGTGCAGGCGCTTCAGCCGGCTCTCTGCCAGCATGCGAGCTTCCTGGCGGGAATTCGGCCCGCCGAAGATCGTCGCGAGATAGGTGTCGGCCGGCACGAACATGAAGATGGCTTTCGGCGCGCTCGGCCGCCCCAGGATTTGCGCGGCCAACTCGGACACGAAGCTCGTCGCCTTGATGTTGGGGCGCTGCTCGGGGCGAAAGGTGCGGGACCATAGCTTGAGGAAATCGGTCAGCCGCTGCGCGAATTCAGCGTCACTCCAGCGGCGCGGCTGTGCGCCCGGATCGGCACGCATCTGCGCCAGCGTGCGCAAAATGGCCGGCTCGCGCAGGGCGAACACCTGTGGGTGCGCTCCCAAGAGCCGGGAAAGCAGGGTCGAGCCCACATGGCCGATGTGAAAGATGAAGGTACAATTCTCCTCTACCTGGGCGGCTTCAACCGCCACCTGGAATTGCGGCCACGGCACGGTCCTGCCGACGGTCTGGCGGGTCAGTATGCGGGCATCAAGGAAACTTGCCCGGGCATAGTCGGACTCCGACAGTCGGATGAGGCTGACTGAGTCGGCGGCGACGTTCAGGGCGTGGGGGAACAGCTCCGGCGAGCGTTCGAGGCTGGCGGCAAGTGAATCCATCCGGCCGGAGGGGCTCCTGGGGCTCGGCAGTATCGTTCCCTGAGCACTTGAAGAGCAAGGGCAAGGCCCCTGTGACGAAAGGCATTTCGGGTCTGTGGATTATTCGATCCGGGAACACTATTTATGCCCCAAGGACGCTTGCGAAGGCAGCCCCGGACTGATAAAGGCTCGCCCCTTGGCAAATCGGTAGGGACGCGCTGGCGGGCAACCGCTCCCGGCGCGCTGCTGTTTTGCCGCTAGGAGTGTAGCTCAGCTGGTAGAGCGGCGGTCTCCAAAACCGTAGGTCGCGGGTTCGATCCCTGCCACTCCTGCCAATAAGAGAAGAACCGGACCTTGAGCGACACCACCAAGAAAACTGCCGACACCGGCAAGGATGTCTCTGCGCCGGTCCGACGGGGCGGCGTGATTCAGTTCTTCACCGAGGTCCGGCGCGAGGTGTCCAAGGTCACCTGGCCGAGTTGGAAGGAAACTTATCTCACCACGATCATGGTCTTCATCATGGTGGGGATCACGATGGTGTTCTTTTTTGCCGTCGACTGGGTCCTGGCGCTGGGCGAGCGCTGGCTGATCGGCGCGATGGGCTGAGGCCGACGCAAGGGATTCGCATGAGCGAAGCAGGCACACAGACGCGGTCGGATGCACGCTGGTACATCGTGCATACCTACTCGAATTTCGAGCGCAAGGTCGCCGAGGAGATCAAGCGGCAGGCCAAGATCCAGGACCTCGAGGATCTGGTGGCCGACGTGGTGGTGCCGACGGAGGAAGTGGTCGAAATCCGGCGCGGCCAAAAGAAGAGCTCGGAGCGCAAGTTCTTGCCGGGTTACGTGCTGCTGAACGCGAAGCTGACGGACGAGGTCTATCACCTGGTCAAGAACGTGGCCAAGGTCACGGGCTTTCTCGGTCAGGGCAACAAGCCGATGCCGCTGCGCCAGGCCGAAGTCGATCGCATCCTCAACCAGGTGCACGAGGGCACGGAGCACCCGAAATCGTCGATCACCTTCGAGATCGGCGAGCAGGTGCGGGTCGCCGATGGTCCGTTCACGTCGTTCAGCGGCGTGGTGGAGGAAGTGGACGAGGATCGCTCGCGACTGAAGGTGGCGGTCTCGATCTTCGGCCGCGCCACCCCGGTGGAGCTGGAATTCACGCAGGTGGAGAAGGTTTAGTCGTCCGGTACGCGGTGTGATCGCGAGAATACTGGCGTCGAAGGATTGTAATTGGAGTCTACAGGCGAGGGTTGCCGAAGGCGAATAGCCCGAGCCGTGTAAGAAGAGGCAGACAAGACGTGGCAAAGAAGATTGTGGGGTACATCAAATTGCAGGTGCCGGCCGGCAGCGCCAATCCGTCGCCGCCGATCGGCCCCGCGCTCGGCCAGCGCGGCCTCAACATCATGGAGTTCTGCAAGGCGTTCAATGCGAAAACGCAGCAGATGGAAAAGGGCATGCCGATCCCGGTGAACATCACCGTGTTCTCCGACAAGTCGTTCGCCTTCGAGATGAAGACGCCGCCGGCCTCCCACTTCCTGAAGAAGGCGGCGAAGCTCGAGAGCGGCTCCAAAGCGCCGGGGCGAACCTTCGCCGGCACGGTGACCAAGGCGCAGCTGCGGGAGATCGCCGAAGCCAAGATGAAGGACCTGAATGCCAACGATGTCGATATGGCGATGCGCATGATCGAGGGCTCCGCGCGCTCGATGGGCATCCAGGTGCGGGAGTAAGGGGATGGCGAAGATTTCGAAACGGTACCGCAACGCCGCCGACGGCGTGGACGTCGAGAAGGCCTACGACATCGGCGAGGCGGTGAAGCTGGTGAAGAGCCGCGCCACGGCAAAGTTCGACGAGACGATCGAGCTTGCGATCAATCTGGGCGTCGATCCGCGCCATGCCGACCAGATGGTGCGCGGCGTGGTTTCGCTGCCCGGCGGCACCGGCCGGAACCAGCGGGTCGCGGTGTTCGCCAAGGGCGCGAAGGCCGAAGAGGCGAAAAAAGCGGGTGCCGATATCGTCGGAGCGGAAGATTTGGCTGAACAGGTGCAGAAGGGCGAGATCAATTTCGACCGCTGCATCGCCACGCCGGACATGATGGGTATCGTCGGCCGTCTCGGCAAGGTGCTGGGGCCGCGCGGCCTGATGCCCAATCCGAAGGTCGGCACGGTCACCATGGATGTGACCCAGGCCATCAACGACGCCAAAGGCGGCGCGGTGGAATACCGGGTCGAGAAAGCGGGAATCGTGCAGGCCGGTATCGGCAAGGCGAGCTTTGCCGAAGACGCCATCGTGCAGAACGTGAAGGCGTTCGTGGACAGCGTGGTGAAGGCGAAGCCGGCAGGTGCCAAGGGCACCTACCTAAAGAAGATTTCGATCAGCTCGACCATGGGCCCCGGCGTGAAGGTCGCGCTGCCCAGCGTCGGCGCTGCATCGGCATAAGGAGCAATCGAATTCGGGCCGGCGATGGCTCGATGACCTGTCCGAGACCGCTGGTGTCCCTATGGGACTTAATCTCCAGCGCAGACGGGGTTCGGGTTTGAACCCTGGGCAGGAGTTGGCGGCGGCTTAGCAAATCGTTGCCTGTCACAGGGGGTGGAGCGGATCGTCCTGCTTCGCCAAAGGAGAAAAGAGTGGAGAAAGCCAAGAAGATGGAAGTCGTCGAGGACCTGAAAGGGGTCTTCAGCGAAGCCGGCTCCGTGGTTGTCGCCCACTATACCGGCATGACGGTCGCCCAGATGAGCACTCTTCGCGCGCGGATGCGGGCGGAAGGCGCCTCATTCAAGGTGGCGAAGAACCGTCTTGCCATGCGTGCGCTGGACGGAACCCCGGCCAAGGCCATCGCCCACCTCTTCAAAGGCCCGACGGGAATTGCGGTGAGCAAGGATCCCGTTTCGGCTTCCAAGGTGGCGGTCGCCTACGCGAAGGAAAACGACAAGCTCGTGATCCTGGGCGGGGTGGTCGGCAACACGGCCCTGGACGTGAACGGCGTCAGGGCCTTGGCCGAGCTGCCGTCTCTGGATGCATTGCGGGGCAGGATCGTCGGGCTGCTCAAGGCACCCGCGACCAAGATCGCCGGGGTGCTGCAAGCCCCCGCCGGTCAGCTGGCCCGGGTGCTTGCGGCGTACGCCAACAAAGAAGCCGCTTGAAGCGACAACCCGAATCAACATCAAACCCGTAAGGAACTTATCAAATGGCAAATCTGGAACAGCTTGTAACGGACCTGTCCGCCCTGACCGTCATTGAGGCTTCCGAGCTCTCGAAAATGCTCGAGGAGCGGTGGGGCGTTTCCGCGGCTGCACCGGTTGCGGCAGCGGCGGCCGCGCCGGCGGCGGCAGCACCGGCGGTGGAAAAGACCGAGTTCACCGTCGTTCTCACCGGAGCCGGCGACAAGAAGATCAACGTCATTAAGGAAGTCCGGGCGATCACCGGCCTTGGCCTGAAGGAAGCGAAGGACCTCGTCGAGGGCGCTCCCAAGGAAGTGAAGGCCGACGTCAGCAAGGACGAGGCGAACAAGATCAAGAAGCAGCTCGAAGATGCGGGCGCCAAGGTCGAGTTGAAATAAGGAGGCGTGGCGGGTTGAAACACCGCTCACGCGTACATACTTGGATCACCCACCCCCTCCGGGAGAATGGCTCCCGGGGGAAGGGGTGTTCTCGCCATTTGATGATCGATAGTCGGGTTTCCCGGCCCATTTCGGCCGGACAAAAGGTTCGAAAAAGGAAAGCCGCCGCATGACTCTATCTTTCACGGGACGCAAACGGCTCCGCAAATACTTCGGCAAGATGGTCGAGGTGGCGAAGATGCCCAACCTCATCGAGGTTCAGAGGACATCCTACGACCAGTTCCTTCAGGTCGATAAGCCCCAAGGCGGGCGGCTCGACGAGGGGCTGGAGGCCGTTTTCCGCTCCGTCTTCCCGATCAAGGATTTCTCGGAGAACTCGCTCCTCGAATATGTGGACTACCACTTCGAGGAGCCGAAATACGACGTCGAGGAGTGTCAGCAGCGCTCCATGACCTATGCCGCGCCGCTCAAGGTGACGCTGCGGCTCATCGTGTTCGATGTGGACCAGGAAACGGGCGCCAAGTCCATCAAGGACATCAAGGAGCAGGATGTCTACATGGGCGACATTCCGTTCATGACCGAGAACGGCACCTTCGTCATCAACGGCACCGAGCGCGTGATCGTTTCCCAGATGCACCGCTCGCCCGGCGTGTTCTTCGACCACGACAAGGGGAAGACCCATTCGAGCGGCAAGCTCTTGTTCGCCGCCCGCGTGATCCCCTATCGCGGTTCGTGGCTCGATTTCGAGTTCGATGCGAAAGACATCGTACATGTCCGCATCGACCGGCGCCGCAAGCTGCCGGCAACGACGCTGCTCTACGCGCTGGGCCTCACGCAGGAAGACATCCTGAATCACTTCTATTCGAAGATCGCGTTCAAGCACGCCAAGGACGGCGGCTGGACCACGCCGCTAGAGCCGAATTGGATGAAGAACGCCAAGGCGACGGCCGACTGGAAGAATGCCAAATCGGGCGACATCCTCGCCGAAGCCGGTACCAAGATCACCCAGCGCATGCTGCGCAAGTGGCATGACGACGGCGTGCGCGCGCTGGCGCTTGCCGAGGAGGAGCTGATCGGCCGCTATTCGGCGCTCGACATGGTCAATCCGGACACCGGCGAGATCTATGTCGAGGCGGGCGACGAGCTGACCGAGGCCAATCTTGCGCAGCTGGTGGAAGCTGGGTTTCACGAGATCGACGTCATCAACGTCGATGGCATCACCATCGGCGGGTATATCCGCAACACCATGGCGGTGGACAAGACCCACTCCCGCGAGCAGGCGCTGATCGATATCTATCGCGTCATGCGTCCGGGCGAGCCGCCCACGCTCGACACCGCGGAAACCCTGTTCGGCCAGCTGTTCTTCGATTCCGAGCGCTACGACCTGTCCAGCGTCGGCCGCGTGAAGATGAACATGCGGCTCAACCTGGATGCGCCGGACACCATGCGCGTGCTGCGCAAGGAGGACATTCTGGCCATCGTCAAGGCGCTGGCGGACCTGCGAGACGGCCGCGGCGAAATCGACGACATCGACAA
>DIZC01000061.1 GCA_002429315.1 Alphaproteobacteria bacterium UBA6038
GGCAGAATTTCACCAACCCGCCCGGCCCGTTCAAGAACCAGGGCCAGTGCGTGAGCTACTTCGCCACGATGCAGCACTAACGCTCACGGCGACATAAGCACGGCATACCGCAGCGGCCCCGGACACCTTCCGGGGCCGCTCGCGTTTGTGCGACCCGCGCGCGCTGCTCAGGACGCGCGGCGGAGCGCGTGGTCGAGCGACAGGCGGTTGCCGTAGCGGGCGGCGAAACGGTCGACATCCGCGGGATCGACCGCCACCGTCAGCGAGAGTCCGTCGGCGCGGTCGCGACGGTTCACCACGCGGCCATGCTTGTAGGCCCAGGCGAGCCCTGCGCCGTCGGACGAATCGAGGTGCAGCCGAAACACCGTCTCGCCGGCGCCAAGCGCCTCCTCGATGCGGGAGAGAAGCACGGGCACGCCCTCGCCGGTGAGCGCGGAGACAGCGACCGGGCCGCCGCGCTTGGCGCGTGCCAGCAGGGCCGCGCGGTCCTCGGAATCCAGTAGGTCGATCTTATTCAACACTTCCAGCAGCGGCCGCTCGCCATCGGCCTCGATGCCAAGCTCGTCCAGCACCTTCAGCACGTCGGCCTTCTGCGCCTCGGTTTCCGCATGCGCCGCGTCGCGGATGTGCAGAATGACATCGGCTTCCAGCACCTCCTCCAGGGTGGCGCGGAAGGCCGCAACCAGCTCGTGCGGCAGATCGGCGATGAAGCCGACCGTGTCGGAGAGAATGATGGCGCGGCCGCTCGCCAGCTTCAGCCCGCGCATGGTGGGATCGAGCGTGGCGAACAGCAGGTTCTTCGCCACCACGTCAGATTTGGTGAGCGTGTTGAAAAGCGTGGATTTGCCCGCGTTGGTGTAGCCCACCAGCGCCACCACCGGATACGGCACGCGCTTGCGCGCCGTACGATGCAAGCCCCGAGTGCGCTTCACCTCCTCCAACTCGCGCTTGATCTTGGCGATGCGCTCGCCGATCAGGCGGCGGTCTGTCTCGATTTGCGTTTCGCCGGGCCCGCCCAGGAAGCCGAAGCCGCCGCGCTGCCGCTCCAGATGCGTCCACGAGCGCACCAGTCGCGAGCGCTGCCAGGTGAGATGCGCCAGTTCCACCTGCAGGCGGCCTTCGCGGGTCTGCGCCCGCTCGCCAAAGATTTCGAGAATAAGCGCCGTGCGGTCCAGCACCTTGGTGTTCCACGCGCGCTCGAGATTGCGCTGCTGCACCGGCGAGAGCTGCGCGTTGACGACGATCACTTCGGGCTCAAGCCCGCGGGCTTCCGCGGCGATCTCCTCCACCTTGCCGGAACCGATCAGCGTGCCGGGCGTCGGCCGCGACAGCGGCACGATGTGCTCGCCGATCACCGCAAGGCCGATTGCCTGCGTCAGCCCAACCGCTTCGGCCAGCCGGCCTTCCGCATCGCGCAATGCCGCCCGCACGCGGGCCTTCGGCTCAACATGGACGACGAAAGCGGTGCGGCGTGTCTCGCCGCGGCGCAATGTGTTCGCGGCAGATCGCGTCAGGCGTGTTCCAGCGCGGCCGCCGGAGCGGTTTCCTGTTCCATCAGCTGGATCGGCCCCATCGGCATCACAGTCGAGATGGCGTGCTTGTAGACGAGCTGCGCCTGCCCGTCCCGGCGCAGAAGAACGCAGAAATTGTCGAACCACGTGATGTTTCCCTGAAGCTTGACGCCGTTGACGAGAAAGATGGTCACCGCCGCCTTGCTCTTACGCACGGCATTCAGAAAGGTGTCCTGCAGGTTCTGTTGCTTTTCGCTCATTGTTCTCGCCCGCTTGCGCGCTTCTGCTCGCCCCTTTGCCAAGCGACTCGCAGCATACGGTGATTTGCTGCAATTGCGAAATTTCAGGCTCCCGAGCTCGCACCCTTTTCGACCATAGTGGCGTGGCGGTACAGCTCCTGGATGCGGCAGGTGAGCGGGCCGGGCTTGCCGTCGCCGATCCGTTGCCCGTCCACGGCCACCACAGCGGTTGCCCCCAGGGTGGCCGCCGTGATGAAGGCTTCTTTTGCCGCCAGGGCCTCCGCAGGGGTGAATTTTCGTTCCTCGACCGGGACTTGCGCTTCGGCAGCGGCCTTCAGGATCACCCGCCGGGTGACGCCCGGCAGGATGGCGTTCGACAGATCGCGGGTGACCACCCTGCCCTCGGCGGTGACGATCCAGGCCGAGGTGGACGCCCCTTCGGTGACATAGCCGTCCCGGTCGACCAGCCACGCCTCGAAGGCGCCGTCGTTGCGCGCGGCAGTCTTGGCCAGGATATTCGGCAGAAGCGCGGTCGATTTGATATCGCAGCGGGCCCAGCGCTCGTCCGGCCGGGTGATCGCGCGAATGCCCTTCGCCCGGCGCTCATCGATGGCCGCCGGATCGAGATTGCGCGCAGTGACGATGAGCGTGGGACGCGGCGGCTCTTCCGGCGCGGCATGATCTCGGCGCACCGCCCCGCGCGTCACCTGGAAATAGATGAGTCCGTCCCGCACCCGGTTTCGCCGCGCCATCTCGCGGGTGACGAGCTTGAGCGCCGTGCGGCCCATGGGCATCGCCATTCCGATCTCGCCGACCGATCGCTCCAGCCGGTCGAGATGTTCCTCTTCGTCGAGCAATTGACCGCCCGCCACCCCTACGACTTCGTAGATGGCATCGGCGAACTGGAGGCCGCGATCCTCGATGTGAACCGCTGCGCGCGAATGCGGCAGGTAACGGCCATTGACATAGGCGATGCGGCCGATCGGCACGCGCTCAGGCCAGCCGTGCGGCGCCGCACTCATGCGTTGAACTGCTGTTCCTTGCCGTTGTTCGGGCCGACGCCGAGGGACTTCAGCTTGCGATGCAGCGCCGAGCGCTCCATCCCAATGAACGTGGCGGTGCGCGAGATATTGCCGCCGAAGCGGTTGATTTGCGCCAGCAGATATTCGCGCTCGAAGATCTCGCGCGCTTCGCGCAATGGCAGCGAAATCACCAGATCGCGGCCGCCGTTGTTCCACGGCGCGTCGGCACCAAGGTCGGCCGGCAGCAGGTCGGCGGAAATCGCCTGCATGGCGTCGTCGGTGGCAAGGATCAGGAGCCGCTCCACCATATTGCGCAGCTGACGCACATTGCCCGGCCAATTGTGCGCCTGCAGCACGGCCATGGCGTCGTCGCCCACATCGCGCATCGGCAGGCCGGACGCGGCCGACAGCCGCTTCATGAAATGCGCCACCAGCGCGGGAACGTCATCGCGGCGCTCCGCCAGCGGCGGCACCCGCACCGGCACGACATTCAGGCGGTGATAGAGGTCCTCTCGGAACCTGCTGGCGGCAATTTCCGAACGCAGATCGTGCGTGGTGGAGGAGACCACGCGCGCGTCCACCTGCACGCGGGTCAAGCCGCCGACGCGCAGGAAGGTCTGGTCCACAAGCACGCGCAAGATTTTGGCCTGGGTTTCGAGCGGCATGTCGGCCACTTCGTCTAAGTACAGGGTGCCGTTATGCGCGAGCTCGAACAGGCCGGTCTTGCGGGGGCCGTCGGCGGTCTCTTCCCCGAAGAGCTCCACTTCGATCCGATCCGGCGACATCGTGGCACAATTGATCGCGACAAAAGCGTTGCCGGCGCGGCGCGAGCGCGCGTGGATGAGGCGCGCGACGACTTCCTTGCCGGAACCGGCCGGCCCGGCGATCAGCACGCGGCTGTTGGTCGGCGCAATCTTCTCGATCAACTGCCTGAGCTGCGAGATCGCGGATGAAGTGCCGACGAGGTCGGCCTCGTCGCCGGCGCGCAACTTCAGTTCCTGGATTTCCCGCTTCAGGCGCGCCGCTTCCAGCGCACGCTCGACAACATGCACCAACCGGTCGGCCTTGAACGGCTTCTCGATGAAATCGTAGGCGCCCTTCTTGATCGAGGCGACGGCCGTTTCGATGGTGCCGTGGCCGCTGATCATGACGACGGGAAGATCCGGACAATCCCGCTTCAGGGAGTCGAGCACCTGGATGCCGTCCATGCGGCTGCCCTGCAGCCAGATGTCGAGGATGACGAGTTGCGGGCGCCGCGCGCGCACCGCATTCAGCGCGCCGTCGGCATCGGCGGCAACCCGCGTTTGATAGCCGTCGTCGCGCAGGATTCCGGCGACCAGGTCGCGGATGTCCTCTTCATCGTCCACGATGAGAATGTCAGGCGCGATCCAGGATCCGTTCTTGCTCATTCCCTACCCCGTTTTGTTGGGCTTCACGTGAATTCTTGTGGCGCAGCGGAATCTTGAGACGAACTTCCGCGCCTTGTGCGTCCTCGCCGCGATCGGACAGACTGATCTCGCCGCCGTGGTCCTCGACAATCTTGCGCACGATCGCCAGACCGAGGCCGGTCCCCTTGGCGCGTGTCGTCACGTATGGCTCTGTCAGGCGATGGCGTTGTTCATGCGGCAAACCGATTCCGTTGTCCGCGATGCGGAATAGCAGGTGGCCGCCTTCGATTTCAACATGCGCTTCGATCGCGCCTGGCGAATCGTCGCCCTTGGCCTGACGCGCGACGATGGCTTCTGCAGCATTCTTCAGAACGTTGGTGAGGGCTTGCGTGATCAAGCGGCCGTCGCATTCGACATAGACCGGCGATTCCGGCGCATGCACAGTGAAGGCGATTGCCGGATTGCCAACGCGCTGCAGAAAAACCGATTGCTGCAACAGCTCTTGAGCATTCTCGCGCCTCACCTGCGGCGCGGGCATGCGCGCGAATGAGGAGAACTCATCCACCATCCGGCCGATGTCGCCGACCTGCCGGATGATCGTGTCGGTGCATTGCTGAAAGACCTCCGGATCGGTCTGGACTTCCTTCAGGTATTTGCGCTTGAGCCGCTCCGCGGACAGCTGGATCGGCGTCAGCGGATTCTTGATTTCGTGCGCGATGCGCCGGGCGACGTCGGCCCAGGCGGCGGTGCGCTGCGCCGACACCAAATCCGTAATGTCGTCGAAGGTGGCAATGTAGCCGGCTTCGCCCGCTTCGCTGCCGACCTGCACGCTCAGCGTACGGACCTTGCCGCCCCGCTTGACCGTGGCCTCGCCGCTCGATCGTCCCACCGGCTCCTGGACGGCGCGGCGGATGAGCGCCGCCAGTTCCGGCACGGCCTCGGCATAATGCTGCCCTTCCATCTCATCCGGCGCGGCGTTCAGCAGCCGTGCGGCAGCGCGATTGACGATGGTGACGCGTCCTTCCGCATCGAGTCCGATAACGCCGGCGCTCACGCCCGCCAGAACCGCCTCGGTGAACCGGCGGCGGGCGTCCATCTGTCGGTTGGCTTCGACCAGCTCGGTCCGCTGCGCGCCCAGCTGCGACGTCATGCGATTGAAGGTGCGGCCCAGCACGCCGATTTCGTCGTCGCCCGATTCGAGAACAACGCGGGCGTTCAGGTCGCCCTGGGAGACCTGCTCGGCGGCCCCGATCAGATTCGAGATCGGCCGACCGAGACGATTGGCCGCCCACAGCCCGAGCCAGATTGCGCCGAGCAGTGTGAGCAGCGCCACGAGGCCGTATAGCGCGGCGAAAATCACCTGCACCCGGGAGCGGTCTTGGTCCAGCCGCTTGTATTCGGAAACCGCGTTGACGGTGTTCTGATAATAGGCGAGCACTTTCGGATCGACCGTGCGTACGACGAGCAGATAGGCATCGTTCAGCGCCTGCATACGGATCAACGCGCGCACCACGCCGATTTTCGAGTTGGCGTCGATGACGATGGTACCGTGACTGGCTTGCGCGATATCGGTGGCCGAAGGGGGCTTCAGATCCGGCAGGAAGCGCTGCTTGGTGCTGCCCAGCACCCGGCCCTTCGAGTCTAGAATGTAAGAGGCCTGGAGGCCGCGGTCCTTGGTAATGACGGCAAGTTTCGTGAACAGCATATCCGGCCGGACGTGGTTGTTCTCATCGAACAGCTGCGGGTCATGCTCGATGCTGTTGGCGATCTCGTAGGCATCGCCCACGATGGAGCGCTGATGTTCCTGCACGTAGCTCTGCGCGACATTGACGGCGTTTCCGAGTGCGCTTTTCACGCGCGGCGAAAACCATTGTTCTACGCCAAGGTTGACGATGACGGCGGCGAACGCCGCAACGAGAATCGCCGGCACCACGGCGATGACCGCGAACTGTCCGACCAGCCGGATGTGAAGCCGGGCGCCAGCCGAGCGGCGGTCGGCCCACAGCCGCACGAGGCGCCAGGCGATGACGCCACCGAGCGTCGCCACCAGCAGGATGTTGAATAGAACGAGCGCGAAGAGGCCGGCATGCGTCGGCCGATAGGGGACGAGACCGGTCACGGCGGCATAGGTGAGCAGGCCGGAGACGGCGGCCAGCACGCCCACACCCAACGCCAACAGCGATGGCCGGGAGAGCACACGGGCAAACCCGAACGGCCCGCGGGCCGGGCGTAATTCAAGCGCGTTCGTGGTCGCCATGCCGCCCCGTGTTGCGAGCCGCCGTAAAGGCGGCCATTACTGCTGGACGGCCCAGTGTAGCCACGCCACACGATGTTGCAAGAATATCGCGTAGGATCGCCGAGCCCTCTTGCGCCAGAGAACCCTATAAATTCAGGAGTTTGCGCCGGGCCGCCATTGGTACTTTATTGCGGCCGTCTCAAAAGACCGGAGTTGGAATTGCCCCGGATTGCGGCGCTGATTGTCTCGGGAGGCAGCGGAACTCGTGCCGGCGGCGGCCTGCCCAAGCAATATCGCCGTCTGGCCGGAATACCGGTCCTGAGACGCTCCATCGATGCGTTTCGCGCCTGTCCCCAGATTTCTCGGGTCCAGGTGGTGATCGGGGCCGGCCATGAGGCGGAATTCGAGCAAGCGACTGCCGGCGCGCCGATTGCGCCGCCGGTCCCAGGAGGCGAAACCCGGCAGGACTCGGTAGGGCGGGGCCTGGCCGCGCTTGCGAACGTCAATCCGGATTTCGTACTGATCCACGATGCGGCAAGGCCGCTGGTCTCCCAGCGCATCATCGAATCGGTGATCGCCGAATTGAGATCGGGGGCGCAGGCTGTCGTGCCATTGCTGCCGGTGCCCGATTCGCTCCGGCGTCTGGGAGACGATGGCGTCGGGCCATCGGTACCCCGCGACGGCCTCTGCCGGGCACAGACACCGCAAGGCTTTCCGTACCAGCTGATCCGAAGCGTCCACGAACGTTTCGTCGGCCAGGCGGCAAGCGACGACGTCACCCTGGCCGAGCTCGCCGGAATGAGGATTGTTGCGGTGGCGGGCGAGGAGGCGAATTTCAAGGTGACCACCGCAGCGGATTTTAATTTCGCGGAACGGCTGCTTGCCGGCGCGTCCGAAACCCGCACCGGCGCAGGCTTCGACGTGCATCGCTTTGTGGCTGGCGACCATGTGTGGCTGTGCGGCGTGCGCATTCCCCACGATCGGTGCCTGGAAGGCCACTCCGATGCGGATGCGGGACTGCACGCGCTGACCGATGCGATTCTCGGCGCGCTCGCCGCCGGCGATATCGGCGAATATTTTCCGCCATCGGAGGAACGATGGCGCGGCGCGCCGTCGCGCCTGTTTCTGGAACATGCCGCCGAGTTGGTGCGCAACATCGGCGGCGCAATCGTGCACTGCGACGTGACCATGATCTGTGAGTGGCCGAAGCTGGCGCCGCATCGCGACGCCATGCGCGCCAGCATCGCCGAAATCCTGGGGCTGGATATTTCGCGCATCAGCGTGAAGGCGACCACGACCGAAGGCCTCGGCTTCACCGGCCGCGGCGAAGGGTTGGCCGCGCAGGCGATCGCCACGATCCGGATGCCGGCGTGAACGCACCCCGCGCCATTGCCACGCTTTTCGGCGTCGGCTACGCGCGTACTGCGCCGGGGACGGTCGCCAGTGCGGTGGCGCTCCCATTCGCCTATTTGATTGCGTTCACCGGTGGTCGCTTCGCGCTGCTGGTTCTTGCCATCGTGGTCCTGGCGATCGGCGCGTGGGCCTCCGAACTGTATGCCGCCGAAACCAAAACCTTCGATCCGTCGGAATGCGTTGTTGACGAACTGGCCGGGCAATGGATCGCCTGCGCCTTTGCGCCCGTTTCGCTTGCGGGCTACGCACTCGCCTTCGTGCTGTTCCGTATATTCGACATCTGGAAGCCTTGGCCGACCCGTCGCGTCGAGCGGCTGCACGGCGGGCTGGGCATCATGGCTGACGATGTGGTGGCTGCGCTGATGGCCGGCGTCATTCTTGCCGTGCTCGCGCACACGGGCCTAATCTGACTCGATGTTCCCCTCCCCTCTTCTTTCGCTTGCGCAAATCGTGCTGGCGGAGGCACGCGAGAAGAAATTGCGTCTTGCCACGGCGGAGAGCTGCACGGGCGGGCTGATCGCAGCGCTGCTGACCGAAATTCCCGGCTCTTCGGATGTGCTGGATCGTGGTTTCGTCGTCTATTCCAACCGCGCGAAATCCGATCTCCTCGGCGTGCCAGGCGATCTGATCGCCGATCAGGGCGCGGTGTCGGAAGCAGTGGCGCGCGCCATGGCGGAAGGCGCCATCGAGAACTCCAATGCGCACATGGCAGTCGCGGTCACCGGCGTGGCCGGGCCCGGCGGCGGCACCAAGCTGAAGCCGGTTGGGCTGGTGCATATCGCGGCGGCGCGCGAAGGCAGGTCCATCCGGCACGAGGCCCACCGCTTCGGCGACATCGGCCGCAGCGAAATCCGCCTCAAGTCTGTGGAAGCGGCGCTCATGCTTTTGCAGAGGCTGATTTAGCCAGCTTGCCGGCGCGTTCCTCGAAGGCGTGGGTCATGGTGGAAACCGCGAGCGACATGGCGCTGCCGGCGATGGCGCTCAACAGCCGGCTCTTGAACTCGAAGCGAACGTCAAAATCGATCCGGCAGCCCTTTCCTTCCGGCGTAAAGCGCCAGCAATTCTCGAGTTCGCGGAACACGCCCTGTACCTGCCGTACGTCGACGCGGCGCGTCTGCGGATTGGCGACGATCCGGCTGGTGTACCGCTCGCGCAACGCGGAAAAGCCGACCTGCATTTCCGCGATCAGGATTTCGCCGTCGCCGTCCTTCGCGCGCGACAGGACGCGCAAGGACACGACCCAGGGCAGGAATTCCGGATAGCGCTCGACATCGGCCACGATGGCGAACATCAGGTCCGCGTCGTAGGGCACGAAGCGCGATTCGGAATGCTGCGGCATGCCTCGACTATACACGCCGCTGCTGCAGCGTCGTCAGAACCGACCGGCCTGATAGTCCCGAATGGCGGCGTGGATTTCGTCTGGCGTGTTCATCACGAAGGGACCGTATTTGGCGATCGGCTCGCGGAGCGGCTTGCCCGCGATCACCAGAAAACGCGCGCCGTTTGTCCAGGCGCGCACTTCAAGCGGACCGCCTTCCGACAGCACCCCGATCTCGCCGTTCTGAACCGCTTGGCCGTCCACCCGCGCCTCGCCTTCGAAGACATAAATAAAACCCGCATGGCCTTCGTGCAGCGGAACGTCCGCGGTGCCATTCGCCGGAACGGTTACGTCCGCAAGGAACGGTTCGGTTGTGCGGTCAGGGCCTGGACCTTTGTGGCCGTCCCATGCGCCGGCGATCAGCCTTACGCGCGCGCTGTCCACCGCGAACGAGGGAATGGCGCTGGCCGGAATATCGGCATACCAGGGCGCGCGCATTTTCTCTTTCGCCGGCAGATTGATCCACAGCTGGAAGCCGAACAGGCGGCCCGCCGTTTGCGCCGGCATTTCGGAGTGCGCGACCCCGCGGCCAGCGGTCATCCATTGCACGCCGCCGTCGGTCACCAGCCCCTGCCCGCCATGATTGTCGCGATGCGCGATGCTGCCTTCAATCATATAGCTCACGGTTTCGAAGCCGCGATGCGGATGCTCCGGAAATCCGGCGATGTAGTCGTTGGGATTGTCTGAGCGGAAAGTGTCCAGCATCAGGAACGGATCGACATCCGGCAGCGCCGGTGTGCCGATCAGCCGCGTCAGCTTGACGCCGGCGCCGTCTTGCGTCGGCATTCCGCGCACGCGGCGTACGATACTGCGCTGGTTGGCGGTGGTCAGAATTTCAGCAGCCGATGACATAGCCTTCTCCCAATTTCGCTGCTGCTGATATGGGTTTCCCACGCCAACCTTGAAGAAGGCACATCGATGTCACTGAACTATTGATCCGGTTTCTGCCACCATTCATCTACCGCACGATGAGCACAAATACGTTTGCATCACCCCAAAACAGCTGTTTCGAGGGAAGCGCCTCCCACGCCGCTTTGAAGTCGGCCGATGCGGAAACGTCGAACGCTACCAGGCACCCGAAGTCATACGCCCATCCATCGCAAGCCGGGAGACCTCGATAGAACACGGTTTCATAAATAGCTGCGACGAGTTGGCTTCGCGCTGCTGCGGAGCTGCCCCTGTCGAAGTACTTGGCTTCGAATACGATTTTGTGAGGAAAAGGCGCGGAAAGCCCCGCTTCGGGCCATGCTTGATTTGCTGGAAACGCGTTGCTGTAAGGCTTCAGCCAAGATTTGTAGATCTTCTCCGAGGGAATGTCGAGCTTCTTCGGGAACGGATGTCCGGGCCTCCGGCGAACATTCGCGCTCGAGAGCTCCGGAAATTTCCTGAAATAGACGCAACGAAATGCCGCTCGGGCTTCTGCATCGCTTAGGTCGGCTGCCTGCTTTGCGGCCTCGAAAACACGCGGTGCCGCGACACTGTAGAATGCTATGTTCTCTTTGCTCTCCAGCTTTTCGCGTTCAGCCTTGTTCGGATTTGTCCAGATCGCATCGACCTGGGATTTGAGCGTCTCTGGCGTGGCAGATTCTCGTTCAGCTTATCGCGCAGGAGCTTCAGAAACTTGTATGCCGATGCCTTCTCGTCAGCGCTGATCGACACTGCCGCCTACCTTCATCATTCTCTCGCGGTTTGAGAAGCCGCCCGCACAGCCTGCAACTGCACAAAATCGGAATCGGCGTGATAGGAGGAGCGGGTCAGCGGTGAGGCGGAGACCATCAGGAATCCTTTGGCGCGGGCGATCGCTTCCAGCGCCTGGAATTCCTCCGGGGCCCAGAACCGCGCGATGGCGGCGTGCTTTTTGGTCGGCTGCAAATACTGGCCGATGGTGAGGAAATCGACTTTCGCGGCCCGCAGGTCGTCCATCACTTGCATGATCTCTTGGCGGCTCTCGCCCAGTCCGACCATCAGCCCGGACTTGGTGAAGCCCGCCGGCGCCAGCTCCTTGGCGCGCGCGAGCAGCTGCAGCGACGCGAAGTAACGCGCGCCCGGACGCACGCTCAGATAAAGCCGCGGCACGGTTTCCAGATTGTGGTTGAACACATCCGGCCGAGCGTCCATCACGACATCCAGCGCACCCTCCTTGCGCAGGAAATCCGGCGTCAAGATTTCGATCGTGGTGTTGGGCGAACGCTGTCTCTTATACACATCTGACG
>DIZC01000063.1:0-23200 GCA_002429315.1 Alphaproteobacteria bacterium UBA6038
GGGTTCATGCCGGCGGCCACCGATTTGGCGCCCTCGCGCATGATCGCCTGGGCCAGAACGGTCGCCGTGGTGGTGCCGTCGCCGGCCGCGTCATTGGTCTTGGACGCCACCTCGCGCACCATCTGGGCGCCCATGTTCTCGAACTTGTCGTGCAGCTCGATTTCCTTCGCCACCGTCACGCCGTCCTTGGTCGAGCGCGGGGCGCCGAAGCTCTTCTCGAGCACCACGTTGCGGCCCTTGGGGCCGAGCGTGATCTTCACTGCGTCGGCGAGCACATCGACACCGCGGAGCATTTTCTCCCGGGCGTCGGCGCCGAACTTTACGTCTTTCGCTGCCATGTTGTGTTTCTCCTAACGGAAATAGATGAGTGATCGGCCGGGGAACGGAATTACGCGGCCTTCTTCCTTGCGATAGGGCGGCCTTCGAGAATGCCCATGATGTCGGACTCCTTCATGATCAGGAGCTCCTCGCCATCGACTTTCACTTCGGTGCCCGACCATTTGCCGAACAACACGAAATCGCCGGCCTTCACTTCGGGGGCGACGCGTTTGCCGTTCTCGTCGAGCGCACCAGGGCCGACGGCGATGATTTCGCCTTCCTGCGGCTTCTCCTGGGCGGTATCGGGGATGATGATGCCGCCGGGGGTCTTCTGATCCTCCTTGACGCGGCGGACGACCACGCGGTCGCTTAACGGACGGAATTTCATTGGGGGACTTCTCCTAAAATCGTATGTGTTCCGAGCGGTTGAGAGAGGCCGGCCCCGCTGAGGGGTGCCAGCCTGGCAGCACTCCCTAGACGAGAGTGCCAGCCCGCATGTGGCATATAATTGCGCGCGCGCGGGACGTCAAGGGGCTCCGTCAGGGCTCTTTCGTGCCTTTGGGCCAAGCGCTATCGTGTTTCGTCGAAGAAGCGGAGGGTGCGTTGAAGGAGGGTGCGTTGAATCAGAGTTGGGTTGTCATGGCCGCTTGCGCCGGATTGTCGGTTGCCGCGGGTCTGCCGGCTTTCGCCGGGTCGTCCCCGCCGGGTGTCGTGGTCACCAGCGCGACGGCGGGACTCGTGGATCCCAACGGCGTGGTTCCAAACTTCAATGCCGCGCAAGGCGCCGGAACGCCGACTTGGGATGTCGCCATTCCCCGAGGCATTCTCCGCATCGGAGGCACCTACGTCTATTCGATGACCATGCAAAACACGACATACAGCGGCAAATGCACGGCGAGCTACACGCTGACGCAGGTCCAGAACGGCGTCACGGTCACACTGGAGTCCGGCGTGTACCAGACAAAGTTCGCCTGTGCGGCTGGGAACCTTTTCGGCTGGGTTCTTTATGGCGCGCCGATCCCGAATTCATCCGGAGAAGCGAAGCTCACGGCCACTGTAGCCTACGGCAAGAAGAAGACCTCACTCAGCGTGCCGCTGCTGATCGAACCGTGACGCGCCGGCACTTTCCCGATAACATATCGGCTTCAAGAGAAGGTCTCATGAGCGCTGCACCGAAGCTTTTGGCCGTTGTCGCGGGACTGTCGGTCATAGCCGCCATGCAGCCTGCCGCGGCACAGACGTCGCTGAACGTGCCGGCGGCGACCTACACCATCGATCCCAAGCATACGCAGATCTTGTTCAGCATTAGGCACATGGGTCTGAGCACTTTCTTTGGCCGCCTCGGCCATGTCACCGGCACGCTGGCGTTCGATCCTGCGCAGCCGGCCAAGAGCGCGCTGAACGTGCAGATCGACATGACCAACATCGAGACGCACGTGGACGCGCTGGACAAGGAACTGAGCGCAGGCCTGTTCCACGCCGAGAAATTCCCCACCGCGACCTTCGTATCGACCCAGAGCGTCAAGACCGGCGAGAACACGGGAACCGTTACCGGCAATCTCACCATTGCGGGCGTGACCCGCCCGGTGACGTTGAACGTCACCTTCAACGGCGGGCGCAATTCGCCGATGCCGCTGCAGCCCTATCGCATCGGCTTCGACGCCACCGCCACGGTGAAGCGCTCCGATTTCGGGCTGACACACGTGATATGGTCGGGCCTCGTCAGCGACGAGGTCAATCTGATGATCGAGTGCGAGCTGGAGAAGCACTAGGTTGGCGGACTTTCCGGGTCTGCCGCGGGACTTCTTCGCCTTCTTCCGCGAGCTTGCGGACAACAACGAGCGGCCATGGTTCGAGGCGAACAAGGAGCGCTTCCGCGAGTCCGTCCAGGCGCCGATGAGCGCGTTTATCGCGGCTATGGCCCCGCGCCTTGCCAAGATCTCGAAGCATTTCGTCGCCGATCCGCGGCCGAACGGCGGCTCCATGTTCCGCATCTACCGCGACGTGCGGTTTTCCCGCGACAAGCGGCCCTACAAGCTGCACGCTGCCTGCCACTTCCGCCATGCCGCCGGAAAGGACGTGCACGCGCCGGGCTTCTATATGCATTTCGCGCCGGACGAGGTCTTCTTCGGCGGCGGGGTGTGGATGCCGCCACCCGATGCACTAGCGCGGGTGCGCGACGCCATCGTCGCCAAGCCGTCGGCGTGGAAAGCGGCGAAGGCCGACAAAGCGTTCTCCGGCGCATTCGACGGCGTGGAAGGCGAGGCGCTATCGCGGCCGCCGCGCGGCTACGATGCGAACCATCCATTCATCGACGATATCAAGAAGAAGAGCTTCTTCGCGATGCACCGGTCGAGCGTGAAGTCGGCGCAATCGCCGGCGCTGCCGGACGAGGTGGCGGGCGTCTTTCGCGCGGCAAGGCCGCTCATGAAGTTTCTGTGCGACGCGCAAGCGGTCCCGTTCTGAGCGGCTTGTCTGACGCGGGCTGGGCGGCTAGAGCCTGAGGCGAACGCCATTTCCGAAAGGCACCCATGACCGATATTCCGGCAGGGTTTGCACCGCTCCGGCTCAGCATGGGCTTTCTCGAGGCGGTGGGCCCGCTCTACGGCAAGTGGGCCGACGACCGCCTGCTACTGGGCTTCCGCATCGAGACGCGGCACTGCAATCCCGGCAACGTGGCGCATGGCGGCATGATGGCCACGTTCGCCGACATGCTGTTGCCGATCGCCTCGCGATTCCAGAGCAAGACGGAGATGGGATTTCTGCCGACGGTGAACCTCACCTGCGATTATCTCGCGCCGGCGCCGCTGGGTAGCTGGATCGAGGGCCGCGCCGACCCGGTCAAGACGACGAAGAACCTGTTGTTCGCGCAAGGGCTGGCCACGGCCGACGGGCAGCCGGTGGTGCGCGCCAACGGCATCTTCAAGATCACCTCCATGGGCTCGACGAAAAGCGGCGACTTCAGTTTCGATACGCTGTTCGGATCCCAGCCGTGACGCGGGCGCGCGGCGCCTGATCCGCATGGCCGTGTTTTCCCTCTCGCAGAACATCGAAAACCTCGGCCGCTATTTGAAACGCGCGCGCTTCGTCATGTTGCCGAACCGCTACGGGCCGACGCCGATCCTGCGGGCGCGTTTCAACGACGCCGTCTTCATTTCGCTCGCGCGGCGCTATCTTCTTTCCTCGAACGAGAAGGTGGCGAACTCCACCTTGCGCGCGACGTTTCAATCGCTGGAATGCGGCGGTCGCCTGCCGCCGCACTACAAGCCGTACAAGCGCTGGACCGGGCCCCTGCTGCAGCCGAGCGACATTGCGGATTTCGACCGCCTCCTCGGCGATCGCTCGGTGAAGAAGTTCTGCGTCGTGCGCCATCCCTATACGCGGCTGATCTCCTGCTACCGGGACAAATTCGTCAAAGCCCACGGCGGATCCGGCTATCGCCGCAAAATGCGGGAGCTTGGGCTGCCAAGCAGAGCCGGCATCTCCTTCGCCGAATTTCTGCAGGCGGTGGCGCGGCAGCGCCAGACCGAGATGAACTCACATTGGCGCATCCAATATTACAACGTGTTCTTCGATCTCATTCGGTATGATGAAGTCCTTCGCTACGAGCAGTTCCAGGCGCGATTTCCAGAACTGGTTGGCGAGTTCTATCCGCTGGACCAAGAGGCACAGCGCGCGATTATCACGCGCAACCGCCAGCCGCAGAGCTCCGACGAAATGGTCGACGCGTACTTCACCCCCGAGCTCAAGGCGCTCGCCCAGGACATCTACCGGCTGGATTTCGAGACGTTCGGCTACGACCCCGGCTGATTGAAGTGCGGTGCCAGCCGTTTCTCGAGTTCGCCTGCGGACGCATTGCCCATCTCCACCGCCATCTCGCGCCACAGCCGCGCCCGCACTTTGTCGGAGGCCGCTCTGCGAAACGCGCCCAGCATGCGCTCCGGTGCCACCACCAGGATCCGATCGCACTGGTTCTTGTCGCACGCGCCGTCGAGCGCCGCCATCACCGCGCGCAGGAACGCCTGGCGTTCATTGCGGCGTTCGTCGGGCTTGTACGCGGCGGCGTCGCGGAGCCCCGACGCCAAAGCCGGCATCTCCTCCACAAGGCTGCCGGACGGTTCGCGCCGGTAAAATTGCGCCCGCGAATCGTCCAGCATCACAATCCATGTTCGTCCGAATGCAGTCATGGCAATCGCATCCGAAACATTTGACATGGAACCTCGGTTCCGCGGTGCCGCGCGTGCATTTTCGGGTGTGGCTTCGAAGCACGCCTAAGTGCCTAGATCGATTTGCTTTGCACCGGAGTGTGGCGGCGCTGCTACGGCTCCGTGCGCCTTAAATTTTTTTCTATCTTTGCGCGGAACCAGGCGATCGTCGTTTATCTGGAGGCAAGCGGCCCGAAAAAAGAGTCCCTCGACCGCGTGGAGTCGAAATTCCGGCTTGATTGTGGCGAATGTGGCGGGTCATCGCCGCGCGCGCGTTCCGAAATTTTCCGTAATGAGCTTCCGCTCTCGCCCCCGGAACAAGGCCGTGTAATATGCGCCCTGCGAAGGGGGCAGCGCCGGGCGCATGAGTCAAATCCGGAACAGGGAAGGATGGAATGCGGCGTTGCTCGCCGGCGTCGCCGTCGTGGCGATGTTGCAATTCGGATTGCTGCCGCTGCTGACCAGATTGAACGGCCCGGAAGCTGCTCTCTTTGTCGCGCTCGCCGCGCTGACGGCGCCGCTGCATTATGGGCTGATGCACGAGACCATGCACGGCCATCTCTACGGCAGCGAAACAGCCGACCGCCGGATCGGCCGTCTGCTCGGAATCCTGCTGGGCCTGCCGTGGGAGACGATGCGCTTCGGTCATCTCGCGCACCACAGCCTGAATCGCCACACCTTCGACCGGCCGGAAGCGCTGCGGCCCGGACAATCGCGTGCGGTTGCCGCCGCCATCTATTATTTCCGGCTGGTGATCGGACATGCGCTCAGCTACGCGCTGCTGCCGCTGCCGGTTCTCCTGCCGGTGGGCACCACGCAATGGGTGATCGACCGGTCGGGCGTCAGCCCGGAGACCGAACAGCTGCGCGCCGCCGCCCTGCGCACGTTTACCAATATGAAACGTCGCAATGCGATCCGGCTCGATGTCGTGGCAATCTTCGCGCTGTTCGGTGTGGCGCTCTGGTTGTGGGGCGGCTCATGGCCGGTGTTCGCGTGTTGCATCGCCGCGCGGTGGAGTGTGCTGTCGCTGCTCGACAACGCCCCGCATTATGGCATGCCGCTCGATTCCGGCCTCGACGCCCGCGACACGACCATGCCGGCGTTGGCGAGAGTGTTTGTGATGAACGGCAACTATCACGGCATCCATCATCACGCGCCGCAGCTTCGCTGGCACGAGTTGCCGGGGGCGTTCGCGGCCTCCGGCGCGGTGGCGGAAGGCAGCTGGTTCACCGCGTTGCTTCGGCAGTTCCGCGGTCCCGTGCAGCTCGACCGTGCATGAGTCTCCCCGAGCCCCTTCCCGACGATCCGCATGCGCGCTGGCGATTCCTGCGCGACGTGCTGGTGTTCCAGATCAAGCTGATCATCGGCAATCTGCACAATTTCCTGTTCGTGCCGGTTTCGCTGGTGGCCGCGGCCGCCGACCTGTTCTTCAAGTCGGGGAAACAGGGCGCACGCTTCTACCGCGTGATGGAATGGGCGCGCGACGGCGACGAGGCGATCGACCTCTACAGCGCCTTGCGCGACAACGAAGAGGGCGTGCGCGGCACCTTCTCCGTCGATGCCCTGGTGTCGAAAATCGAGGGCGTGATCGTGCGCGAATACGAGAAGGGCGGGACGGCGGCGAGCGTGAAGGCGGCCGTGGATCGCGTGCTCAACCAGGTGCAGCGCGAGGCCGGGCCGGGAAAGTTCAATCCGGATGAGGTCGTCAAGCGCGCCGCCGATCACATCCGCGATCGGATGCAGCGCCGGCCGCAACCGCCGCCGCCCGAGCCCCCGCCT
Source organism: Alphaproteobacteria bacterium UBA6038 (assembly GCA_002429315.1). Classification (GTDB taxonomy): domain Bacteria; phylum Pseudomonadota; class Alphaproteobacteria; order Micropepsales; family Micropepsaceae; genus Rhizomicrobium. Next base: position 6,303 of record DIZC01000063.1, read on the forward strand.
CCGCCGCTGTAGCGGGTTCCAGATTGTGCGCTTTCCTTTGTAATCGTCGTGTTCGGCCTTGTGCCGGCCATCCAAGTACACCACGCGCATCGGTGTTCATGGGTCGCCGGGACAAGCCCGGCGATGACGAGAGGATGGGTTCGAGTCACTTTAGCCACTGGCGAATCCCTCCAGCACGTTGGCAGTGATTTCTGCCAGCGCATCGAGATTGTAGCCGCCTTCGAATGCGAACAGCGTCGGTGTGCCGAGGCGCGCCAGGGTTTCACCCAGTCGCAGATAGTCCTCGCGGCGGATGCGGAAGCGGCAGATGGGATCGTCCTCGAACGTATCGAGCCCGAGAGACACCAGCAAAACATCGGGCGCGAAATCGCGCAGCCGCGTGATCGCCTTCGCCAGCGCCTCGGCATACGCCGGCCACGCCGTGCCGCGCGGCAGCGGCAGGTTGAGATTGAATCCCTCGCCCGCGTTTTCGCCCGGCTCGTCGGCAAAGCCGAGGAAGTGCGGATAGGCGAAGGACGGATCGGCGTGGAGGGAAACAAACAACACGTCGCCACGCGCGTAGAAGATCGCCTGGGTACCGTTGCCATGATGGTAGTCGACATCGAGCACCGCAGGCCTCAGCCCCCGATCGACAAACCACTGTGCCGCAATGGCGACGTTGTTGAGGTAGCAATAGCCGCCGAACATTTCGGCGCTGGCGTGATGCCCCGGCGGCCGCGTCAGAGCAAAGGCTGCGCGCTCGCCCTCGTGGATGCACTGCGCCGCCGACAGCACGATATTGGCGCCGGTGCGCGTCGCCTCCCAGGTGCCGCGGGTGATCGGCGTTGCGGTATCGAACGCGTAAGCACCGAGGCGCGATTCGATATCGGCGTGACTGATGCGCAAGCCGCGGGCGGGCCACACCGAGGGGATCGCGTCGACGGTGCTCTTCGGATAGCGCGCCCGCCAATCGGCGTGCGCGGTCGTGAGGAAGGAAACGAATTTCGCATCGTGGATACGCAGGATCGCGTCGTCGGGAAATTCAGCGGGCGGCAGGATCGGCCCGAGCTTGCGCGCCTCCACTTCCGCGCGCACCCGCTCGACCCGCTCCGGCACCTCGACCGCCGGCCCCATGCGACCCATCTCGAATTCCTGCGCCGGCGCGTGCGCCAGGTGGACGGGCGAATAGAACGTCTTCATGTGCCCGCTTGTAGCATGATCGCGCCGAGAACGATCACGCCGGCCGCGAGCCAGCGGCGCGGAGTCATGGTCTCCCCAAGAAAGCTCATGGCCAGCGCGGTGCCGAATAGCACGCTGGTTTCGCGCAAGGCGGCAAGCTTGGCGGTTGCGCCATACCGCCAGGCCAGCATCGCCGCGCCGTAGCTGACATCGGAGAGAAGCGCCACGACAAGCCCAAGCCGCCACTGCTTGCGCGCGTTGGCAATGACGCTCGCGCCGCGAATGCCGGGCGCCGTGACCAGCACCATCACGCCATGCACCAGGAAGAACCAGAGGATGTAGGAGAGCGCCACCGGCACGCTGCGCACGCCCGTGGCGTCGATCAGCGTGTAGCAGCCGATGGTGACGCCGGTCGCCAGCGCATATCCGAGGCCCTTGCGGATGCCTTCGCTGGCGCGATGCGAAATGCCGATGGCGATGACCCCGCCGCAGACGAGCGCGATGCCGAGCAGCTGCACCAGCGGCGGGTGCTCGTGCAGCACCAGCATCGCGCCGATGGCCGTGAACAGCGGTCCGGTGCCGCGCGCCACCGGATACACGGCCGAGAAGTCGGACGTCTCGTACGACTTCACCAGCAGCAATTCGTAGAAGGCGTGGACGAAAGCGGTGCCGAGCAGGCACCACACCGCCAATCCGCGCGGCAGCGGCAGAAAGAACAGCATGGGCGCCACCGCGATGGCCGAAAGTACGCCGATCAGCAGACGCATGGCGTATTTGTCGTCGGCGCGCTTCGTCAGGACGTTGACGATGGCGTGCAGGATGGCGGAAAGAAGAATGAGCGAAACGGCGGTCATTGCAGGACCGCCAGCATCGGGGCGGCAGGCATGGCGGCGCAAGACCTCAATCGCGATCTCATCGGCGTGGCGGGCGGACGATGGCAGCTCCAAACCCCGGCGCTGGTGATCGATCTTGATGTGCTGGAGCGCAACATCGCGCGCGTGGCCGCGCACGCGCGCAAAAACCGCATCGCGCTGCGCCCGCATGCCAAGACGCACAAATCGGTGGAGATCGCCCGACGGCAGATCGAGGCGGGCGCGCTCGGCATCTGCTGCGCCAAGCTCGGGGAGGCCGAAGCACTCGCCGACGGCGGCATCGAGTCGATTTTGATCACCTCGCCGGTGGTGACGGAGCGCGGCATCGCGCGGCTGATGGCGCTGAATGCGAAGGTTCCGGATCTGATGGCGGTCTGCGATAATCCGGAGATCGGTGCGATGCTGGGGGCCGCGGCGCGCGAGAGCGGCAAGCCGCTCAAGGTGGTCGTCGACATCGATCCCGGCATGAGCCGCACCGGCATCGCGCCGGGCGAAGGCGCTATCGCGCTGGTGGAGCAGGTGGCGAATTCCGCCGGGCTCGAATACGCCGGCCTGCAGTGCTACGCGGGCAACCTGCAGCACCTGGAATCGCCGAACGAGCGCCGCGACCGGTCGCTATCGGTGATGAAGACGTTGGCGGAGTTGGGCGACGCGCTGGCGGCGCGCGGGTTGGCGCCGAACATCCTCACCGGCGGCGGCACCGGCACGTTCGACATCGACCCGGATGCCCGCACGCTGACCGAGCTTCAAGTCGGCTCGTATGTTTTCATGGACCGGCAGTACAACGAGGTCTGGCAGAAGCCCGGCGACCGGCCGCCGTTCGAACCCTCGCTGTTCGTGCAGACGACGGTGATCAGCGCCAACCGAGATGGCCTCGCCACCACCGACGCCGGGTTCAAGTCCTTCGCCACGGACGCCGGGCCGCCGGTTATCGCTTCTGGCGCACCGGAAGGTGCCAGTTATTTCTTCTTCGGCGACGAGCAGGGTGGGGTGCTCTACGACACAAGCCTGCAAAAGCTCCGTCCGCGCGATGTGCTCGCCTGCATTGTCCCCCACTGCGATCCCACCGCGAATCTCTACGACTGCTATCACTGCGTGCGGGGCGATGTGCTGGAGGCAATCTGGCCCATCGAGGCGCGTGGCCGGGTGGCCTGATTAACCGTTTTCCGGGTTATTGCCGATAGCATCGTTCATATACCGTTCAGGCGTCGGGCAGGAAATTGCGGCGCATGGCCCGAAGAGGGCCGCTGATACAAAGGAATTCGCAATGACACGAATGAAGAAGGTTCTGACGGGAGCGCTGGCCGCGGCGGGGATTACCGCCGGTGCAACGCTCGCGACCACGGCGCCCGCGGACGCGCGCGTCGCGGTGGGCATCGGGATCGGCGTGGGCGCGCCGGGCTACTACTACGGCCCCGGCTATTATCCGCCCGGTCCATGCTACGGGTATAATTCCTACTACTCCGGCTATTGCGGTTATCCGGTCTACGGCGGCGCCGTTTGGCTTGGCGGCCGCTGGGTCTATGGCCCGCACTACTACCGCTGGTGGGGTGGCAGGCCATGGTTCTGGTGGCGCGGCGGCTGGCATAATTGGGCTGGGTGGCGTGGCGCCCACTTCAACTGGGCACATGCCGGCTGGCGCGGCGGCTGGCACGGCCACTTTGGCGGCCATTGGGGTGGTCACGGTGGCCATTGGGGGGGTCATGACGGCGGACATATGGGCGGCGGCCACGGCGGACACGGCGGCGGCCATGGTGGCCACGGCGGGCATCGCCACTAATCCCCACGCGCTGCCTTGAGTTAGGCAGAGCGAAGGGCTTGGCCCCGGCGATACCCTCGCCGGGGCCAATGCTTTTTCGGAAATCGGCTTGACGCGGTCTTGGCGCGGGGGCGTAGCTTGGCGCTTCAGCGAGGACCTCATGCGGCAGCCGAACGACCTTTCCGCCTTCTGGCTTCCCTTCACGCCCAACCGGCACTTCAAGACGGCGCCGCGCATGCTCGCGCGCGCCGATGGCATGTACTACTACGACGAGAGCGGGCGCGCGCTGCTCGATTCCTGCGCCGGCTTATGGTGCGTGAATGCCGGGCACGGGCGTGTGCAGATTGCGGATGCGATTGCGCGTTCGGCGCGCGAGCTGGATTTTGCGCCGACCTTCCAGTTCGCCCATCCCGACGCGTTTGCGCTGGCGCAGCGGCTCGCCGCTTTGGCGCCCGAAGGACTGGATCACGTCTTCTTCGTCAATTCCGGATCGGAAGCCTGCGATGCGGCGCTGAAGCTCGCGCGCGCGTATTTCCAGAAGGTGGGGCAGGGCGGCCGGTTCCGGTTGATCGGGCGCGAGAAAGGCTATCACGGCGTCACCTTCGCCGGGATTTCGGTGGGCGGCATCGGCAACAACCGCAAGCCTTACGGCCCGCTTCTTCCGGGTACGGACGATCATCTGCCGCTTCCTTACGATTCCGGCATGCGCTTCACGCGCGGCGAACCGGAAGACGGTGCGGATTATGCCGACGCGTTGGAGGGTCTGGTTGCGCTGCACGGTGCGGAGACGATCGCCGCCGTGATCGTCGAGCCGATGGCAGGCTCGGCAGGCGTGTTTCCCACATCGGGCGATTATCTCAAGCGGCTGCGCGCCATCTGCGACCGGCACGGCATCCTGCTCATCTTCGACGAGGTGATCACCGCGTTCGGGCGGCTTGGTTGCGCGTTCGCGGCCGAACGTTACGGCGTGACGCCTGACATCGTCACCTTCGCCAAAGGCGTGACCAACGGCGCGGTGCCGATGGGCGGGATCATCGTGTCGAATGCCGTCCACGATGCCTTCATGGGCGGCGGCGCCGACCACCAGATCGAGCTGTTCCACGGCCACACCTATTCGGCGCATCCCCTCGCCTGCGCCGCCGCGCTTGCGACGCTCGATCTCTACCGCGACGAGGACCTGTTCGCGCGCGCTGCCAAGCTCGAGCCGGTGCTCGAAAGCGCCGTGCACGAACTGCGCAACGCACCCTTCGTGAAAGACATCCGCAATGTCGGGCTTGCCGCGGCCATCGAGCTGGAGTCCGATCATGCGGCTCCGGGCCGCCACGGCTACGAAATTATCCGGCGCGCCTTCCTCGACGAGAACATGGTCGTGCGCGTCAGCGGCGATACCATCGCCCTCTCACCCCCGCTGATCGCGACGCAACACGATATTGGCCGGATGGTGGACGGAATTCGCAACATCCTGAGCACGTTGCGCTGAGGCGCGGAACGATGCTTGCGTTGAAACGGCTGCTGCTGGTTATTTTGGTGCTGACTCTCCCGGCGGCGCTGACCGCCTTGCTCTATTGGGCCACCGGCGCTTTGCTTGCGGCCACAAATCGGGTAATCGACCCGCAGATCATATGGCTGGCCGCGATCGTCGAGTTTGTCGCCTTCTCTTTCGTCGCGGTGCTGGAAGCAAGGGACCGCTGGTCCCGCTGACTTGAAGCGAGGATTTCATGCGCATCGGCGTGCCGAAGGAAATCAAGAATCACGAATACCGCGTCGGCATGACGCCGGGCGCGGCGCGCGAGCTGACCGAGCGCGGCCACGAGGTGTTCGTCGAGACCAGAGCAGGCGAGGCGATCGACCTCAGCGACGAGAAATACACCCGCGTCGGCGCGAAGATCCTGCCGAACGCAGACGAGGTGTTCGCCAGCGCCGACATGATCGTGAAGGTGAAGGAGCCGCAACCCGTCGAGATCAAGCGGCTGCGTCCCGGGCAGACGCTGTTCACCTACCTGCACCTGGCCCCCGATCCGGAGCAGACCAATGGGCTGCTGGAAAGCGGGGCCATCTGCATCGCCTACGAGACGGTGACGGATGCCCGCGGCGGGCTGCCACTGCTGGCGCCCATGAGCGAGGTGGCGGGCCGCATGTCCATTCAGGCCGGCGCGCACAGTCTCGAGATCGCGCAAGGCGGTCGCGGCATGCTGCTCGGCGGCGTGCCCGGCGTGCCGGCGGCGAAAGTGGTCGTGCTGGGTGGTGGCGTGGTCGGCACCAACGCCGCGCGCATGGCCATGGGGCTGGAGGCGCACGTCACCATTCTCGACATTTCGCTGCACCGGCTGAACGAGCTCGACCTGCAGTTCGGCGCCATGCTGAACACGGTGTTCTCCACCATCGATTCCATCGAGGAGCACGTGACCGGCGCCGATCTCGTCATCGGCGGGGTGCTGCTGCCCGGCGCCGCCGCGCCCAAGCTCATCACCCGGAAGATGGTCGAGCAGATGAAGAAGGGCTCGGTGATCGTCGATGTCGCCATCGATCAGGGCGGCTGCGCGGAAACTTCTCATGCCACCACGCACGCCGATCCTACCTACCTGGTGGACGGCGTGGTGCATTACTGCGTGGCGAACATGCCGGGCGGCGTGGCGCGCACTTCGACCTTCGCGCTCAACAACGCGACCTTGCCGTTCACCATTGCGCTGGCGCAGCTGGGACCGGAAGCGGCGATGAAGAAGAACCCGCATCTGCGCGCCGGGCTTAATGTCTACAAGGGCACGCTCACCTACGGCGCGGTGGCCGAGGCCCAAGCCCTGCCGTGGAAAAGTGCGGAACAGGTGCTGGGGATCGCGGCGTAACTATCGCCGGCGCTGAAACAGCGGACTGCGTTGTTTTCTCAAACTGAGCGTCATGGCCGGGTTGCCGGAACGAAATGGAGGCAATCCCGGCGACCCATGCACACAATGCGGGTCGATGTTCATGGGTCCCCGGGACGGCGCCTTCGGCGCGCCGGGGATGACGATTTTATTGTTGAGATTTCAAATCACCCCATCACTTCGTGGGGCATTGCCAGAGCTTGTCGTCGGTCCCCTGGAAATAGACATAGCCGTCGCCCTGCAGGTCGGGGGAGGACTTGCTCGCCATGGAATACAGATTGACCCCCTGCGATGGATTGGCGATCGACACCTGCCACAGCCTGTTGTCGGTGCCCTGGAAATAGAGATTGCCGTCCTGGCCGAACTCGGTCGTCTTGGGCGTCGACTTGCACTGCCAGGTTCCGAACTTCCGGTTCTTGGAGGCATCCAGAAGATTGACCTCCCACACCTGGTTGTCGGTGCCCTGGAAATAGAGATTGCCGTTGTTGCTGGCATACGGCGCCGAAGCGCATTGGAAGCCGCCGAAATTGGAATTCTGCGCCGGATTCTTGATGTTGACCTGCCACAGCTTGTTGTCGGTGCCCTGGAAATAGATGAAGCCGTTGCCGCCCAGCGGGGCCGTCGGCATCGAGGCGCATTGGAAGCCGCCGAGATTGGTGTTGATCGAGGGGTCGACGGTGCTCACCTGCCACAGCTTGTTGTCGGTGCCCTGGAAGTAGATGAATCCGTCGCCGGGGGCGTAGGGCGGCGACTTGCACTGGAAGCCGCCCAAATTGACGTTCAGGTAGGGCGTGCCCTGCTGCATCATCCACACCTTGTTGTCGGTGCCCTGAAAGAAGACGTAGCCGTCGGTCGAGGGCATGGGTGTGGAGGAGCAGGCGTAACCCAGCGGATTCGTCACCTTGGATGGATTGGCCACCGGCATGCGCCAGAGCTTGTTGTCGGTGCCGCGAAACCAGAGCAGCCCGCCGAACGCATTCGGCGCCGACGACGTCACCATTCCATTCAGATTGACAGGCCCAGCCATGGCTTCTCCTCAACTGCAGGTTGGGCCAAGCCAATCAGGAATTCGCCTCCCAATCAATCGCACGTGCGGCGAAATCTGCCGAAATAGACCTTAAGATCGTCCGCCGGGACGGACACCTGGCGGCTTGCGTCAGTCCGACGGCGCGTTGCAGGAGAGGTCGCCGTCGGCGCAGTGCAACTGCGCGTTCAATTCCCTGATGCGCGCGTTCGTCTTCGCCGTCCTGCATTGGGTGAACATCGTCGAGTTGATCGTGCCGCCGGCAGTACCGTTGGTCTCGAACATGCATTCGGCATCGCGGTAAGAAATCCAGCTCTTTTCGGCCGCCTTGAGCGTCGTCTGGTTGGCAGCATCGTAGCGCGACATCATCGAGCGGTAGAGCGCGTTCAACTTTGCGTCCGCCGCCTGAAAATCGCGGCCGGCGCATCGATCCATCTCCACCGTGTTGGCCGGTGATTGGCAGTTCAGTGCCTGCGCCGGACCGTCGGCGCACAAGCAGAGCAGGATCGCAGCGGCAATTCTCTTCATCGCGGCACCGCAGACAGGTTGGCGCAGAAGAGAGCAAAGGCGCCGGGCGCGCAATCGGAGAAAAAGGTGGAAGGCCGCAGGCTTTCGCCTGCTGCCTTCCCGGGCCTCCCGGCCGTCGGGGTGGCAAGGCGGCCCGAAGCGATGCTTAAAGCAGTGGCGGATCAGCGCCTTAACCCATGATGCATTCCGGCACGGTCACGCGAATTTGTCGCGCCTGCCGCTCTCACGCGATGGTGGCGCCCCCGTCGATGACGATGGCCTGTCCGGTCATGAAGGTGCCGGCCTGCGAGGCGAGAAACACGGCGGCGCCGGCGATCTCGTCCGGCTGGCCGATGCGGCGCAGCGGCGTTCCCGACGTCGAGTACTCCAGGATGTCGGGGTTTTCCCACAGGGCGCGCGCGAAGTCGGTCTTGATCAGGCCCGGAGCGATGCAGTTGGCGCGCACGTTGTGCGGTCCGTACTCGACCGCGATGTTGCGGGCGAGCTGGAAGTCGGCCGCCTTCGAGATGCAGTAGGTGCCGAGCACGGCGGAGCCCTTCATTCCGCCGATGGAGGAGACGATGACGATGGAGCCGTCCTTTCGCTCGACCATTTCGGGCAGCACCAGCTGGCAAAGCCAGTGATTGCTGCGGACGTTGGCGCCCATGATCTTGTCGAACGCCTCGTCGGGAATGCTCATCTGCGGGCCGAAATAGGGATTGAGCGCGGCATTGCACACCAGCACGTCGATCTTGCCCCATTGCGTGCGCGTCTGCGCCACGAGGTTCTGAAGCTGCTCCTTGTAATTGATGTTGCACGGGATCGGCACGGCGGCCTCGTGTCCGCATTGACGATTGATTTCGTCGGCGACCTTGGCGCAGGCATCCGCCTTGCGGCTGGACACCACGACATTGGCGCCGTGCTCCGCCAGCCGGCGCGCGATGGCTTCGCCGATGCCTTTGGTCGAGCCGGTGACGAGCGCCACCTTTCCGGTGAGATCGAACAACCCCATCTGCCTCTCCTCATTTCGGTGGAATGCCGGTCCGTCTATTGTTAATCCGGGTGCTGCGCGGCCACAAATCCATGGGCAGCTTGGGCGTGAAAGACAGGGAGAATTTGCATGAACAAAATGGCGGCCATCCCGATCGTTCTGCTGGTCGCGGCCTGCGCCGGGCCGCAGGCGTATTACGGGCCTGCGCCCGAGCCGTATCGCGCGAATCCGCCGCGCACCGCGCCGCGCTCCTCGGCGCCCTCGCTGCGGCAGAGCGAGCAGCCGACGCTGCGCCGGCTGCCGGGAAACGTGCCGAGCGCCGGACCGCTGAAAACCGCCATGATAGGCAGCTATATGGACAACCAGGAGCGCGATTTCCGCGCGCATCTGCGCGGCACCGGCGTCAGCGTGGTTCGCCCCGGCGATGAGCTGGTGCTGCGGTTGCCGGATGCGATGCTGTTCGAAGGCCACGGTGACCGCCTGACCGTCGCCGGCCGCAATGCGCTCGCCACCATCGCCGTCATCGCGCGCCACTACGACCATACGGCGATCGCGGTGACCGCCTACACGGACGGGTCCGACACGGAAGCCCGCACGGTCGCCTCTGCATTGACGGCCGACGGCGTCAGCGCCAGGCGGATCACCAGCCGTTCGGGCACGGTGGTCAATGGCGGGGCCAAGACGCGCCGTATCGAAATCCGCATCAGCCCTCAGGCGACCGGATAGTCCCGGCTGCTCCGGGACAGGAGCGACGTTCGGCCGCGCGCGGGAATTTCGGCTCGCCTGTGAGAGTCGTTCGCACGTAGTGTCCCGCGGCCACGAGGAGATCACGTGAGGGTATCGTTTCGCGGAGCAGTCTGGCTTACTGCGTCGGCCATTGTGGGCGTGCCGGGTATGGCGCTCGCCTGCGCCTGCGGCTGCTCCGTGTTCGACGTCGGCACCAGCACGCTTCTGCCGTCCGGGCCCGGCGGCACCCTATTCTTCGAATACGATTTCCTTGACCAGACCCAGAACTGGAGCGGCAGCGGGCGCGCGCCCGCCGCGCACAACGACGACAAGCACATCCGCACGAGCTTCTATCAGCTCGGCGGGCAATACATGTTCAACGACAGCTGGGGCGTGATGGCCGAGTGCCTTACGCGGACCGCTATTTCAAGACAACCGACAGCGGCGCGCCGCAAACCTTCCGCGATTCCGCGCTCGGCGATGCGAAGCTGATGGGCGTGTATTCCGGCTTTTCGCCCGATATGTCCACGGGCGTGATCTTCGGCGTGAAGCTGCCCACCGGCGACCACACGGCGCGCGGCTTCGATCCAGATGTGCAGATCGGCTCCGGCAGCACAGACGTGTTGCTGGGCGCCTATCACACCGGCGCCCTCGATCTTACCGGCGATTTCCAGTGGTTTGCGCAGGCGATGTGGCAGCACGAAGTCGCAACCCAGAATCGCTACCGGCCGGGGAGCGAGCTGAACGCGGCAGCCGGAATGACCTACACGAACTGGCACATCACGCCGACCGTATCCGTCGCACCGGTGGTGCAGGTGGAGCTGTCGAATCGGGGGCGCGACGGCGGCGCCGCCGCCGACCCGGCGAATACCGGCTACACGCGCGTGCTGGTGTCGCCGGGCGTGGCCCTGAGCGTGGATACCTGGAAGCTCTATGCCGACGTGGAAATCCCAATATCGCAGCACGTCAACGGGAATCAGCTGATCGCACCCGTGGCGGTGAAGTTAATAGCCAGTTACAATTTCTGAGCGCGTCCAGCATTTCAGCGGATTGCTTGGTTAACGGATTGGAAATGCAATCTCGGCGATAATCTCGCGACTCGCAGAGATTCGCCTTTTCCGATGGCTCAAGCGCTTCTTGCCGCGATTTATGTGATGGCCTCCGTCGCGACGGTGCTGGGATTGCATATCCTTGGGCTGGCGCAGTGGCGAATCGCCGCCACTATCGGCGTGGTCATCCTGCTTGGCCTTGCCCAGATGCACGGGCTTATTCGGGGCCGCAGCGAGAACCGGCGCACCCGGCGGGAAATTGTAGAGCTGAAGCGCGCGGCAAGGGAATTCGCCCGCACCATCGACGAGACCCAGACCAGGATCGAAAAGGTCCGCATTTCGATCGAAGGCCGCGCCTCGGCGCAGAACCAGAAAATCGTGTCCGAGCTTCAGGTGCTGGAAAGCGTGATGCGCGATTTCGCCGGCAAGATTTCGCAAACGGCGAAGGAGCAGCCGCTACCGGCCGAAGCGGCGGAACGGCGACCATCGACGAGCGTGCGCGCCGAGCTCGCCGCGTTCGGCCATTCCGATCTTCTCGAAACGATCCGGACGTCGCTGGAAGAGAACCGCGTCGACGTGTACCTACAGCCCACCGTCAGCCTGCCGCAGCGCAAGCTGCGCTTCTACGAAGCGTTGTCCCGGCTGCGCGCCGAAGACGGCACCGTGATCATGCCGTCGCAGTACATCCGGGTGGCGGCGCCTGCCGGCTTGATGAGCGTGGTGGACAATCTGCTGCTCTTCCGCTGCGTGCAGATCATGCGCCGCCTGATCCAGAAGAGCCGCGACATCGGCCTGTTCTGCAACATCTCCGGCGACACCTTGGCGGATGCCGAGTTCTTCCCGCAGTTCCTGGAATACATGCACCACAACCGCGATCTGGCGCCGCAGATCGTGTTCGAGTTCGCGCAAGGTGCGGTGCTCAATGCCGGCGCGAAGGGCCACGAGAATCTGATCGACCTTTCGAGCCTCGGTTTCGGGCTATCGATGGACCATGTGGAGACGCTGGCATTCGATTTCGCCCGGCTGAAGGCGCTCGGCTTCCGCCATATCAAAGTGCGCGCCGATACCCTGACGCAAGGGATGGGCGGCGCGCCCGCCGCCGCGGCGGCCGAGGACCTCAAACGGCTCCTCGAGCGGCATGGACTCAACCTGATCGCGGAGCGGGTGGAGGAAGAGAAGACCGTGGGGCAGCTCCTCGATCTCGGCGTCGATTTTGCGCAAGGCTTCCTGTTCGGCGAGCCCCGGGCGGTGCGCGACGACCACAAGTCCTTGCCGGACATCACCGCGCCGATCATTCCCTTCCGCCGCGCCGCCAACCATTGACGCCCCGCGCGTTCGCATGCGACCGCTTGACGATGCCCGCGATTCCCGTTCTCTCCGGCCTTTCCGAGATCGCGCGCGACTATGACGCGCTGATCTGCGACGTGTGGGGCGTGCTGCACAATGGGCATCGCGCCTATCCGGCCGCCGCCGATGCGCTGCAACGCTTCCGTGCGGAGTGCGGGCCGGTGATCCTGCTCACCAACGCGCCGCGGCCGACGGTGGATGTCGAATCGATGCTCGGCCGCGTCGGCGTTCCACTCGACTGCTACGACGCGGTCGTTTCGTCCGGCGCGGTCGCGCGCGAGGATGTCATTTGTCGAATCGAAGCGGTTGGTCGCCCGCTGCGCGTGTTCCATCTGGGACCGGACCGCGATGGCGGCGTGCTTGGCGGACTGGAGATCCAGCGCGTCGACGTTCCGGATGCAGAAGTCGTGCTCTGTACCGGCCTCTATGACGACACAGGCGAAACGCCGGACGACTACGCCGAGCTATTCCGCCGGATGCAGGCGCGTAGCCTCGTCATGCTCTGCGCCAATCCGGACGTGGTGGTTCAGCGCGGCGGAACACTGATTTGGTGCGCGGGCGCGCTTGCGGGGGCGTACGAAAGAATCGGCGGCGAGGTGGTCTATTACGGCAAGCCCCACCCGCCGATCTACGAAGCCACCTTGGCCGCGGCGCGCACCATCGCCGGCCGCGAAATCCTTCGCCCGCTCGCCATCGGCGATGGCGCCGATACCGACATCAGGGGCGCCAACCGGATGGGCATCGATGCCGTGTTCGTCGCGCAGGGCATTCACGCCGCGCAGCTGGGCGAACTCACCGCCGAAGGGCTGGCGCAGCTTTTCATCGTACCGGAGGCGCACCCCAAGGCGGCGATGCGTACGCTTGTGTGGTAGCCACGATTTCCGCTACGGGAGACCGGCGGGCAAGGGAATCCTCAGGTGCCTTATTACATCGACGATCTGAAGCCGGGCATGAGCGAAAGCTTCGAAAAGACCGTCACCGAACGGGATGTCGAGCTGTTCGGCGAGGTCAGCGGCGACATGAATCCCGTCCATTTCGACGAAGAATTCGCCCGCAAGACCATTTTCCGCGGCCGCATCGCCCATGGCGTGCTGTGCCTCAGCTACATGTCGACCGTGCTCGGGATGAAGATGCCTGGGCCGGGCACCATCTTCATGAGCGCGAGTGCCCGCTTCAAGGCGCCGGTGCGCATCGGCGATACTGTGGTCACGACCTGCACGGTGAAAGAGGTGGTGCCGGAAAAGCGCCGCGTGCTGTTCGATTGCGTGTGCAAGGTGGGCGACAACACCGTGGTGGAGGGCGAAGCGCTGGTGATGGCGCCCGCGCGCCCGAAATCGTAGATGAAGATTTTTCGTCATTACGGCGACGTGCCGGAATCGTGCAAAGGCGCGGTGGTGACGATCGGCAATTTCGACGGTGTCCATCTCGGACACCAGGCGCTGATTGCGCACGCAAGAGATCTGGCAAAGGGACTGGGTGCGCCGCTCGCGGTGCTCGCGTTCGAACCGCATCCGCAGGAGTTCTTTCACCACGACACCGAATGTTTCCGGCTGACGCCGTTGCGCACCAAGGCGCGGCTGCTCGCCGAACAGGGTATCGACGTGATGTACGCGCTTCCGTTCGATGCGGAGATGGCCCAGAGGAGCGCGGAGGAATTCGTCCGTGGCATCCTGGTGGAGGGGCTTGGCGTGCGCGGCGTCGTCGTCGGCGCGGATTTCCGTTTCGGCAAGGCGCGCACCGGCGACAGCAGGCTGCTTGCCGAGCTGGGGCGCGCGCTGGGATTTGCCACGGAAATCGTCAGGACGATCGTCGCCCGGGATGCGCAGAAGATTTCCTCCAGCGAGATCCGCGCCGCGCTGAAGACCGGCCGCCCTCAGGATGCCGCCAAACTCCTCGGCCATTGGTGGATGGTGGAGGCGCGGGTGGAGCATGGCGAACGGCGCGGGCGCGAGCTCGGCTTTCCCACGGCCAACATGCCGCTGGTGGGATACTTGAAGCCGGCCTTCGGCATCTATGCGGTGCGCGCCACCATCACGGAAAATGAAAAACCCGTGGGCGTTCACGACGGCGTTGCCAATCTCGGCATTCGCCCGATGTTCGAAAGTCCGACGCCGCTGCTCGAGGCGTTCCTGTTCGATTTCTCCGGTGACCTGTACGGCAAGCACCTGGCGGTGGAATTGATTGCCTATCTCCGTCCGGAAATGAAATTCGATACCATCGACGCCCTCAAGGCGCAGATGGCAAAGGATTCTGAAGCGGCACGGGCCGCGCTGGACCGTGCCGGGGCGCGCTGTTAGACAGCAGCCCATGCCGAAAGCCGAGTCCAGCTCCCGCAACTATCGCGACACGCTCTTCCTGCCGCAGACAGACTTTCCGATGAAAGCCGGGCTGCCGGAGGCCGAGCCCAAGTGGCTCGCGCGCTGGGCGCGGATGGACCTTTACCGCCATATGCGCGAGAGCGCGAAAGGCCGGCCGCTGTTCATCCTGCATGACGGGCCCCCTTACGCGAACGGCGAAATCCATCTCGGCACCGGCATCAACAAGATCCTGAAGGATTTTGTGGTGCGCAGCCAGGGCATGCTGGGCAAGGATGCGCCCTACATTCCCGGCTGGGACTGCCACGGCCTGCCCATCGAATGGAAGATCGAGGAGCGGTACCGCGCCGAAGGCAAATCCAAGGAAGAAGTGCCGGTCGATCAGTTGCGGCGCGACTGCCGCGCCTTCGCCGAGCAGTGGATCGACGTGCAGCGCACGCAATTCCAGCGGCTCGGCTGCATCGGGCTGTGGGCGTATCCCTACACCACGATGGATTTCCGCGCCGAAGCGGCGATCGTGCGCGAGCTGTTCAAGTTCGTCGGTAATGGGCTGCTCTATCGCGGCTTCCGACCGGTGATGTGGTCGCCGATCGAGAAGACCGCGCTCGCCGAAGCCGAGGTGGAATACAAGGAGAAAACCTCTCCGACCATCTACGTGAAGTTTCCTGTCTGGGGTGCGCTCCGTGATGGAAAGACAATGCAGAGCGACGTCGTCGGCGCAAATATCGTCATCTGGACGACGACGCCTTGGACGATCCCAGGCAATCGGGCGATCGCATACTCGCCGGGTATCTCGTACGGATTGTTTGAAGTCATTGGTACTTCGGAGAAGCTTCTTTTAGCTGATAATCTTGCTGAACAGGTGGCAAAGCACGCAGATATCGAGCTGAAAAGAATTCGCGACATGAATCCGCATGGGCTGATGGCACGTCATCCGCTGCGCGGGCATGGCTACGAATTCGATGTGCCCTTACTTCCAGGCGAGCATGTAACGGCGGAGACCGGCACCGGGTTTGTGCACACTGCACCGGGACATGGTGTCGAGGACTTCGAGCTCATCCTTGTCAATTTCCCGGACTACACGCGCACGCATCCGGAAGCGTTCAATGTCGTCGCAGAAGATGGCGCGTTCACGAAGAACGCACCGGGGTTCGAAGGCAGGTACATCCTGTCCCGCGACGGCAAGAAGGATGGCGATGCGAACCGCGCCGTCATCGAGGCGCTTACAGAGGCGGGTGCGCTGCTCGCCAAGGGCACCTTGCGCCATCAGTATCCGCACAGCTGGCGCAGCAAGGCGCCGGTGATCTTCCGCGCCACGCCGCAGTGGTTCGCCGCGATGGACAGGCCGTTCAAAGGCTCGGGCGAAAAGACCTTGCGCGATCTCGCCATGCAGGCGATCCGCGACACCAAATGGGTGCCGCAGGCGGGCGAAAACCGCATGCGCTCGATGGTCGAGACGCGGCCAGATTGGGTACTCTCGCGCCAGCGCGCCTGGGGGGTGCCACTCGCCATCTTCGTGCACAAGCAATCGGGCGACATCCTTAACGATCCGGCCGTGAATGCGCGCATCGGCGAAGCGTTCGAAAGCGAGGGCGCGGATGCGTGGTTCAATTCGCCGCCCGAGCGCTTCCTCGGCAGCGACCACAATGCGGACGATTACGAGCAGGTGAAGGATATCCTCGACGTGTGGTTCGATTCCGGCTCGACCCATGTGTTCACGGTGGAAGAGCCGATCGATCCGCACTGGCCCAAGGCCGATCACGCGGATGCCTATCTCGAAGGCTCCGACCAGCATCGCGGCTGGTTCCAATCGTCGCTGCTGGAAAGCTGCGGCACACGCGGCCGCGCGCCATACGATGCGGTGATCACGCACGGCTTCGTTCTCGACGATGCGGGCGACAAGATGTCGAAGTCGCTCGGCAATACCATGCTGCCGCAGGTCATCGCGGAGCGGAACGGCGCCGAAATTCTGCGCGTGGTCAGCGCCAGCGCCGACTACACCGGCGACTTGCGCGTCGGAGACGACGTGATCAAATCGAATGTCGAATCCTACCGGCGCCTGCGCAACACCATCCGCTTCATGCTTTCGAACCTCCCGGGCTTCAGCGAGGCCGAGCGTATTGGGCACGGTGAAATGCCGGAGCTGGAGCGCACCATGCTGGCGCGGCTCGCCGCGTTGGACGGGTTCGTGCGCGATGGCTATACGCAATACGATTTCAACCGCGTCTTCACCGCGCTGTTCGCCTTCTGCACCAACGATCTCTCCGCCTTCTATTTCGATATCCGCAA
>DIZC01000063.1:23469-23612 GCA_002429315.1 Alphaproteobacteria bacterium UBA6038
GCCTTCTATTTCGATATCCGCAAAGATTCGCTTTATTGCGACCGCGCCGACAGCATCCGGAGGCGTGCGGCCCGCACCGTGATCGACGAAATCTTCCGTCGCGTGGTGACGTGGTTTGCACCGATCCTCTGCTTCACCATGGA
>DIZC01000058.1:0-15239 GCA_002429315.1 Alphaproteobacteria bacterium UBA6038
TTATTTTTCGCAGCGTTTTGGAGTGCGGCGGGAGGCAACAAAAAAGCCCGGGACTGCGGGATTTCCGCCGGCCGGGCCGCCTCCGGGCGCACCGCCGGAGAATGGTCACATTATGCAAACCTAGCGTGACGCTGTCAAGCACAAAAGGTCGAAATATTCCTGCTATTTCGCCAGCCGAGACGCAATATTCCTGCGAAGGGATTGCCTCAAGTCCGCGGTAACCCCAAGCGGCTGCGCGAATCAGACCTGATGTCGACAAAACCGGCCTACTTTCGCTAGTTGCAGGCCGTACCCGCCATGGGAACGCCTTTGGGGGTGATCACGGAGCATTTGTCGCTGAGGTGCGAGCCGTAGTTCGGCAGCGGCCCGATCTTACCCCCGGCCGTGCAGCAGTAGTGCGGCAACCCCGGACTGGATTGCGCCGCACTGGCCGGCGGTCCCACCTTGCCTTGCACCGTGCCGGCAGTCGTGAAGCAGCCGCAGGCCGCCCCTGGTGTCCCCGACGCCGCGCACACCCCCACCGGCGTCGAACACAATTGCTGAGCCCGCGAGGGACTGATGGCGACGAGCGCGAACACCGCCAGCGCGCAACCTGCGACGAGGGCCTTCATCGTGCCGACTCTCCCTGAATGTGTGGCGACGTCGCGGGCTGAAGCGATGAAAGGCGACGCTCGCCGGTCGCGCCAGTGGGCCCGCCGCTCGAAGCCACCAATGTCGGGTGGCCGTTGCCGTCAGGCGTGACGTGGAACCTGTCTTCGCGACGCCCGGCGTAGCGCACCACAAGATCGGCGGTCAGCGAACCTGTGCCGAGCGGCCCGGTGGTGCCCTGTCCCGCGGCCGCCGGATTGATGTTGTAGTGAATCGTAAACGCATCGCCCTGCCGGATCGGCCGATCGTCGACTACGATGAACTTCGTATCGTGATAGTACGTCCCGCTCCGCAACGGGTATTGCACGTCCTGGCTGTAGTATTTCGGATCGTCGACCGATTGCTCGGCGCGCAGCCCGTCTATCTCAAACCGGTATTGGTGATCGCTGACGATATTGAGCGCCCACCATGCCCATATCGCGATACCAAACAGGACGATGCTGACGCCGATGCTGCCGAGGAAGTAGTAGCGGTAGGTCTCGCGCTCCTCAGAGGTGACGGGAGGCTGGGTGCGCGTCGAGGCCTCGGCATACCAGGCCCGCGCCTTCGAGATGATGTAAACCTGGGCAAATATCGCGAGAAAGAACGGACCGTAGTTAAAAAACGTCGAAGACAGGCCATTGATAGCGTCGGAAGAAATCTCGGATGCGGGCATGGGATCAACCCCTTCGTCCCAGGGAGCGGACTGAACTTCACAAGAATACGCCACTTCAGTACTGAAGCCAAAGCTGCTCGCTGCCTCCTCCGGCACTAAGAACGATCCATGGGCAATGCTGCGGGCGCCTCCGCCCCCGCGGAGGATATCCTGCCGGATATGCCGACGCCGGGCCTCCCTTGCTCGGGCGGCGACCGTCCCCTATAAGCCCGGGCTTCACGACGGCTCGCGGTCGCGGGACCTGCTGATATTTCTCAGCAGGCATGCCGGATGGTCCGGCGTCCTGGCGATCCATGGCTTTGGACCGGCAGCCCTGCCCGTCTTTCGCTCCGCAGCCAAGGAAAGGGACTTTCATGGCTCTTTACGAGCATCTCCTCATCGCGCGCCAGGACATCAGCGCGCAGCAGGTGGACGCGTTGGCGACCCACCTGAAGACCATCATCGAAGGCGAAGGCGGCAAGGTCGAGAAGCAGGAGTATTGGGGCCTGCGCGGTCTTGCGTACCGGATCAAGAAAAACCGCAAGGGGCACTACGTGCTCCTCAACATCAACGCGCCGGCCAAGGCCGTCCAGGAACTCGAGCGCCAGCTCAAGATCAACGAGGACGTGCTGCGCTACATGAGCGTGAAGGTGGACAAGTTCGAGCAGTCCGCGAACAAGAACAAGCGCGAGCGCGAAGAGAACAAGACCGAAGGCGCACCCGCCGCCGAGGAGACCGTGCAATGAGCTATGGTGGCGAACGCGGCGAACGCGGCGGTGGGCAGCGCCGTCCCTTCTTCCGTCGCAAGAAGACCTGCCCGTTCTCCGGCGCCAATGCGCCGAAGATCGACTACAAGGACGTGAAGCTGCTGCAGCGCTTCATCTCCGAGCGCGGCAAGATCGTGCCCTCGCGCATCACCGCGGTGTCCTCGAGCAAGCAGCGGTTGCTGGCCAAGGCGATCAAGCGGGCGCGCTTCATGGCGCTGTTGCCGTACGTGGTGAGATAGGAGTGCCGCCATGCAAGTGATCCTGCTCGAACGGGTCGAGAAGCTCGGCCAGATGGGCGACGAAGTGCGGGTCAAGGACGGCTTCGCCCGCAACTACCTGCTGCCGAAAAAGAAGGCGCTGCGCGCCACCAAGGCCAACCGCGAATATTTCCAGACGCAGAAATCGCAGCTCGAAGCGCGCAACCTCGAGCGCAAGGGCGAAGCGCAGAAGGTGGCGGAGAAGCTGGAAGGCAAGAGCTTCATGCTGCTGCGCCAGGCCGGCGACCGCGGCCAGCTCTACGGCTCGGTTTCTCCGCGCGACATCGCGGACGCCATTTCCACCGGCGGATTTTCGCTCAGCCGCACGCAGGTGCCGCTCGATCACGCCATCAAGTCCATCGGGCTGCATCCCATCAATGTGGTGCTGCATCCGGAAGTGCGCGTGAAGGTGACGATCAACGTGGCGCGCACCGAGGACGAAGCCGAGCGTCAGGCGCGCGGCGAAGACGTGCTCACCGAGCGCACGCCAGAGGAAGAGGCGGCCGCCGAAGCCGCGGTCAACGCCGCCGCGCTCTTCGAGGAAGGCGCCGGCCCCGCCGCGGAGGCGGAACCGGACGCTTGATCGCACCGCGAACGAAAGTTCCCGCCTTTCTTACGATAATGTCATAGGCGGGATCCGGCCTTGCCGCTCCGGGCGTGCGTCGGCATGGTGGCGCGCGCCGCGGAGTGACGTTCGGAAAATGGGAAGTTTGTATTCGCGCGCCGGCGATGCGTTGCGGTGGGTTTACAGCCGCCGCATCGACACGCCTGCCCTGTTGGATGCCGAGCGGTATTTCCCCAACGGCGCGCGGTTCGTGGCGGCGTGGGAGTCGCTGCGCGACGAAGCGCTTTCGATCGCCGGCATGCTGGACCGGGTGCCGCGTTTTCACGAGATCATGCGCGAGCAGGCGGAAATCTCCGACAATGACGGTCGCGACTGGCGCATGTTCGTGATGAAGGCGTACGGACACACGGTGCGCGAGAACCTTGCCCGCTGCCCGGCGCTGGCGGCGATCCTGCAGGATTGTCCGGAAGTGCTTTCCGCCACCTATTCGTATCTTGCGCCGGGGAAACACGTGCCGCGGCACCGCGGGCCGTTTCGCGGCGTGCTGCGCTTTCACCTCGGGCTTGCCATGCCGCGCAACGCCGCGGGAGAGCTCGGCAACATTCTCTGGATCGACGGCACGCCGCACCTGCTGGACGACGGCCAGTCGCTCTTGTGGGACGACACCTATCCCCACGAGCTGCTGAACGCGACCGATGCGGTGCGCATCGTGCTGCTGCTGGACGTGTGGCGGCCCGAGATGCCCGCCGACATGGCGGCGCTTTCCACCATGCTGGTGGGCGCGGTGCGGGCGATTTCCGCGGTGCGTCCGGAAGCCTTCGCCGGCTGAGCTTTCGCAGGTGCAGCACAAGGGGTAATGTCCCGCTGCCGCGAGGCAGCCTCAAGGGCAGGAGACCCCCATGTCCGCCGTCGTTCACACCAGGCGCGTCACCGTCCCGGAAATCCGCGCGCACAAGAACGCCAAGCCCATCGTCTGTCTCACCTGCTATCACGCGCACACCGCGCGGCTGCTCGACGAGCATGTCGACCTCATGCTGGTGGGCGACTCCGTCGGCATGGTGATGCACGGGATGGAGAACACCCTTGGCGTCACCCTCGACATGATGATCCTGCACGGCCAGGCGGTGATGCGCGGAAGCAAGCGCGCGCTGATCGTCGTCGACATGCCGTTCGGTTCCTATGAGGAGTCGCCGCAGGTCGCTTTCCGCAACGTCGCGCGCGTCATCCAGGAGACCGGCTGCACAGCGGTGAAAATGGAGGGCGGCGCCCGCATCGCCGAGACCATTCGCTACCTGACGAGCCGCGGCATTCCGGTGATGGGCCATATCGGGCTTACGCCGCAGATGATCCAGGTGCTCGGCGGCTTCCGGACGCAAGGGCGCACGGAAGCCGAATGGCCGGCCATCGAGGCCGACGCGCAGGCGGTGGCCGACGCCGGCGCATTCGCGCTGGTGCTGGAAGGCATGGCCGAGCCGCTGGCGGCGAAAATCACCCGCGACATTGCCATCCCCACGGTCGGCATCGGCGCGTCGGCCGACTGCGACGGGCAGATTCTGGTGATGGAAGACATGCTGGGGCTGAACCCCAACCCGGCGAAGTTCGTCCGCGAATACGCCAGCCTCGGCCGCGACATCGAGGCGGCGGTGAAGGCGTACGCGGCGGACGTCCGCGCGCGAAGATTCCCCGGCGCCGAAAACGTCTATGCGATGAAGAAAGCCGTCTGAGCCCACGCACACATGTGTTGCGCAAAGTCGAGGTAGCGGGTGAGCGGCGATCCGCGACAAGAACAACAGCAGGAGATGCCGGCGGCGTTCTTCGGGCATGGCAGCCCGATGAATGCGCTGGAGCGCAACCGCTACACCGAAAGCTGGCGCGCGTTCGGCCGCGCCGTTCCGCGCCCGCGCGCGATCGTCTGCATCTCCGCGCATTGGTTCATCAACGCGACCGCGGTGACGGCCATGCCGCAGCCGCGCACCATCCATGATTTCTACGGCTTCCCCCGCGAACTGTTCGCCGTGGAATATCCCGCGCCGGGAGCGCCGGATGTGGCGGAGGAGATTGCCGACGCGCTGCCGCCTGAAGCCGTCGGTCTCGATCGCGACAGCTGGGGAATCGATCACGGCACGTGGTCGGTGCTGGTTCATGCCTACCCGCAGGCGGACGTGCCGGTGGTTCAGTTGTCGATCAATGCGCTGAAGCCGTTCGCGTATCACTTCGAGCTGGGCGCGCGCATGGCGCCGTTGCGCAAGCGTGGCGTGCTGATCGTCGCCAGCGGCAACGTGGTTCACAATTTGCGGCTGCTCGAGCGCGAGCAGCCGGATCTCGCATTCCCCTGGGCACGCGACTTCGATGCCGCGGCCAGAGCCGCACTGATCGCGAACCCTGCCGATGTCTTGCGGCTCAACGATCATCCGGCTTACGCGCTTGCCGCGCCGACGCCGGAACATTTCCTTCCGCTGCTGTATTTTGCGGGCCTTGCGTCTGCCGCCGCGACGCCTGTCCGTGTCCTCGTCGACGGTTACGCGATGGGCTCGCTTTCCATGGCGGCGTACACGCTCGGCGCAGAGGTCGACGTTCCCGACGTGCCGGAGCAGGAAGCGGCAGGCGTTCCGGACATGCCAGGAGACGAGACGAACTTGTAGGCCTACTCCGGCGCTGCTCGGCACCGCACAAAAAAGGGCGGCACGAGGCCGCCCTTTCCATATCTCAACGTGAGATTTGCCTGGCGCTACTTGCTGCTGCCGCCGGAGCTTCCGCCCGTGCTGCCGCCGCCCGACTGGCCGGACTGGCCGCCTTGCTTTCCGCCCTGGTCGGACTGACCGCCCTGCTGGCCGGACTGACCGCCCTGCTGGCCGCTCTGGCCGCCCTGCTGACCGCTCTGGCCGCCTTGCTTTCCGCCTTGGCCTTGCTGGCCAGACTGCTGGCCGCTTTGGCCGCCTTTATCGCCTTGATTCTGTTGATTCACGGGATTCTCCATTCGGGGTGACGGTAATCAAACGGCTGGAGACAAGGGCTGTTCCGCGGTTTGCCCACTTATGTGACAGATGATTTGATAAAATTAAGGGAACCGTCGCCGCACATGCATCGTGCCGGGGCGGCGCGCGTTAATCGTACATGACGCGCGACAAACCTGCCGCCGAACGCTCAGACCTGGATGATCTGGTGGCCCCGTGGGAGCACAAATTCCCGCACCCCATGCACGATCCCATACTCCGCGGCCTGTTTGGGGTTGATGTGAACGTCCCGCGTGCGCCGCTCGGTCAGGAGGCGATCGGGGATTCCGGCCCGCTCGCGCAGGATGTTTTCCGTGCGCGCGTCGTCCGCCAGGGCGGCGTCTAGCGCGCTCTGCAGCCGCTCCGCGCTCATCCCTTCCTGCGATGGAATGACGGTCGGGTGGATCATGAACATCGAATGCGACGAGCAGTAGCGCTCCTTGGCGGCGACGAACACCGCCACCGCGATGGACGAAACGCTGCCGACATTGTGCGCCACCACGTGTATAAGAGACAGGCGCATATGGTTGTAGAGATAGATGCCGTCGGCGACGAAACCGCCCAGGGAACTGAAGCACAGGTGCACTTCATCGAAGCCGTTGTTCACCGCATTGTTCAGCGCGGCGGCGATGCGGGTAACCCCGGCGGAATCGATGCCGCCGGTGAATCCCAGATAGGAGACCTTCACTCCCGCAAGGTCGGGCATGGGACGGAACCGGCTCCGCGTTATTTCTTGCGCGTGAGCGCCCGTGCGACCTTTTTCCGGCTGCTGCCGACCTTCTTGATCGCCTTGCGCACCGCCGCCGGGCTGCGCTTGGTTTTCTTCGCCTCGTAGGCGACTTCATATTTCTCGCCGCCGGCAACCCGGCTGCGGTCCTGCTTGCCGCGTTTGCGCTTGTTATCGGGCATGGTGTCACCTCTTAAGCCTCAAGCGCGGGAAGATGCCGCGATTCGCCGCCCGGCGCGAGAAGCCGGCGCGAACGGGCCTGTCCACGGCGCCTCACGGCTCCGCGAGTTGCCAGCGGCAGGGCAACCGGGTAAATCCTGCCGCGCGGTCAAGGCCTTGGGCGTCGGCCTTCCGCTGCCCCTGCCACCCGCCGAAAGGAATCCATCCGCCGTGAGCGACATCTTCCGCGAGGTCGAGGAGGAAGTCCGGCGCGAGCGCCTCGAGCGCATCTGGAAGGAATACGGCGATTACATCATCGCCGCGGCCGCGCTGCTCATCCTTGCCGCCGCCGCCTACCGCCTCTGGACCTTCTACGAAGCCCGCGAGCGCGCCAACGCGTCCAACGAATATCTCGCGGCGGAGCAGCTTGTGGACAGCGGCCAGGCGAGCGCTGCCGCCAAGGTGTTCGCGCGCCTCGCCCAGAGCGCGCCTGGCGGCTATGACGAGCTCGCCAAGCTGCAAACGGCGAACACGCTCGCGGCGTCCGGCAACAAACCGGCAGCGATGACGCTCTATCGCAGCCTCGCACAGGACAGCGACGAGATGCTGTCGGCCATCGCGCGTCTGCGCGCCGCCTGGCTGATGGTGGAGGATTCGCCGAAGTCGGATGTCGAAGCGATTGTGGGGCCGCTGACGGCACAGTCGAGTCCGTGGAGCGCGCCGGCGCGGGAGATCCTCGCCTATGCCGATTATCGTCGCGGCGCGACGCAGCAGGCGCGGGCGGAATTCCAGGACCTCGGCAAGGACGCCAAGGCGCCGCCCGGCGTACGCGGCCGCAGCAAGGCGATGGCGACGTTCCTTGCCGCCGGCGGCGCACAGAATGTCGGCAATATTCCGTTCCCCGCCGCTCCGCGGCCGATGACGGGCGGCGTGCCGACAACTCCGCCCGGGCCTACGACGGGAGCACCCGCAGCACCCCCAACGACACCGCCGGCGAAGGCGCCGGCGCCGAAGACAACTTCCCAAGGTCAGAATCCGAAATGAAAGCATGTTTGCGTATCGCGTGTTGCGCGGCAGCGCTGGCGCTTGCCGGATGCGACGCCCTGGGCGCCGTGGGCGACCTGACCAACGGCTGGTTCAGCTCGGCGCACAAGTCCAACATCAAAGGCGAGCGGATTTCCGTCATGGCGACGGACGAGTCGCTGAAGCCCGATCCACAGCTCGCCGCGACGAAGGTCGTGCTGCCGCGGCCGTACCGCAATTCGGCATGGCCGGAACCCGGCGGCTATCCGGCCAACGCGATGTACCATTTGGAAGCCAACGGTCCGCTGGCGATCTCCTGGCAACAGCAGGCCGGCAAGGGGTCCGACACCGACTCCCGCCTCACCGCGGCGCCGATCGTCGCCGACGGCCGCGTGTACGTGCTCGATGCGGAGGTCCACCTTTACGTATTCGACGCCCGCAGCGGTGCGCCGCTGTGGGACAAAGCGCTGGCGCCGTACGCGGAAAACACCTTCGTCAACTCCGCCTCGTTCGGACTCCTCGGCAAGAACACGTCCATCGACCCGTCGAAAGGGTTCGGCGGCGGCGCCGCGTTCGATGCCGGCAAACTCTTCGTCACCACCGGCTTCGGCACCGTCTTTGCGCTGGATGCGCGCAGCGGCAAACAGATCTGGAAGAACGATCTCGGCGTGCCCATCGTCAATGCGCCGGTGGCGAACGGCGGGCGGGTGTTCGTCTCCAGCCAGGACAACCACTTCTACGCGCTGGCCGAAGTCGACGGCCGCAAGCTGTGGGACCACCAGGGCATCGCCGAAACCGCCGGCATCCTTGAAAGCACGAGTGCGGCCGTGGCGGGGGATTACGTCATCGCGCCCTACACGTCAGGCGAACTTTACGCGCTGGGGGTGGAGAACGGCCGTCCCGCCTGGAACGAGATGCTGACGCGTTCCGGCACCGAGACGGCGCTCTCCGAGCTCGACGACATCGCTGGCCGCCCCGTGGTCGACCGCGAGATGGTGTTCGCCATCAGCCATTCCGGCGTGATGGCGGCGATCAACATCAACACCGGCGAGCGGGTATGGTCGCGCGATGTGGGCGGCATCCAGACTCCGTGGGCGGCGGGCGATTTCGTCTACGTGCTCACCTTGCAGAACCAGTTGCTGTGCCTGCAGCGCAAGGACGGCAAGGTGAAATGGATTCACCAGCTGCCGCGCTGGGAAGACGAGGAGAACAAGGAGGACCCCATCGTGTGGACCGGTCCGGTGCTCGTTTCCGACCGGCTGATCGTGGTCTCGTCGAATGGACGGGCCTATTCGATTTCCCCCTACACCGGCGCGTTGACGGGCAAGACGGAAATCCCGGATGGCGCCTACATTCCGCCGGTGATCGCCAACGATACGCTCTACCTGCTCACCAACACCGCGCAGCTGGTGGCGCTGCGGTAATCCACGACTAGCAAGCAGAGTACGAGATTCGCCTTTCCATTCGCCACTCGCTATTCGCTATTCGCGATGGTGCTCAAAGTCGCAATTGTCGGACGGCCGAACGTCGGAAAGTCGACGCTGATCAACCGGCTTGCCGGCCGCAAGATCGCCATCGTGCACGACACGCCGGGCGTGACGCGCGACCGTATCGAAGCCGAGGCGCAACTGGGGCCGCTCGATCTGCAGATCGTCGACACCGCGGGTTACCAGGACGCCAAGGGCGAGAGCCTGCCTGGCCAGATGGTGGCGCAGACGCGCGCCGCCATTGCCGACGCCGATGTGTGCCTGCTGGTGATCGACGGCCGCGAGGGCGTGAACGCCGGCGATGAGATCATCGCGGCGGAGTTGCGCAAGAGCGGCAAGCCGGTTGTGCTGGTGGCAAACAAGATCGAAGGCCGCGCCGCGGCGGCCAACGTGAGCGAAGGATATTCGCTCGGCTTCGGCGAACCGATTGCGCTGTCGGCGGAGCATGGTCTCGGCCTGGCCGATTTGCTGGAGGCGCTCGCGCCCTATGCTGAAGAACCGCTCGAAGAGGTCGTACCGGAAGACGCGGCACTACGGCCGCTCAAGCTCGCCATTGTCGGCCGGCCCAACGTCGGCAAGTCGAGCCTCTTTAATGCGCTGATCGGCGAGGAACGCGCGCTCACCTCGCCGGAAGCGGGCACCACGCGCGATGCCGTCATTTCGAAATGGCAGGTGGAGGGGCGCGATTTCCTGCTGCACGACACCGCGGGCCTGCGCAAGCGCGCGCGCGCGGTCGGCCATGCGCTCGAGGAGCTTTCCATCCAGAGCGCGCTGGAAGCGATCAAATTCGCCGAATGCGTCGTCGTGCTGATCGACGCCACCGCGCCTTTCGAAAAGCAGGACCTTGCCATTGCCGATCTGGTGGCACGCGAGGGCCGCGCGGTGGTGTTCGCGATCAACAAATTCGATCTGGTCGAGAATCGCGCCGGCGCCATCTCGCGCTTTCGCGAACAGCGCGATGAACTTCTGCCCCAACTTACCGGCGCGCCGCTGATTGCCACGTCCGCCAAGACCGGCGAAGGAATCGAGCGGGTGCTGGAAGCCGTGCTCGCCGCCGACAAGGCGTGGAACACGCGCATCGGCACGGGCGAACTCAACCGGTTTCTGGAGCAAGCTCTGGCGCAACATCCCCCGCCCGCGGTGCATGGCCGCCGCATCCGCTTGCGCTATGTCACACAGCCGAAGGCGCGGCCGCCGACCTTCGCGCTGTTCGGCAATCAACTGAACGCGCTGCCGGACTCCTATATTCGCTATCTGCAGAATGCTTTGCGGGCGAGCTTCAGCCTCTACGGCACGCCGATCCGCTTCTCGCTGCGGACCTCGAAGAATCCGTACGCACAGAAATAGGCGCCCTCCCCTCTCGGGAGGGTTGAACGTTACTTCCGATAGCTGACCAGTTCGCCGTTGTTCTCGTATGACGGCGAGAGCATCTCCACGATCAGCGGCGCCACGACTTCCGGCGGCTCAAGGGTAAGCTGATCTTCCCCTGGCATCGCCTTGGCGCGCATCCTGGTGCGCAGCGGCCCTGGGTTGAGCAGGTTCACCTTGATGCCGGTGCTGGCACATTCCGCGGCATAGGTGAGCGCCAGCGCTTCCAGCGCCGCCTTGGCGATGGAATACGAGCCCCAATAGGGCCGGAAATTGTGCGCCGCGCCCGACGAAAGGAACAGCACGCGCGCAGCGGCCGATTTGCGCAGCAGCGGATCGAGCGAGCGGATCAGCCGCCAGTTGGCGGTGACGTTCACGTCCACCGCTTCCTGCCACACTTTGGGATCGAGATGCGCCAGCGGCGTCAGCGCGCCGAGCACGCCGGCATTGCCGAGAAAGCCGTCGAGCCTGCCCCAGCGCTCGAAGATAGTGGCGCCCAGCCGGTCGATGCCGGCGACGTCCTTCAGGTCGAGCGGCACCAACGTAGCGCTCCCGCCGTTCTCGCGGATCTCATCGTCAGCCTCTTCCAATCCCCCAACGGTGCGCGCGACCAGCACGACATGGGCACCCGCCTTCGCGAGCGCCACTGCCGCCGCGCGCCCGATCCCGCGCGACGCGCCGGTGACAAGCAGAATGCGTTCGTCTGTGGAACTGTTCATGGCGCGACCTTATTGTCTGGCCGCCTATGCGCAAGTCTGAAGAGATGCGCCGTTCCGCCTTCGGTCAATGGCTGACCAGCGTCGCCGCTTTCCTATGGATGAGCGGGGCCGTGAGCGCGCCACTCGGCGAAGACAGCCCACAACTGATCGTGAAACATCTGATGGATGTCGGCGGTGGCAGGCGCATGAACATTGTGTGCATGGGCCATGGTTCGCCGACGGTGGTGTTCGAATATGGACTCGGCGGCCACATGCTGAACTGGCAGAAGGTGCAGGAGCCGATTTCGGCGCTCACCACCGCCTGCTTCTACGATCGCGCCGGCTACGGATTCAGCGATCCCTCGCCGCATTCGATGACGGCGCAGAATGTCAGCGACGATCTCACCCGGTTGCTGGACAAAGCCGGCGTGCAGAAACCGATCGTGTTGGTCGGGCACTCGCTTGGTGGACTGTACGCGACCTTGTACGCGGACCGCTTTCCCTCGCAGGTGGCGGGGCTCGTCCTGATCGATCCGGCGTTCGCCGGACAGGACCTGGATGAAACTCCGGAAGAACAGGCGCGCGCACAAGCCATCTACGATCGCTCGCAAGACTGGATACGGAATTGCGCAATGCTGGCGCGAACGCATCAGCTCTCGCGCGACAAGCCGGCAGATTGCGTCCCGCCGATACCGGACCCCACGCCCGCGGAATCCGGCTACTTCGCGGAGCAGTTCTCCCAGCCGTTTCGCTGGGAGGCGATGCTGTCGGAATCGCAGAATCTCCACGCACCCAATGCACTCAGCGAAGACGAACGGGAAGAGCAGCGGACGGCGCGCTCCTTCGGCGACATGCCGGTGATTGTGCTTACCGCCAGCACGATCCCTAGCGAACCCGGCGAAACGCCCGAGGAGCGCGCGAAGTCGGTGGCGCACTGGAAAGCGGGGCACGATCGCCTCGCCGCCCGCTCAGCCAAAGGCGAATCCATCGTGGTTGCGAATGCCACGCATATGATTCAGCTGGATCAGCCGGAAGTGGTGATCGACGCCATTCGAAAAGTGGTGATGCAAGTGCGAGGCGCGAAAGCGCCGTAACTAGGCCACTTCGGCCAGCAGCGAAAGCTGCGCGTTTTTGCGGCCGCCGCTCACGTCGGTGAGTTCGATGGGATAATCGCCGGAGAAGCAGGCATCGCAGAATTGCGGATGCGATCCGTCGCGCGCTGGCTCGCTCATCGCCCGGTACAAGCCATCCATCGAGATGAAAGCAAGACTGTCGGCATCGATGAACTGGCGCATCTCCTCGACGCCCATCCGGTGCGCTAGCAGATCCTGCCGGTTCGGCGTATCGACCCCGTAAAAGCACGAATGCGTGGTGGGCGGGCTGGCGATGCGGAAGTGCACTTCCGAGGCGCCACAGTCGCGCACCATCTGCACGATCTTCTTTGAGGTCGTGCCGCGCACGATGGAATCGTCCACCAGCACCACCCGTTTGCCCTCGAGCTGGGCCCGGTTGGGATTGTGCTTCAGCCGCACCCCCAGATGGCGGATGCGGTCCGACGGCTCGATGAAGGTGCGGCCGACGTAGTGATTGCGGATGATGCCGAGCTCGAACGGCAGCTGCGCCGCATTGGCGAAACCGAGCGCGGCGGGCACGCCGGAATCCGGCACCGGGATCACCATGTCGGCATCCACCGGCGACTCCCGCGCCAGTTCCGCGCCGATCCGCTTGCGCACCTCGTAGACGTTGCGGCCTTCGACGACGGAGTCCGGCCGCGCGAAGTAGATATATTCGAAAATGCAGAAGCGCTCGGGCTGCGGCGCGAACGGATGATAGCTTTCGATGCCGTCCTTGGTCGCCACGATCAGTTCGCCGGGCTCGATGTCGCGCACGAAGCTCGCGCCGATGATGTCGAGAGCGCAGGATTCGGAAGCGAGGATCGGCGCCCCGTCCAGTTCGCCCAGCACGAGCGGACGCACGCCCCAGGGGTCGCGCACGCCGATCAATTTCTTCGACGTCAGCCCGACCAGCGAATAGGCGCCTTCCACCTGCTTCAGCGCGTCCACCAGCTTGTCGACCACGGGATTGTAGCGGCTGCGCGCCACCAGATGGATGATGGTTTCGGTGTCGGAGGTGGACTGGAAGATCGCGCCTTCGTGCACCAGCTCCTCGCGCAGCGCCACCGCGTTCGTGAGGTTGCCGTTGTGCGCGAGTGCGATGCCGCCGCCCGCGAGATCGGCGAACATCGGCTGCACGTTGCGCACGGTCGTCCCGCCGGTGGTGGAGTAGCGAACATGGCCGAGCGCGTTGGCGCCCTTCAGCTTCTGCGCGTGGAGGCTGTTCTTACCGAAAATGTCGCCAACGAGGCCCAGATGCCGCTCGGCGATGAACTGCGTGCCGTCATAGGTGACGATGCCGGCGGATTCCTGTCCGCGGTGCTGCAGCGCGTGCAGGCCGAGTACCGCCAGCGCGCCGGCGTCCTCGTGGCCGAAAATACCGAACACGCCGCATTCGTCGTGCAGCGTATCGTCGTCAAATGACACTGTGCGCTCCGTGAGGCCGGTCATGGGCCGCCACTTCCCGTGGCCTCGATGAGGCGGTTTAGCGCGCGGCGCTCATTGGCGCCATACCCCTTGCGCACAGGCTTTTTGGCGCCGGCAAGTTTCACCGGATGTGTGTGCTTCGCGCTGGGATGGGCGATCGCGGGTTTCGCACGCGCAGGCGCGGGCGCGGCAGCGGCGGGTTTTTCCGCCGGAACGGCGACGGTGGTCGTCGTTTTATCCGTGCGGTTCTGCACGTATTTCGCCTGGTCGCCGGGGATGAGCGACAGCAGCACCTTGGCCGAGGTCTGGATCAGCGGCAGCGAACGCGCATTCTTGATCCAGCCCGTCTGCGCATGAACGGGAATGACCAGCGAGTAGGCGATGTAGAGAATCGCAATCAGCGCAAGCCCGCGGAGGATGCCGAACGCACCGCCCAGCGAGCGGTCGAGCGTGCCCACCTGCGAGCTGCGCACGTTCTGCGAAATGCGATGGCCGATGAAGGACAGCGGCAGCAGCACCAGCACGAACACTGCGCTGTAGGCGGCGATCTCCGCCACCAGCGGCGAGAAATGCGGCGCCATCAGCGGCACGACATAGCGGCCGAAATAGAGCGTGGCGAAGGCGGCGGCCGCCCAGGCGAACATGGACAGTGTTTCGCGCACGAAGCCCCGCGCGATGGCGAACCCCATCGAGGTGACGATCACCGCCACCACGAACAGGTCGACCCAGGTGATGTGCAAATCAGCCATCCGACTCGATTCTACCACGCCGCGGCGATTCGCGCCGCGCCCCGCCTGTGAGCAGCACCAGCTCGCTCACGTCGCCAACAAAGTTCAGCGTGAGCCCTGCGCCTTCCGCTTTCGTGCCTTCGGGCACGACGCCGGTGTGAAACCCAAGCTTTGCCGCCTCTTTGAGCCGAAGCTCCGCCTGCGGCGCCGGCCGCACCGCGCCGGAGAGGCTGATCTCGCCGAAAAACACCCAGTCGCTCGGCAACGGCTTGCCCGAAAAGGCGGACACCAGCGCCGCGGCGGTGGCCAGGTCCGCTGCCGGCTCGCTCACCTTCAGCCCGCCTGCCACGTTGAGATAGACATCCTGACTGCCCATTCCAAGCTCGGCCCGGGCTTCCAAGACCGCGAGAAGCATCGAGAGCCGGCCGGAGTCCCAGCCCACCACCGCGCGCCGCGGCGTGCCGTAGCCGGTCGGCGCCACCAGCGCCTGGATTTCGATCAGCAGCGGGCGAGTGCCTTCGAGTCCCGCGAACACCGCCGCGCCGGGCGCGGTGCCGCTGCGGTCGCCAAGGAAGAGCGCGGACGGGTTGCTCACCTCCATGAGCCCGCGGCCGGTCATCTCGAAGACGCCGATCTCGTCGGTGG
>DIZC01000058.1:15436-26332 GCA_002429315.1 Alphaproteobacteria bacterium UBA6038
CCGGCGATCTGGCCGTCCTTGGTGACATGGCCGATGAGCAGGAGCGCCGCGCCGCTCGCCTTCGCGTAGCGCACGAGATCGAACGAGGCGGTGCGCACTTGCGCGATCGTGCCGGGCGCTGCGTCCAGGGCGGAGGTCCAGATCGTCTGGATGGAATCGATGGCGATGACCGAGGGCGCGGGGCAGGATTCGAGCGTGCTGAGGATGTCTTCGACGCAGGTGGCGGAGCCGAGCGCCACGCGCGCCTCTGCCACGCCCATCCGCGCGGCACGCATACGCACCTGCGCCATCGCTTCTTCGCCGGAGATGTAGACCGCGTGGCCGCCGGCGAGCGCGTGCGCCGCGAGCGCCTGCAGGATGAGGGTGGACTTGCCGACGCCAGGATCGCCGCCGATCAGCACTGCCGAGCCCGGCACCAGGCCGCCGCCGCAGACGCGGTCGAATTCCGCAATGCCGGTCGCGCGGCGTGGCGGCAATTCATCTGCGGTCTTCAGATCCTCCAGTGCGAACGGCCGGCCTTTAGGCCTGCGTGCACCCGCGCCGCCACCAACCGGAACCGAGGCCGCCTCTTCGACAATCGTGTTCCACCCGCCGCAGGCTTCGCACCTGCCCGACCATTTGGAATGCGCCGCGCCGCAGGATTGGCAAGCGAAAGATGTCTGTGTGCGGGCCATGATTCGACGATAGCACAGTCGTCAAGGGCCCCGCGCCGGTCGTAGGCTCAGTCGCGCCGTTGGCATCATCAAGAAGGCGCCGGGCAAAAGGGGGCCTCGCCGTGATCAATTCAACAACCGAGATCGTCACCGACATCGCCAACACCGCGTTGGCGCTTTCCTTCGTGGTGGCGCTCGTCTTTGGCGTCGCGCAAGTCCGGGCGGCGGCGCGCGACCGCCGCGATCGCCTCACCCTCGACACGCTGCACAATTTCCAGACGCGCGAATTCGCCGAGCTCATCCAGTTCATCAGCTGGAACGAACTGCCCTTCTCCGGCGAGGAGATGCGCGCGCTGCCCCACGAGGAACAGGTGCTGTTCGCCCAGTTCGGTCAGCAGATGGAGATGCTGGGCATCTTGGTGGCCGAGCGCCTCATCGATCTCGATCTGGTCGACAAGACTCTTGGCTCCTTCGTCACCACCGCCTGGGAGAAGACCTCGTCCATGTTCCTCGATCTGCGCAAGACGACGGACGACCCGTTCTTGGCCGAGTACTTCCAGTGGCTGGCGGCGTTGATCGCCAAGCGCATGCAGGAACATCCCCGCCGCCCCTTCTTCGAGACGGCATGCACGCGAGGGTGATGGTATGGAATTTCGAACCCTCCCCTTGAGGGAGGCTTCAGGACGGAGCGTCGTTCGCCCGAAGAGCCATGATTCGAAGATAGCACGCGGATCAAACAATTGGCGCCTGTCACTCGCCCTTTTGACGGTCAACAAACATCAGCTTTGGTAGGCTCCATCCCGCGTCGACGGATGTTATCTGCGTGGCGCCTAATGCTATTCTTTGCAGTCTTCAAATTTAGCGGTTTTTCCCATTCCAAACGTAGCTTCATGCATGCCGCCTATCTGCCCAGTTTCAAGCCCGGACTTCCATCTTGATGGGGCCTTCGGCGGAGCCGTGGATGAACTGATCGACGAAAGGGTTGTCGCTGTGGTCGATCTCCGCGGTGGGACCTGCCCACACGATCTTGCCCTTGTAGAGCATGGCTATGTGATCGGAGATTTTGCGCGCGCTCACCATGTCGTGGGTGATGGAGAGCGTGGTGACGCCGAGGTCCTTCACCGTGGAGATGATCAAATCGTTGATGACATCGGCCATGATGGGATCGAGGCCGGTGGTGGGCTCATCGAAGAAGATGATGTCGGGATCGGCGGCGATGGCGCGGGCCAACCCCACGCGTTTCTGCATGCCGCCCGAGAGTTCCGCCGGCGACAGCATCGCCACATCGGCGCCCAGCCCCACTTTCGCGAGCTTCTGAATCGCGATGTCCTTCGCCTTGGCTCGCGCGACGCCGCGGCCCTGAATGAGCCCGAAGGCGACGTTCTCCCAGACCGGCAGCGAGTCGAACAATGCCGCGCCCTGGAACAGCATGGCGAATTTCTTCAGCACCTCGTCGCGCGCGCGACCGCTCAACCGGGTCAATTCCTGCCCGTCGACGAAGATCTGACCGGCATCGGGGCGCAGGATGCCCAGCACACATTTGATCATCACAGACTTGCCGGTGCCGGAGCCGCCGATCACCACCAGCGAATGGCCGGGCTGCAGCACCAGATCGAGCCCATCCAGCACGACCTTGTCACCAAAGCGCTTCTTCACGCCGCGGAGCTCGACCTTGGGTACGCTGCCAGGCGCCGGCATCGCGCTCACTTCGTGAACAGCAGGTTGGTGAGGAGATAATTCGCCGCAAGAATGAGAATCGAAGAGGTGACGACCGCGTTGGTTGTCGCCGCGCCGACGCCCTGCGCGCCGCCCTTTGAATTGAATCCGTTGTAGCAGCCCAGCAGCGCGATGATGAAGCCGAACACCGCCGCCTTGATGAGACCGGACGACACGTCATCGAAAGTGAGCCCATTCATGGTGTTGTTCATGTACACCGAGCCGTTGAAGCCGAGGCTCTGGGTCGACGCAATGTAGCCTCCGAAGACACCAATGGAATCGGCAATCGCCACCAGGATGGGCATGGAGATCACCGCCGCGATCAGGCGCGGCACGACAAGATATTTGATCGGATTGGTGGAGAGCGTGGTGAGCGCATCGATCTGCTCCGTCACCCGCATGGTGCCGATTTCGGCCGCGATCGCAGCGGCCACGCGGCCCGCCACCATCAGGCCCGCGATCACCGGCCCCAGCTCGCGCGTGATGCCGACCAAAACCACCACCGGCACGAAGGATTCCGCGCCGTAGCGACTTGCGCCATTGTAGATTTGCAGCGCCAGCACGCCGCCGGTGAAGAAAGCGGTGAGGCCGACCACCGGCAGCGAGAAGTAGCCGATGCGCATCATCTGCTGCGCGATCAGCCACCAATAGACCGGCGGGCGCACCACGCCGGTGACGGAATCGGCCGTGAACAGCGACAACCGTCCGGTTTCGCGAAAAAATCCGAGCGTCACCCGCCCGATGGCCGCAAAGACATTCATGCAGCAGGCTCGTAATGCCGTGCCATGCGCGAGCCCAACCTTGTCAGTATTTCGTAATTTGCAGTGCCTGCGAGCGCGGCAAATTCATCGAGCGAAATGGTATCGCCCAGGAATTCCACCTCGGCGCCGATCCGCACTGCTTCGGGCGGAACGTCGGTTACATCCAGCGTCACCAGATCCATCGACAGGCGCCCTACGATCGGTGCGCGCATGCCCG
The DNA here is from genome assembly GCA_002429315.1 of Alphaproteobacteria bacterium UBA6038. GTDB lineage: Bacteria > Pseudomonadota > Alphaproteobacteria > Micropepsales > Micropepsaceae > Rhizomicrobium. The sequence continues at coordinate 18,784 of DIZC01000058.1, forward strand.
CAATCGCCCCCTGCCCCTTGTTGCCAATGGCGCGCATGAGACCGTCTGCGTATCCCAATCCGATAGTCGCAAGCGTCGAACGACGCCCGGCGCGAAAGGTGGCTCCGTAGCCAACGCTCTCGCCAGTGTCAACGCGGCGAAGCTGGAGGATCGGCGCCGTCAGCACGGCTGCGACGGCAAAGGGATTGGCCATTCCGGTGCACGGATTGCCGCCGTAGACGCCGATGCCGGGCCGCACCAGATCGAAATGGTACTCTTTGCCGAGCAACACGCCGGCGGACGCGGCGAGGCTCGCCGGCGCGGATGGCAGCATTGCCAAAGCGGCGCGGAAGCGTTCCAGCTGCGCCGCGTTCATCGGCGACTTGCAATCGTCCCCGCAGGCGAGGTGGCTCATCCACAACACGATCTCGATGTCGCGCAGGCGCTTGTTCGCGTCCGTGGACAGTGTCGCGAGTTCGTCCGGCGGAAGCCCCAGCCGGTTCATGCCGGTGTCGATGTGGATTGCGCATTCCAGTTTGGTGTTCCGCGCGCGCGCCGCTGCGCTCCACGCCTCGATCTGTTCGAGCGAGTTCAGGACAGGAACGAGCCGGTGCGCCAACAGCGCCGACGCGGTTTCCGCTTGCGCGCCATCAAGCACGAAAATGCGCGCCTGCGGCAGCAGCGGACGCAGTGCGATCCCCTCCTGCACGCGCGCCACGAAAAACGTGTCGCAGCCGGCTTCTCTTAGCGTCCGCACGACAGGCTCTGTGCCGAGGCCGTAGGCATCGGCTTTCACCACGCCGGCGACCGCCGCCGGCGCCGCGCGTCGCTGGAACTGCCGATAATTCGCCGCGACCGCGCCCAGTCGAACGGTCAGGCGCGCCGCTCCCAGATCGGAATTTTCCATACGGTGAGAGAATGACAGGGCGGCGTCAGGCCTCAAAGCCCGTAGAGCAGCCAGAATGTGCCGCCCGCGGCTTCTTCAGTTCGGTTTGGCCGATTTCAACTCGTGATAAATCACCTGCTCGCCACGCAGGATTTCCACACCGGCGAATTGCAGGTCGAGCACCGACCGGGCGATCGCCTTGGCCTGCTCGTCGCTCACGCATTGCGTCATGAAGAAGCAGGCAGGAGATCCGTCGTCGCGGAGAAACTGCAGCTGGTACGTCATTTTCGGCCCCTTACCCTGTGCGCCACTGCCCGGATATTACCGAACGTGGCGCTTTTCCCACAACGCCGCCTAGATTCATTCCACAGGCGATCTGCACGCCGCCCAAACGGTGCGTGAGCTTTGAGGTGATAGTTAGGCGGGAACAAGGCAGCCTTGGGCGCGTCGGCTACCCCGCAGCCCGAGGCTTCTTGCTTATGCATCCGACGGCCCCCAAGACCGAGGACCGCCGCGCGAAGGCGCGGCAATACCGGGCGCGCGCCGAGGGCCTGGCGGACCGCGCCACGACAATGCACACCCCCGAAGTGCGGGTGGCGTATCTGGAGTTGGCCCAGCAGTGGGCCGCCCTGGCGGAGCATGTGGCCACCGATACGGGGTCTGCTGCCGCACAAGAGGTTGCGCAGGAGGTCGGCCGGCACCAGACGGCGGCTCGTAAACGGAATTAACCACGTTCCCGAAAATCCTGCGAAAAGTGAACCGCGGCCGTCCCAGACTGGTTCACAATCCCGGGAAATGGAGGATCTCGCATGCGCGTGGTGGTGACCGGTGCTTCTCTCTGCCTGGCCGTTCTCGCTTTCGCTGGCTTGAGCCTGGCGGGCCCTTCAAAACCTTGCCATTGCGGTCCGACCGACGGCTGCCATTGCCCCCTCCCGCCCCCTGCGGCCCACTCCGGATCGACGATGAAAGCGCCGGCCCACCAGGCCGCACCGGCGGCGCATCGCGAGGCGCGGACGGTCCATCGCGAACGGCATAGGGAGCACCGGGAAGCGCGCATCGAGCACCGCGAAACGGGCGGGCCTGCGGGCTCGCGCGAAAACCGCTTCGAACGGCGCGAGGCGCGGGCCGAACATCGCGAAGCCCGCATCGAGCGGCGTGAAGCCCGGATGGAGCGCGAAGAGCACATGAGGGGCCGCTGGCACGATCGCGATCATATGCACTCGCGGCACTTCGCGATGGGCGAAGGCTATGGCGGTCCGGGCAATCGTGACGAGATGGGCGGCGACATGGACGAGCGCGGCACCTCTGACAACCGCGGCTATGGCCCCGATTACGAAGAAGATCGCGACTATGGCGACAATGGCGCGGGCTACGGCGACGAATACAGCGAAGGCGGGCCGCGTTACCGCGACGAATATGGCGAGCGGCGTTCGGACTACGGCGAGCGCGACGACGGCGACCGCGATGATCGCGGCGGCTACGGATCAGGCGCTCCGCCCATGTCGATCAACGCAGCGCGGGCTTTGGACTCCTGGCACGGCTACGACGCCGATTGCCCCAACCGGGGCGAATAGCGAAGGCGTTCATCTCCGCCGCTGACGCGTGAATGCAGCATTCACGACGAGTTCAGCGGCGCTTGCTCACCGTGGCTCGCGGACGTAGCCGCCGATCTAGTCAGTAGCGCCGTGAGCCCGGCGCGATCCCCGCTGCATCTGAACAGATCATTCAGCGGCGGTTCAGCCGCACTTCTCAATTCTTCGCGCCAAGGCGGGCTGGGGCACAACCAGGGAGAACAAGAACATGAACGGGCTCGCAAAATTTGCGTTGAGCGCGCTGATGATCGGCGGCGCCACTGTGGCCGTCACGCCGGCCAGCGCAGGCGTGGCCGTGGGAATGGGCTACACCGGCGACGGCAGTCGCGCCAAGCCATGCCGCTTCTATGTGCACCGGGATCTTCCGGCACCGCACCGGTGCTACCGCTTTTTCCACAATGTCTATGGGCCGGACGTGTACTTCCGTGGCGGCTATGTGTTCCGCAACCATGAAGCGTTCCTGCGCTTCCGCGAGCGCGGCGAATTCCGAACTCATGAGCGCTTGGCGGAACGCGAAGACACCCGCGATCGCGCGGAAAGCGCGCGGGACCGCAGCGAGATGCGGCACGACGAGGAGCGCGAACGCTATGCCGACCGCGATCGCGATGAGACCTCGGGCGGCGCATCGCGCGATGGAAGCACCGTGCATGAAGGCTCCGGCGGCGCCTCCCGTAGAGAGCACGTTCACGAAGGATCGGGCGGCGCCTCCCAAGGCGCGCACGTGCGGGAATCGTCGGGGGGCGCCTCGCGGGGCGGGAACCGTGTCGATGAAGGACGGTCGGGCGGCGCTTCGAGTCACTGACCAATCGCGAACAATGGCCCGGTCCCAAAAAAGGCCGGGCCATCGCTTATACGCGGCGGCAAGCCTCAGTTTTCCTCGCTCGCCAGATTCGAGAAGCGGGTGAAGCGGTCGTCGAAGAACAGATCGAGCTTGTTGGTGGCGCCATGGCGGTGCTTTTCGACCAGCAGCTCGGCGCGCCGGTGTGAGCGCTCCATCTTCTCAAGCCACTTGCCGTGCTCCGGGGTGCCGGGCTCCGGCTCGCGCGACTTGAGGTAATACTCTTCGCGATAGACGAACATCACCACGTCGGCATCCTGCTCGATGGAGCCGGATTCGCGCAGGTCCGACAGCACCGGCCGCTTGTCGTCCCGTGAATCCACGCCGCGCGACAGCTGCGACAGCGCCAGCACCGGCACGTCGAGATCCTTGGCCAGCACCTTCAGGCCTTTCGAGATTTCCGTGATCTCCTGCACGCGGTTCTCGGCGCGCCGGGATGACGCCACCAGCTGAATATGATCGATGACGATGAGACCGATCTTCTTTTCGCGCTTGAGCCGGCGCGCCCGCGCCGCGATCTGCGCAATCGAGATGCCGCCGGTGTCGTCGATATAGAGCGGCAGCGTCGACAGCTCCTGCATGGTGAGAACGAATTTCTCCCATTCGCTCTCCGCGAATTTGCCGTTGCGGATCTTCCACATCTCGATTTCGGTCTGCTCGGACAGAATGCGCGCCGACAGTTGCTGCGCCGCCATTTCCAGCGAGAAGAACAGCACCGGCGATCCGCGCGATTGCTCTATGCCGGATTCCAGGTCCTGCACGTAAGCGCGCGCGGCATGGAATGCCATGTTGGTGGCAAGCGAGGTCTTTCCCATGCCTGGACGGCCGGCGAGAATCACCAGATCCGACGGCTGCAGACCGCCTAGCAGCGAGTCGATGTCGCTGAAGCCGGTCGCCACACCCGAAATGCGGCCGCCGCGCGCCTGCGCCCGCTCGGCGGATTCGATGGTGCGGCGCAGGGACTCGGCGAAATCCAGCGGACCTTCGCCGTAGCGCGCCGTGTCGGAGAGGCGGTAGAGCGCCTTCTCGGCGTCCTCGATCTGCGTCTGCGGCGGCTTTTCGTGCGGCGCTTCGTAGGCGCCGTTGACGATATCTTCGCCGATGTGGATCAGGCCGCGGCGCACCGCCAGATCGTGCAGGATGCGCGCGTAATCGCGCACGTTGGGCATCGCCGGTGCGGCGCCCGCGAGTCCCGCCAGATAGGCGTGCCCGCCGACTTCAATCAGCCCCGGATCGGCCTTCATCGCCGCATTCAACGTGAGCGGCGTGATCACCATGCCGCCCTTCTCGAACTGCCCGTGCATTACGTCGAAGATGCGCTGGTGCAGCGGATCGTAGAAATGCTCCGGCTTCAGCGCGGACGAGACGCGTTCGATGGCGGCGTTGTCGACGAGGATGGCGCCGAGCAGCGCCTGCTCGATCTCGATGTCGTAGGGGACGTGACGATAGACTTCCTGTTCCATGACCGTGTTGGACTGACGTTGAATTGCGGGCGCTGGCCGGGACGGCGAATCAACCGGCGCGCGCGCTCACGCGCAAGTCTATTCCGGATCGATGCACAGGTTAATCAAATTTGTCTTCTGCACCGCGGTGCGAGCGCTACGCGACGCGGATTGGGCGGGGTTCGGCGCCGGCGAAAGCCGTTTTTCGCTCGGCATCGATCATGTAGTCGCGGGTGAGCGGCACGGAGTGGAGCCGCTTGGCGAGCTGGAACTGGAACACCACCTGGCGGTCGTGCCGGAACGCCATCTCGGCGCCGGCGAGATAGAACTCCCACATGCGGCAGAACCGCTCGTCGTAGATCTTTGCGATCTCGGCGCGCTGCGCGTTGAAGCGGCCGCGCCATTCCTTCAGCGTTTGCGCATAATGAATCCGCAGCACTTCCACGTCGGTGACGAGCAGACCGCTCTTCTCGATGGCCGCCGACACTTCGCTGAGCGCCGGCACATAGCCGCCGGGGAATATGTATTTGGCGATCCACGGATTGGTGGAACCCGGCCCGTCCAGCCGGCCGATGGTGTGCAGCAGCATCACGCCGTCGTCTGTCAGCAGGTCGCAGGCTTTGGCGAAGAACTGCGCATAATGCGGCAGGCCGACATGCTCGAACATGCCGACGGACACGATGCGGTCGTAGGTGCCACTGAGCGCGCGGTAATCGGCGAGTTCGAAACGGCAGCGGTCCGCGAGACGCGCTTTCTTGCTGCGCTCCCGCGCGACCGCGATCTGCTCTTCGGACAGCGTGACGCCGAGTGCACGCCCGCGTCGCGCGCCAGGTCGAGCGCAAGCCCGCCCCAGCCGCAGCCGATGTCGAGCACCTTGAGACCCGGTCTGTCGAGCAGTAGCTTTGCAGCGACGTGGCGCTTTTTGGCGGCTTGTGCTTCCTCCAGCGTTTCGTCGCCGTGCGGGAAATAGGCACAGGAATATTGCCGGTCGCGATCCAGGAATCGGGCGTAAAGCTCGTCCGACAGGTCGTAATGATGCGCCACGTTCTGCTTCGCCCGCGACATCGGATTGAACTGCAACAGCGGCCGCAGAACCGTGCGCAGCCAGCGCGACGTGCGATGCAGGCCGGTGAGTGGCGCAAGCGCCAGGTTGCGCATCAGCAGCGAAAGCAGCTCGACGATGTCGCCATCTTCAATCGTCAGCCGACCGTCCGTGTAGAGCTCGCCCAGCTTGAGATCGGGATCGAGCACCAGCTCTGCGATGGCGCGGCGGTCGTGCAGCCGCAGCGTCAGGTGCGGCTCGCCGTGGCCGTAAGTGACTCGCCGGCCACCCGGAAAAATCCCGGTCAGGCTCCCCTCCCTGAGAAGGGTATCGAGCAGATGCCTCAGCATGCGCCTCTCCCTTGGACACCCAGCCGTTTCAGGAGCTTTTTAACGTAACAAAAGGAAAGCGCGGATGGGAAGCGCCGGTTCCCGCTTTGGCGCGGTGGCGGCCGGCCGTTGCTTGCGACGGTTCATGTAGGCTCCCCCGCAAACTCCTTCCCGCTACTGTCGTTTCGGAATGGCAAGACCGCGCTGGACGGCGGGGCGGGCAAGGCCTCGCTCCAGCCAGCCGGGGACGTGCTTCAATGTATCGAATTCCACCAGATCGCGGGCGCCATAGAATCCGATCAGGTTGCGCACCCAGCCGAACAACGAAATGTCCGCGATGGTGTAGTCCTCACCCATAGTCCAGTCGCGGCCTTCCAGCCGGCCATCGAGAACCGCGAGCAGACGCCTGGATTCCGCGACATAGCGGTCGAGCGGACGCTTGTCCTCGATCTCGCGGCCGGCGAATTTGTGGAAGTAGCCGACCTGCCCGAACATCGGCCCGATGAACGCCATCTGGAAGAACACCCACTGCACGGTTTCGTAGCGGCGGCCCGGATCGGCGGGCAGCAGCTGACGGGTCTTCTCCGCGAGATAGAGCAGGATCGCGCCGGATTCGAACAGCGCCAACGGCGCACCGCCCGGGCCGTTGGGATCGAGGATGGCCGGGATCTTGCCGTTCGGATTGAGCGAGAGAAATTCCGGCGTCTGATTTTCGTTTTTCATGATGTCGACGAGATGCGGCTCATACGGCAGCCCGATCTCTTCCAGCATGATGGAGACTTTCACCCCATTCGGCGTCGGCAGCGAATAGAGCTGCAGCTTGTCGGGCTCCTTGGCCGGCCAGCGCTGGGTGATCGGAAACGCGGAGAGATCGGTCATGCGTCGCGCACCTCGATGGCATCCACGCGGTTGGGATAGAACGCGAGATAATCCTTGATCGCTGCCATGGCGGGATGCGGGGCCTCGTAACTCCACACCGCGTTCTCCGCAGCCGGCAGGCTATAATACGACGCGTCGCCTTTGTATGGGCAGTAGGTGGTGTGCGCGGTCCGCGAAAACTGCGTCATGTCGGCATCGTCGCGCAGGATGTACTGCACCGGCGTATAGGAGGCCTCCGTCAGCGTCAGTGCGTGGCGCGTATCGGCGATCACGCGGCCGCCGGCTTTGACCACCACGCGGCCCTGCGTCGGCGCTACCGTAATGGGATGGTCGGGACCGGGAATTCGGACAGCCTTGCTCATCGCTTGCTCCTGGCGCCGGTGTTGGCCACAGCGTGCGCCAAAGCGCACATTGCGTCGAGCCGATAGAGGAATTGCCGCAGATCGGCACCGAAAGCACGCCGCTCGGCGCTTTTCATGCCGTGCTTCAGTGCGTTCTTGTTGCCCTTGGGCGCGCCGCGCCTGGGCCCGCTCAGCTGCGCAACGGAATTGTTCGTTTTGTT
>DIZC01000058.1:26457-30008 GCA_002429315.1 Alphaproteobacteria bacterium UBA6038
AAAAGAGAGGGGGGGGGGGGCCCCCCCCCCCCGCTTCCGCCCGCGAAACGGAATTGTTCGTCTTGTTTGGCGAAAAATCGCCACGCCTCTCTCCCTCCGGGGCGATGTCGCGCCGCGCGGAGGAAGAACCACCATCAAGCAGCGCGTGGGCCGCATTGGCAAACTTGACCGACGGCAGCAGGACGCGGGCATCGGGCAGGCGCGCGACAATCTTGGCGCGAGCGGCCGCGCGCGCGAGCTTGGCCGCGGCGCTGCGCCCGCCATGCTTCCACGCATTGCGGTTGCCTTTGGGCGCACCGGGCCGGCGCGTCGGCGTGGTGCCGGCGCGGTCCGGAGTCGAATCCACACGCATCATGGGCGAATTATAAGGCGGTTCAGGCGGTGGTACGTCTGCCGGACGCAAATATTTCTAGCGGCTTGATCGCGAACGTCTTTTCAGCGCGACGGTGGGGAACGCAGCGGTAAGCGGATGGCCTTTCGCCCCGCGCGCACCTCACGGCGCTCGGGTCTTTATTTTTATTCGCTCGGCGGATTTGCGCACCTTAGCCCGGATCGCTTCCTTGCTTTGCGGTCGCGGCTTTTGGTTGCGCTTCGGTGTGCCTGCGGTACCAACAAGCCGCGCGGCATCGCGGCCGTCGGACGTGAGAATGACCTCCTCGCCCGCTTCCGCCTGCCGCATCAGCTTATGAAGCTGCCGTTTGGCTTGTGTGATCGTGACACGCATGAATATCACCCATGGAGAGAGTCGCGCTTACTTCTCGTAAAAATAGTAGCAGCCGATCAGCGCGTGCCGCGCGCCCGGCTTGTCCTCGGCCAGCAGCATGACGGTGCGCTGCGGCGCGATTTCCAGCTCGCAGGTGCGCATGTCTTCGCCGGATTCGCATTTCTGCAGCTTCTTGCCGAGCGCGGTTTCCACCGCCTTGCGCGTGTCGTCGAAGGTAGCATCCACGGTGAGCGAAAGGCCCACGCCCATGCCGACGCTGCCGGGAAACGCCTGGCTGACATTCATGCCCATCACCGAGACCTTCGCCTTCGGCAGGAAATAGGGATCGTTGTCATGCGGCGAGAAATGGGCATGGAACCTGTCGGCGAACACCTTCAGCTTGTCCGGATCGCCCTTCTGCCATTCGAACCACGAGTCCTTGCACAGCGCCATGCGGGCAAGCGCGTCATCGTCCGCCCCGACAGCCGGATTGAACAGTATGCCAAACGACAGTGCGCCAGCGGCCACGTCAGGCAATTTCATGACGTCTCCCGGATCAATGGCCGATCAGCGCGAGCGCGATCGGTTTCCAGACCGGCGCATGGTACAGCGCCGATGCCGTCAACTGAAGCGCGAACGTCCACGCCATGCCGGCAACATAGGCTGGGTGCATCCGTTTGCGCGTAATGACATCGTACACACCGATGCCGACCGCCAGCACGTCATTGGCGAGATAGGCTTCCGCCAGGAACGGCCAGAAGCCATCGCCTACGAGTCCGTGCACGCCATCGCCGAAAAGCCGCGCGAAACCCGCATCGCTGATATAGAGCGTGGCCAGCAGGATCAGCCGCTTGTGCGCGGAGGACTCATTGCGAAACGCGAATGCGGCGGCGGCGAGCCCTGCGAAGGCGATGATGTCGGTCAGCTGGATGGCAAGGAACGGTGGATCGCTTTCGGGCGTGCCCCAATGGTAGCGCTGCATAACGATGGCGGTCGCCGGGCCGACCACGACCATCAGCGCAGCCAGCCCAATGGCGGCCGTGCCGAGGGTGCGATGCAGGTCCGGCCGCTTGCGGCGGATGAGCAGCACCTGAGTCGTGAGCAGCGTGAGCCAGCCGAAGAACACGATGGCATGCACATGCACGATCAGCGGGAATGGCGGCTTGTGCTGGGCGATGTGGCTGACGATCTCCGGCACGAAGCCGCCGAGGATGCCGAGCCAGAGCAGCACCACGTAGGTGAGGAAGAAATTGCGATCGGATTTGCGGTAGGGCGCGAACGGCCACGCTTGTTTCGGCGCAAGCCCCGTTGCGGCTTCGATTGCCATGCTCTCGAGCCCCCCGACTCTGCTCCGCCCGATCCAATCAGACCCCCGCAACGGGCGCAACACGACTGACGACACCACCCACCAACGTCATGGCCGGCTTTGTCCCGGCCACCCATGATCTCGCTGCGAGACGGTGTTCATGGGTCGCCGGGACAAACCCGACGATGACGAAATGTATTCGATTCCGTAGTCAGCGTTTGGATTTGGCGGTGTTGTGCGCGATCGCCGCGCGGATGAGCGCCTTGTACGCCTTCTCGTCGATGGTGTCGCCTTCCTGGAAATCGATGGCGCGCCGCACATTGCCGTCGAGGCTGGAGTTGAACAGGCCGGACGGATCGGCGAGCGCCGCGCCGTGCGCGAAGGTGAGCTTCACCTTGTCCTTGTAGGTCTCGCCGGTGCAGAGGATGCCGTCGTGCTCGAACACCGGAACGCCCAACGGGTTTGACGCCTTCGCCCATTTCAGCGTCTCGACGACTTTGGGATCGGCTTCGTGGATGAGGGCGCGCAGCCGCCTGAACGTCTCGCCCCGCCAGCCCTCAAGCTCCGCGATCTTCGCATCGATCCGCTGCGAGGCAGATCGTTCCGAAGGAGGTTTGGCCATTTGATCTCCTCCCCTTCTCCTTAGGCCGCTTCGAGGGGTTTGATGGCTCTTAGGGCCCGCCGTGACTTGATGGCGGCCGCCGAAAGATCATGTTGCGCCTGAAGGTTCATCCAGAAATCGGCAGTGGTTCCAAACACCTTGGCAAGCCTGAGCGCGGTATCCGGCGTGATCGGCTGCGCCTCGCGCACCAGCCGCTCGATTCGCGTGCGATCCCGCAAGCCCATCGCTTTGGCGAGCGACCCGGCGGTAAGGCCATAGTCGGTGAGAAAATCCTCCCGCAGATGCTCACCGGGATGCGGCAACGGCGACTGAAACTTCGAATAATCCCGCGCAACCATTCGGTCCTCCTCGATCCGGCCAGGCGCAACTCAATGGTAATCGACAATCTCCACGTTTTCCGGCCCCCTGGCGCCCCGGGCGAAACAAATGCGGAATTGATCGTTGATCCACAACGCCCATTGGCCCTTGCGATCTCCACGCAACGCATGAAGCTTGTTGCCCGGCGGCGAACGCAAATCCCGGAGGCTGAGCGCTGCGTCCAACCGGGCCAGCCGCCGCCGGGCAGCAGCGACGACGTCAGGGGGAAACCCCTTTGGCCTTCTGCCCTCGAAAACGGCTTGGGCCACACCGCCTTTCCAGCTCTGGATCATCGCCAGCCCCGTTCGGATGGAATGTAGCGCATGATGCTACAGAGTGCAAAGCCGCCGTAGCGCCTTGCGCTACATTTTTGTCCCTTTATCCGCAGTGCTCCATCTCGCCAGACAGTGCTGTTGCCTGCTAGCCTTGCAGCGGTTCAAGGAGGCGCGAATTATGGACCGATTCACCGGCGGCTGCCTGTGCGGCAACGTGCGATTTGTGGCGGAAGGCGCGCCCTATCGGGTCGGCCTCTGTCACTGTCTCGACTGCCGCAAGCATCATGG
>DIZC01000058.1:30131-32761 GCA_002429315.1 Alphaproteobacteria bacterium UBA6038
TTTCTGTCCCCGCTGCGGCTCGTCCGTGTTCGGACGCAGCGGGGACGAAATCGAAGTGAATTTGGGATCGCTGGATGCGCCGGGCCAGCTGAGGCCGACCTACGAACTGTGGACGATCCGCCGCGAATCCTGGCTGCCGCCATTTCCGCTCGCGCGACACTACGACCGCGATCGCGAGGCCACGGGCCGCTTCGAGGCGTAGGTCCAGCATGCGTTAGGCGAATAAAGCGATACGGCAGCGATACGATGACAGCAGTAACTATCCCGGTCGCACGTGTGACTGGGGCTCGTGCTCCTGTCACCCTATTCTAGCTCGCAGAACTTGAGGATTGGGCCAGATAAGCGGAGGCTTCGACCCTGCCAGGAGGAAAGGCATTGGTGCCATGGGGATCTACCGCGACATAGCCATCAACGGCATGGTGGGAACCATCGAAGACGCCATGCGGCAGGTGCTGGATTGTTGGGCCGAGCTGCCGCCGCCGATGCAAGACGCCATCGATGAGTTTCGCATCCAGCTCGGCGCGGCCATCGATTCGGTGTACGTCGTGAAGCGCGCGCTCGACCAGGAAGTGCACGAGGGCGAAATGCGGTTGGGTTGAGCGTTATGGCCACGGTTCGCAGGCAACGCCGTCGCTGTCGGCATCCAGTTCGGGACGATAGCCGGGTTGACCTTCATGGATCGGCGCCGCACCGGCTGCGCGCGCGGCGGTGCAGTTCGGGTAGTAGACGCTTTGCTCGACCTTCTGAACTGCTGGATCGGCTTGAAGGACCGCCCGGCCGTGTTCCGACCACGCTGCAACCACCAAAGCGACGACAATGAACACGAAAAAACCACCGATACGGCTCCAGAAGCGCCTCGTGCGCGCCGACCGGTAACGAGCCGCGCGTTGCGCGTAGTACTCGTATCGCTTCACCGGGTGGAGCGGCGCTGACATGACGCAATATTGCCGCCGCTCAGCTAATTTCAAATTGCCGCGGCTATTTGGATTTTAACGACCTGGCTAATTGGTACCCTATCACGTAAACTAAAGTTCGGCAGAAACACGTGACGCAAACGGCTACATATTTTGGCGCGTGGGGAAATGTGCCCGTAGATGGCGATGTCCGACCATTCAGCATAATTGATCCGATTCGCGGCGACGCTGGCCGCCGCAACAATCGCAAACACCACTTCATCTCCGTCGTCTACATGCAAGGGTTTGCCGACGAGCAAGGCCGCGTCCAAGTCTATCGCTCTGAAGCACCAGAGACGCCGCATCCCATGCGGCCCACCGCTATTGGGTATGAGAACTATTACTATTCCCAAGAGCTACCCGGAGGCGGGAAAGAGAACCATCGGTTCGAGGACCTCTGGAATTCGATCGAAACTGTTTGGCCTGAAACTGTCCATGCGTTGACAGAGCGGCGCATATCACCAGCTATCTCCTTCAACGTCCTGGGCATGCAAACAGTCATGCACGCACGCGTGCCAGCGACCCGTGATCGGCACGCCCTATTGCTTGAGGCCAAACTGCGTAGTGAAGCTAAGGCGCTTGAGGAAATTTCAGCACTGCCGGCGGAGCTTGAACGCTATGCCGGTCAGTTCGATACGATTCCAGTTGGAATCAATCCGCACCAAACGCTTCTGGCAATGTGCGATGAGTTCAAAGCCTTTGGCGATCTGTGCTTCCGTCTTGGTTTCGAAGTACTGCACAACCGTACCAACATCCCCTTCCTAACATCAGACAATCCCGTTTGCAGCTATGATCCACGTCAGCCATTACCCGCGCGAACACCTTACGATCATTCCGGTGAAATCGAATTGATCTTTCCTGTCACGGCGTGGATGTTGGCGCGCGGCTCCAGCAAACGTCGCCCTTTCAATGCTATCTCGCGCCATCGGGAGATCACCGACAAACAAGTGGTACGTCGGTTCAACCGAACCATTGCTCAATTTGCTTATCGAATGACTCTTGGTCGCGATCGTTCGAGCGATCAACTTGTGCGCGCACATGCCGCTGCTGTTCCTACTATCAAAACGAAGATTCGGCGGCAAGAGAAGGATATCCAGATATTGTGGTGGCATGTCTTTGGACCGCGCCCGACGCTCGCTCAATACATCGATACCCCAGAAAAGGCAGCTCGTCTCGAGGCTAAGATGGCCGCAACGGACGGTTTATAGCCACCCGAGACCGAACATCACTCCCACTCGATGGTCCCCGGCGGTTTGCTCGTCACGTCGTAGACCACGCGGTTAATGCCTTTCACCTCGTTGATGATGCGGGTGGCGGTGCGCGCCAGAAACGCGTGCTCGAAGGGGTAGGAATCCGCCGTCATCCCGTCGGTCGAGGTCACCGCGCGGAGCGCGCAGACGTGATCGTAGGTGCGGTCGTCGCCCATCACGCCCACCGTCTTCACCGGCAGCAGCACCGCAAAGGCCTGCCAGATTTCGTCGTACAGCTGCGCTTTCCGGATCTCGTCGAGATAGATGGTGTCGGCTTTGCGCAGCGCCTCCAGCTTGTCGCGGGTGATCTCGCCCGGCACGCGGATGGCCAGCCCCGGCCCCGGAAACGGATGGCGGCCGACGAACCGCTCCGGCAGCCCCAGCTCGCGGCCGAGCGCGCGCACCTCGTCCTTGAACAGCTCGCGCA
>DIZC01000033.1 GCA_002429315.1 Alphaproteobacteria bacterium UBA6038
AGAATCTTGAATCTGACTCGCGGCCCCTTGGGAGTCCCCAGCGATTGAGAAAACCCGAGTCACGCTCTAGCCAAACGATTTGCATGGCAACTCCAGAAACGTCTGCCGCGCGCCGCTCGAATTGCTTGCTTGTCCGAAACGCTGGCTTCGAGAGGTTCGATCTCAAATCTGTAGCGATACTTCGAGCGGCGTTCGCCTAGCGGGCCGGCTGTATGGGCGAGGACATAGCTTGCGCCGCCCGGTTTGCGTATTCTCATTCGGCGGGGAGAAGAACACGATGATCCAATTCTTGTCTGCGCTGCCGGCGGTCCTTGGGCTGACTGGCTTTGTGGTCTATTATTTTTTGCTGCGGAATCGCGGCGGCGACCGTATCACCCTGGATATCATCGCAAAGCTCAGGCGGGAAGCGCCGGAGCGGTTGCCGCCCCATCCCGAAAAGCTCGATCCGCAGGCACTTACCAAATTAATCGAGAACGACGCAGCGCTTCGCGCTAAGGTGAGCGACCAGGACTTCACGCTGTTGCGCGATGCTCTGCGTCAGCAATTTGTAACGTCGCTCGTTGTCTACGCCATCTGCGCTGCGGTGTTCGTGACGGGAATCGGCCTTTATATCTATTTGGCGATACGGCCAAAGCCGGTTGTCATTTCCTCGATCTCTGAAGAGAGCGTGGATCCAGCGGCACACGGACTTCCTGTGGATATCGACGGCTTACGCGTACACTGGTCGCAGGCGGGCGATCCCGAAGACATTCGCCTGTCACTGGAAAATATGAATACCGCTGGGCGCACCGGTGCGAAGACCGTCCGCTCGACGGAGGCTCAGGCGGTGTTCTCTCCAGATGACTATCACGACATCTTGAGCGACCGCCGCCACGGAGGACACAACCGGCTTCGTGTTGTGTTTCAAACAGCCAGTGCGGAATTCGTTTCCCCGGAATTCGATATGGCGGTCGGCACCACGATTCTGGCGGCACGTCTCGAACCCTTGCGCGTCAAGATCATGGGAACCATCGATAACTCAGCCATCTACAATTACGATTTCGAAGCCAAACTGTTGCTATGGGCCAGCCGACCGGGCCAACCTGCTGCGCCGGTCACCTATGGCGGCAACATCCGATACGGCCATAATGATGTCTTGTTGAGCCCCGACCTGCACTACCGGTGGGATACGGCCAAGCTCGTCTATTTTGGTCCTGACGACTTGCGTACTGTGCGTACTCAGCTACTTGGCTTTTGATCGCATCGCGCCTGAAGCGCACAGAAGGAGAGAGCCCCGCCGCGGATGCGGCGGGGCTTGAACGGCAGTCGCCAAGGCGGCGAGCTCCAGCGTCTCGAGCCCCAGCGTGCGCAGTTCGTCGTGCGCGCTCGGTCAGGGTCGTGACCGCATCGCCGGTCACGTCCGCTTTACGCGGGTGAGGATCCCACGAAGATCGGTGACGGCCGCAATCAGCGCTGGCCAGGTCTGAGTCTCGGCGTGGTCATCAGGCCGGTAGTAGCACCGCGAATGGAACGCAAGGCGGTCAATCCGGCGAGTTCCGTGATTGCGCGATGGCGCAGATAGACTTTAGCGAGCATTCCCGGAATCGGTCTCGACATCACCAGGGCAGACTTGATACGATGCGATTTGCGGTTTTGAGCCTTGTTCCAGCAGATTGCCTTGGATCGGCAACCCTGTGGACTAAGCGATTACCCTCAGCTCTTCCCATCCTCGATAAGCACTGGGATTCGTATTGATTGATCTAATGCAGCAAGGACCCGCCCTTTCCTGTGTTGCGGCGGTATTCAAGGTTGCAAGCCGTTGCAATCTGAATTGCGCCTACTGTTACGTTTACAACAAAGGAGACGACGGCTGGCGCCGACAACCGCCCGTAATGGCACGGCAGACGGCGATCACCGCCATCAATCGATTGTCCGAGCACTGCCGGGCGCATGCGATCGACCATTTCGAGGTGATCTTTCACGGAGGCGAACCGCTCTTGGCCGGTCCGGAGTTTTTCGAGGTCTTTGTCCGCGAGGCCACGGCGCGGATGGCTCCGGAAACGCGCATCACCTTCACTGTCCAGACAAATGGCATCTCGTTGACGCGCGATTGGGCGCGGTGTTTTCGGCGCTTGGGCGTCAAGATCGGCATCAGTATCGACGGCACCGCGCGGAGCCACGACCGGATGCGTGTCGACCACAAGGGTCGCGGTTCCTATTCGCGCGTCGTGCGGGGACTCGACGCTGCGCGTTCGGAGGGCCTCTCCCCGGGCATCCTCGCGGTCGTCGACCTGGCGGAGGACCCGATCGCCGTTTTCGAGCACCTAGCATCGCTAAAGCCCCGGCTGGTCGATTTCCTGCTGCCGCTCGCGACTTGGGACAGCCCGCCCGAGCGAAGCTCACGCACCGCGTACGCAGATTGGCTGATCACTATCTTCGAGCTATGGCTTGCGGCGCCTGTGCTGCCGTTTCGTATCCGTCTGTTCGAGCAGATCGTTCGCACCGTGCTGGGGTTTCCGCGAAATTATGACGCGCTGGGCCCGGGGGTGAACCGCACGGTGGTAATCGAAACCGACGGCGCCATCGAGTCGGTCGATGTGCTGCGCGTGTGCGAGAATGGCATGACCAGCCGCGGCTATCATGTGTCCGAAGACTCCATCGACACGGCGCTCGATGATCCCCTTGCCCAAGCCTATCTTTTCGCGGCTGATCGCCTCTGCGGAACCTGCCAGGCCTGTCGGGTCCGCGACATCTGTGCTGGCGGCTATCTTCCGCATCGCTTCCGTCGTTCCAACGGCTTCGACAATCCATCTGTATATTGCGCGGACCTGCTGAAATTGATCAGCACTGTTCAGGATTGGGCCGTGCGGCAGGTGCCGGCGGATCTGCGTAATGACCTGGACCTCCGCTCGCTCGCGCCGTCGCCGGTCGGTCAGGAAGCCTAACAAGGTGGACGAACCGGTCGATCCCGTCGCCGGTTGCCTCGAAGACGTGGAGCAACTCGGCGTCTGCCCCTGAATAGGCGCCCGCCCACGCATCGACGCTGGAGGGGGGCACCCCTTGTCCGGACACCGCCTGGACCAAATCGTGAATGAGGGTGCGCGGCGACCCGCGATCCACGCCTGCCCCCGCACCAAGGTGGCTGTAGTAGTCGCTTACGACCAGCAGCCGCCCCGGAAGTAGTCCCGACAGTCGCCGCAGACGCGCGCTGGCGTCGCCCGGCTCGCGCCAGAATGCGTTGAGGAAACTGGAGGCCAGCACAACCTGGACGCCATCGAGACTGATCCCAGTCAATGCGTCGAGGGCGTCGCCGTGGACGATCCTGATCCGATCGGCGAAACCGCGCGACTGCACTAGCCGACGCGCTTGGGCCACGACCGCCGGGTTGGAATCGATCCCGACAGCGGTTAGTTCGGGCAGCGCCCCCGCGATGTCGCAGAGCGTCTGCGCGCCGCCGCAACCCAGTTCGACCACGCCGGTGGTGCCCAAGTGGATGATGATCCGTGCCGTCTCGCTGATGGGGTTTCCACCGTCGTTATCGCCGGCGAAGGCCGCGGCATGGCGGTCGGGGTCCACGAGCGCCTCGCCCCAGCGCCGTTCGCGCAACAGCGTCGCGAGCCCAGCGAGCGCCGGGCCATAGCCGCCGACGTACTGGTCCAGCATGTGGGCGATGCGCGCGTGCTCAGTCTCACCGCTGGTGAGCCGGATCCGACCCATGCCATCAGACTCTAAAAGCGTAGTCGTGGCCACTACGAAGTCGAGCACCGGCCCCAACATCGCGTTGTCCACCCCGCAGTCCGCAGCCAGCTCGACGTGGCTGCGCCAGGCTTTCAGCCGGTTCAGGGCCCCAAGTTGGTGGAGCGCGTCGAGCGCGAGTGCCGAATAGTGACCCTCGATGGCCTCGACGATCCCGCGGGTCATGAGGCAAGTTGGCGGATCGCAGCCGGTTCGATGATCTCCAGCGCGTGAAGCTGCGCGAGGTCGGCGTCGTCGACGTGGGACAGCAACCCATCGACGTACGGACCGCTGATGACACTCAGCAGGTCGGCCGTCGTATCGTCGATCTCATAGGCTCGCGCTCGCGAACCATCGGGGGACCGCAGGATCACGAAGTTGGCGCGGTTGGCATCGTCGGCGGAGGGAATCGACGCATCGTCAACCACGCTGCGATGCACGTCACGCAACACGGAAGCGCGGCGGGAAAGGCGCAAGCCGGGCGCGCCGCCGTCAGCCGCCCGATCCGGCCCGGCTGGTTCGCGGCACGCGTCCCGGTAGCGCAGCCGCGAGACGATCGGAGCACGGTGCCCAAACACTGCCCGGGCAAACCGGGTGACATCGCCTGGCTGCGGTGTCGCCTTCGCGCCGTGGGTGTCCACCCACCAAGCGTAGGCCTGGTCTAGCAGGCGGGCGAGCGAGCCGTCCCAGTGGTCGAGCAGGAAAGCGTAGCTTGCTGCGCCCAAGACAGAGAGCTCGGTCCAGGTGAAGGCATCGAAGACGTTGCGCGAATGGGGGACCAGACCTTCGTAGTAGTAGTGCGTCACGAACAGGTCGGGGTCGGCAGCGATTAGCCCGTCGTCGCACGCTGTGAAGCGGGGTAGATTGAAGCCGCACCGGCGCTCGTCGAACCTGAGCTTCGCGCGGTGCTGCTTCAGCATCGTCGTGCCGGGTTCCGGTGTCAGTAGGTGTATCTGTGAGGTGTTGCCCACCAGCCGGTGCAGGCGTCCGGCCATGTCGAGCGTCGCCGCGCGGTCCGCAGCCGCCTCATCCGGATAGCCGATGATGAACGATGTGGTTGTTTCGATTTTCAGCCGCGCGGTGACGGCCAGCGTCGTCTCGACAAGCGAGAGGTCGAGGCGCTTGCGGCTGGTGTGCTGGATGGCCGCGCTGCCAGTTTCGATTCCGAAGTAGATGTTGTCACACCCCGCGGCCCCCATTGCGTCGAGGAGCTCGGCGTCGA
Organism: Alphaproteobacteria bacterium UBA6038; assembly: GCA_002429315.1. GTDB lineage: Bacteria > Pseudomonadota > Alphaproteobacteria > Micropepsales > Micropepsaceae > Rhizomicrobium. The sequence goes on from DIZC01000033.1 coordinate 4,937, forward strand.
CGCAGTCCACTCGCGCCGAGCACGCCCAGCTGTAACCTCTGGGTGCCACAGCCTGGCAGAACTCGAGGACCTTACGGCGGCTTACCGTAAAGAGGTCGTGGTTGAGCTTGAAATTTCTGAACCCGTGGCGCCTCGCCAGCAGGTCCATTTCGGCCACCAGTCTGCCAGCCGACTTCAGCCGGTAGGACCGGCCGAAGAACGACGCGGTCGAGCAGAACGTACAGCTGAATGGACAGCCCCGGCCTGCCTCAACGCGGATGAACGACATGTCGACGTCGTTCATCGGGTATTCGTCAAACGCGGGTAGCGGGAGATCGTCGAGCTGCTCGACCTTGGGCGCTCCCGGGTTGCAGACCACCCGGCCGTCGGGCCTGCGCCAGCTGACCCCGGGAATCGGGTCCATTCGCCCCATCCTCAACGCCTCTAGCACAGGGACCAAGGTTTCCTCGGCCTCATGGCGAACCACCGCCGTGAAGCAGCCGAGCCGCTCTAGGATCTCGCGATGCAGGATGCTGGCGTGCGGCCCGCCGAGTAGCAACGGCAGCGACGGCCGCGTCCGGTGGATCGCCGTGGCAATCTGCACCACGCAATGAAAGTTGCAGCCAAGCGCGGTGAAGCCGACCACGTCAGGGTCCTGCTCCAGGATTCGTACGCTCGCAGCCTCGTACAGCGCGCCGCCCCAAGGCAGCTCCTCGCGCACCACCGCCAGCTTCGGATCGAAGATGTGCGCCTCGTGCCCCGCTTGCTTGGCGACAGCCACCAGCGACAGCAGACCTAGATGCGGCTGCAGGTCGAATGAGGGCCTTTCGGGGTCGCCATCGAACAGAAGGTTGTCTATGAAGAGGACCTTCATAGACTTAGGCCGCAGTTGCGAGGGTCGCGCATTCGGCGAACCCGCGCGCGATGGCGTCGGCCACAATGTCAACTACGGCGTCGCCGGTCTTTAGACCCAGCCCCTGCGACAGGGCCACGTCCAACGCCGCGAGGCTGGCGGCGCCGTCCAGCCGGCTCAACACCCAAGCGCTCAGCCCGTCGATCTCCACGATCCGCGTCGCTGATCCGTCGGGGCAGTAGAGTAGCGCTTGGGTCGCCGTACGCGCATCCGGCAGAGTGAAGGGATCACGCGCCAGCGCCGCACAAAAACCCAGCACGTCGAATCCGTAGACCTCGACACTCGCGCCGGGGACCAGCCTGGGATGGGCTGTAGCACCTGGGCCATTGGCGCCGCGGGGCGTGCGCCAGATTCGACCCTCGTGGCGCAGCACGGCCTCAATCTCTGCCCGCGCGCCGGGCTCCACTACCTGCAACCTCTGCGCCAACGCCCGCTCGAAGCGGGTCAGCAGTTCCTGAATCGGCAACGGCCCCTCTTGGCGTGCGCGCAGGTAGCCAGGGGCCGCCTCGGCGAAAAAGGCGATGTCTGCCGCATGCATCGCAAGAAGGCGTAGCGTCAGCGGTACGATCCTTCGAAGCTGAGTATGCTTGATCCTCATGATGAAGCCGCGGAACAGACGCAGCCTCACCGATATGTCGTCGTCAGAACTGCCCGCTCGCCCTGAGCCAGACGGGAACTCCGACCTGGCGGCGTCCAGGTAATCCGGGTCGACGAGACAGCGGGCGACCAGCCTTTGCGCCTCGTCGGCTGTCATACCCGCTTGTCCTGCAACGCGGTCCGGACCCGCCTCAGGTCCTCGCGGACCACGTCGAAGGGGAACGCCGGGTCCCAGTTGTACTCCACGGTGATGGCGAGCGGCCGAGCCCTCGACAACACCCGCTCCAGCAAGTCGAACACCAGTGGCTGGATCGGCATGGCGTGGTCGTCCCATAGGATGCCGTTACTTCCACCGACGCCCGAGAGGTGCACCTCCGCCACGCGCTCCAGCGGCAGCGACTCCAGCAGGGACTCGGCGTCCTGGCCGGTGTTCACGGCAGTGCAGGTCAGATGGGCGAGGTCGAGGAGCAGGCCTGTGGCCGGGCGCCGCTCGCAGAGCCGGGAAATGAACTCGGCCTGGCTCATCGTGCTGCCTGGCGTCTCGAAATAGATCGGGCCGTTTTCCATCAGCAGCGGGCAGGCCAGCGCCTGTTCCCAGTGATTTAGCGCGCCGACCACTCGGTCCAGAATCTCGCCGCTGAATTGGGGGCTGACGGTGTAGGACACGTTGTAGGCGTCAGGGGTGCGGCCAAGCTCGGCGTCCTGGTCGACCTGCGGCGCGAAGGTTCGCTGGGACGCGAACGCCCTTTCCGTTGCGGACATCGAGATGAAGGCCAAGTGTTCGCCCAACCATGGCGTGCCTGTCACCTCGATCCAGCGTCGGAGCTGGGCCACCACGTCAGGGCTGGGTGGCAGATCGCCCGCGATCGACAGGCTCGCGCAATGCAGCACCACGGGCACGCCGAGAGTTTCGATGAGGCCGGGCGTATGGGCCAACTGCTCGAACGGAACTTCAACGAAATCCACTAGCCCCGGCGCGGCATTGATCCAGCCAGGCAGCGCCTCCGTCGCAGCCAGGCCTACGGCCGGTGGCCGATCAGACCTGAACCGCATGGATCAATCCACTGATTGCGCGAAGCCCCCGTTCGAGTCCTTAGCCACGGCACCGTGGCCGACCATGATCGAGATCTTGCCATTCTTTCGGACGCATTCGATCAGACGGTCTCGCATCCCCTGGTCCAGGACCTCGATGTCGATCTTGTTTGTTCCAACACCACCGATCTTCATCGGGATAGGCTTATCTGTCATTTTCTCTCTCCGTGATTGTTGTTCGCAAACACACCGATAAGTCAAAACGCAGATAACGCAGGTTCGTAGACAACACGCCGCAATTCCGCGCCGGAGACAGGTGGTCGAGGCGCAACACAACGAAAGCGACTAACCCCAAATCATTTGCTCCCGATGGGAGAAAGTCAATGGGCCAATTTCGATCTCAACCGTCCCTAATCTTACTGCGTCATAACGTTCTGTGGTGAAGCGGTGGCGTGATCGGAGCGGCCCAGCATGGACATCGCGGTAGACTTATGACGAGGGCGAGAACGAGGCGTCGACGCATCGTCGCAATCGAGTTTGGAATGTGCCGTTCTGTGCGCAGCGGCAGAGCCTCTGGGCCTGTAACCTTGGGGAAGGACAAGCGCTTGGAACAATCCGGGGGAACAAGGGGCTGAGGTGGAATCGTCTCCCGTTCGGAGATCAGGAATCCGTAATATCTACGACACTGGGCCATATTCAACGGCACCCATCTTTCTGATGCGAAGCTCGCTTGCAGCGGATAGGTAGTGCATTCGCCCCGGTGCGCTCCCTACCCCCCTACCTCGAGCAGTCGGCCGACTATGACGCTGGCCTAATCAGCAGCGAGCGCTTTCCTCAGTTTCTTCACAAGCGCGGTGCGTTGTTCTGGCGACCGGGTATTGAGGTTCTGCTGTCGCCACAGCACAGCGGGAAGCTCCGCAGCTTTTGGCAGGCCAAGAAGGGACCAATCCGGCTGCCCCTCCTCAAACCCGATCAAGAAGCGGCGGTGGTCATCCGGCATTTGGCGAACCATCTGCTCGATCAGTGCCGTGCGCGCCGCGTATAGATCCTCCACCGATACCGGGTTTGCGGTCATGCCTTCGAACTCCCCTAAGAATTCTGCGGAGATTTCTCTGAGGGTCGGCGCCAGAACCTCGTGCATCGGGCGATTGTGGCTCAAGAGGTAGACCACGAACGCTTGGCGTAGCTCTGGAGTGATGCCTTCGGTAGCAAGCAGATCGCGCACGTCGAACAGATCACGGGGATGCTGCCTGTCCAGCGCGGCGACGCTCTTTCCGGCGTACAAGTCCGGGAAAGAAACAACCCTGGCCTCTGCAAATCCGAAATGCTCTTCGACCAACGGCGACACCGCCCGCATTTCGGGCTCAAACACGCAGCCACGCAGCACAGGCGTCACTTCAATCTTGATTTGGGCATCTGCGGTGCGCACCAGCAGCCGGGTCACGATGTTGTCGCTGGCAAGGCGAGCCAGGCTGACATGCGCCCCCGCAATTCGCTCCTGGACCGTTACGGCAATCCGTTTCATGGCAGCGTCGATGGATGCCAGCGATTCTGCCCGTGAGGCGATCGGCAGGTAGGTCAGATCGATATCGACGGACAAGCGCGGCATGTCGCGCACGAACAGGTTGATGGCGGTGCCGCCCTTCAACGCGAAGTCCTGTTCTTGCAGGACGATCGGCATGATGCGCAGGAGAAGCGCGACCTGCCTTTGATAGCGCTCAAGAAGCGGCATGCAGCTCTTCCGGCACCGTGATCAGGTAGCGCTTCTCCAGCCGGCCGCCCTTGGCGAGCACGCGTTTTCCTGTGCCGAAGTCTATCGCCTTACGGTCAAGATGTTTGAGCCAGACATGCTGGTGGCGGTCGGCGAAGAAGAAGAAGAGGCGCTTCGCCTTCACGCTGCGGCAATCCACAAGGAGTTGCTGCAGCTTCTTCGGACTTAGGTTGGCAAGACTCTCCATCACCTTGTCGGCGAGATCGAAGCTCACGCGTGCGGGCACTTGGTCCAAAAGCTCAAGGTAGGCGCGTTCGACAGAGGATAAGCTCAGGGGCCAATTCCACTGACCCCAAGCCATCGTCGTGATTCCCTCGCCGGTAACAGAAGCCGTCACGCCGTCCGTGCCATTCGGCTTCACCCGAACGGTGGCTTTTTGCTTGAACAGCCGCTTGTCATCATGGCGATGGAAGCGAACATCGAGGTCAAGCTCGCCAAGCCACTTGGGCAAGGCCTTAGGCCCGTAGAGATGCACCTCACGTTGGCCGAAGCTGAGATAATGAGAATAGCCTTGCAGATCGAGCGCCGTCTGGCCGCCTACCGCCAACGGCTGCCGCAGCAGCGTTTGTAGTGAGATCACCGCCTGTTGCCAGGAGAGGGTGCCACGGGGGCGCCGATAGACTCCGCGAGCGGGCTGCTCCAGCCACCCCGCGCCGACATAATGATTGAGCAACTGCCGGGAATACCCGCGCGCACCAAACCATGCCGTATCCGCAAGCAAGCCCTCGGGAAAGTCGCGTTCCAGGCGGTTTAACAGGCTTTTAGATTGTCCAGCCATATTTGACAATCTGGCAGAATTATAAACCAACTGCAAGGTTTATCGAGCGGCCCATTTGTCAAGCCACACTGGACAAAACCGTCAGCAGAAAAACCTGGATGCCGACGTCGTGATGATCGGTGTGTCAGCGCCCCGCAGGCACCCTCGGTCCTACCCTCCCCGGGGCCCCTCCGGGACAACTCCGCAAACCTACCCCAATCACCGCATTCACCGGAAGGCCGAGGCTGAGCCGCGGCCCGGGCGAAGGTCGGCCGCGGAATCAGACCGGCCGCACATCGAGAGATTTCGCCAGAGGCTGCCGGGAGCCTCGCGCCAGCGAGGCGGGACGCGCCGGCACGCCCGGCCGGTCGGCGGGCGAAGCCCGCGCGAAGCGGCGCACCCGCAGGAGCGGCGAAGCCGCGGGACCGAGTGCGACCGACCGGCCATGACTAATAACTGCTTGGTGTGGGTCCCACCCGCGGTTGTGGTGGCGCAGCTCTTGTCTTGGCATTGAGCCAATCAAATACTGAAATGCCGCATATAATGCAGGCGAACATAGGGCCTGCGGTAGCAAGCGCTTTCTGCCAGTCTGCCCATGAGGAGCAGCATTGGAGCAGGGCGGGCGAGACGTAATAGAGAAAAATGATAGTCATCGGAATGAACCCGAGAAGAATGGCAAAAACGGAAAGGACATAAGTGCAGAGCCACCGCACGAGCATATATCTCACCGGCGCCGCCGTTCTGAAGGCGATCCACATTAGGACGCCCTCTGTCAGGCCGACGAGCACGTTGAAGATGACCCATTCCGCAATGAGTATCATGACGCGCCCTGTATATTTCGCGCGCACCAGACGACAAGGCGATAGCAGGGCCATGCGTTCATCGCGGCGATAATCACGATCACACCGATCAAATAGGCAAGCATTGCCTCCGGAGTAAGCGCCTTTCCAAGGGCGCTGTTTGCCGCCCAGGTGCCACCCCCCAGAAACGCCGGTAAGGTAAGCAGCGACCCGATGGCTGGCGCCAAGCGCGCGTTGCCACGCTTCAAGGCAGCTTGAATCCATGTGATGTTGAGCAGGAGCCAAAGGCCGCCGGAAATACCGACGAGCAGCCCTATGGCGAGTCCTTCAGCCCAGATCATTGACTTGCTCAGAACCCGGGGGGCGGGTTGCTCGACAGCCCAAAGTAGTTGAAATCGGGTTATTCTCAAGTCCCGGCTCGACCGGAGGGCGGCGAGCTAGCCGAGATCCCTTGGACTGACACGCTTTCTTCATTCGAGAATTCTTCTCGGGGGTCTCGGGGATGCGACAACTCCTGAGCCGCAGGGTTTCGGGATGAGGTAGTCCCGTTCCGGCGTACACTCGCGCAGCCGGACTGCCGGGGTGAAACGGGGGCGGCATTAGCCCCCTGCCAAGCCCATCGCGGCGGTGTGTGCTCGATGCACCAATGGCGCGAATACTTGCTCCTTAAAGGCTGGGGAGCATTGGCACTCATCGCCGGCAGCATGGGCCGCGCTGTTCTGGGCGACGACGCTATTGAAGCGGCACACCAAATCCGGTTAGTATGAACTGAGCAGCGGTCCCCAATCGCTCCAGCTCACGGTGCCGCGAAGATTGATTTCGCCTACCCGCTGGTTCTCGGCGGACCAGTTTAAGATTCGCGGCAGGGATGGCCGGTCGATCCACTTGCTGCTTCGCGGCACGGTTTCACCTAGATAGCTTGCCAGCGGCCCCACCGGTTCACCCCATATCCAAACCGGATTGGGCCGCTGCGGAGCAAACGTGCCGGGCAACGCTCCCAAAATCACTGGATTTGCGCTGCGCAGATAGCCTGCTCCATCGACAAAGTGGTTGAGCCTGTCTTCAAATTCGGAAAGGGCGCGGTCAGCTGATCCTTGACCGACATATAACTCATTCTCTTGGTCCGGGCCGATCGTCAAACCTAGAGCGTGACTCGGGTTTTC
>DIZC01000087.1 GCA_002429315.1 Alphaproteobacteria bacterium UBA6038
GAGGAGGGCGGCTCGCTGACCATCATCTCGACGGCGCTGATCGACACGGGCAGCCGGATGGACGAAGTGATTTTCGAAGAGTTCAAGGGCACCGGCAACTCGGAAATCATTCTCGACCGCAAGGTGGCTGACAAGCGCGTGTTTCCGGCCATCGACATCCTGCGCTCCGGCACCCGCAAGGACGAGCTGCTGGTCGAGAAAGGCACGCTTTCGAAGATGTATGTGCTGCGGCGCATTCTGGCGCCGATGGGCACCACCGACGCCATCGAGTTCCTGCTCGACAAGCTGCGCTCGACCAAGAACAACGCCGAATTCTTCGACAGCATGAACGCCTGAGGACGATGGCGGAAAACCGTGCTCGGCGTTGGTGCCTAGGCCAGCTTTAGCCCGCAATATTTCGCGAATTGGCGGAAATCGCCGTCGCGCTGAATCAGCGCTACATCGTGATCGATGCACGATTGCGCGATGAGGGCATCGGCAACTCCGGGTTTGAACCCCATTCGCTTCAACAACCGGCGGGACTTGCCGGCGCGCGACCAGAAACCATCCAACACGTCCAGCGGCAGGATATCGGGCAACACGCCTGCGAGCATTTTGGACGAGGCTTCGTCGCTGAGGATTTCCGTAATGACTACCGGCGGCAGTCGCAACTGGCCGGTCATTGCCGCGGAATCCAGGAGATCGACATCGTTGCCCTTCTCGCCTTTGAGATAGGCGACGAGCGAACTTGTGTCGGTGGCGATCATTCGCGGTCGTAACGCATCTCTTCGAGCGTCATGGAAAACTTCACCTTGCCGCGAAGCTCGCGAAGTTTCTGCTGCGCGCGATCCGAGCGGAGCCTGCGCAGCGCGGCCCTCACGGTCTCCGTTACGCCCTCGCCCGTATAGGCTTGTGCACATTGGAGATCTTCGCGTGGAACCTCGACAGTGATTTTCCGCATGTCACCCATACCAGCATTGTTACCATAACCAGCACTGGGCTGCAAGCTGGGATTCATGCTCGGCATTTGACGGCGGGCGATTGCGGACCGAAACTCTTGGGGCTGAAACCCCGAAAGTGCCGCCCCGATGACCGAACAATCTGAAGACCGCGCGGAGTTCCACGCCATAGCGGAGGGGACGCAAGCCGACTGGCTGAAGATCGCCAGCGCTGCCGTGCCGTTCAATAAGGGCGTGCCGGAGCGGGTGCTTGCGCACCTGAAATTGCTCGAGGGCGATTGCGGTGGGTTCGCGGTGGACCGGCTGGAGCATTCGCTGCAATCCGCCACCCTCGCCCATCGCGACGGCATGGACGAGGAATATGTCGTCTGCGCGTTGCTGCACGACATCGGCGACACGCTCGCCTCATACAATCACGCGGAACTCGGCGCCACGATCCTCAAGCCCTTCGTCTCCGAAGAGAACTGGTGGATGCTGCAGCACCACGGCATCTTCCAAGGCTACTATTTCTTCCATTATCTGGGCCTCGACCGGAACTTGCGCGAGCAGTTCCGCGGCCATGCTGCTTTCGAGCGCACGGCGATGTTCTGCGCGCGCCATGACCAGAACGCCTTCGATCCCGCTTACGACACCATGCCGCTTGAGGCCTTCGTGCCGATGCTCCATCGGGTGATGGAGCGGCCGAAGCGCTCCATCTACATGCGCGAAGACCGCTCGACGCCGCTTGCCGCGGAGTAGCTACGGCAGCAGCACGGTTGCGCCGGTGGTGGCGCGCGAATGCAGCGCCTCGTGCGCGGCGCGTGCATCCGCCAATTTGAGGCGCTGGTTGATCGCGATCTTCACCGCGCCGGAAGCAATCACCGCGAAGAGGTCGTCGGCGGTTTGCTGCAGCTCTTCGCGCGTGCGGGTGTAGTGGAACAGCGTCGGCCGCGTGAGGTAGAGCGAGCCCTTGGCGCTCAAAATGCCCGGCTCGAACGTCGGCACCGCGCCGCTGGCATTGCCGAAGCTTACCATCATGCCGCGTACCGCGAGGCAATCGAGCGAGCGGCTCCAGGTCTCTTTGCCAATGCCATCATAGATGACCGGCACGCCCTGCCCGCCGGTGATCTCGCGCACCCGTTTCGCCCAATCGTCGGTGCGCGTGTTCAGCACGTGCACGCAACCGTGCGAGCGCGCGAGCTCCACCTTGTCGTCCGAACCGACCGTACCGATGACCGCCGCGCCGAGGTGTTTCGCCCATTGGCAGGCGATGAGACCCACGCCGCCGGCGGCGGCATGGAACACAATCGTCTGCCCGCGCTGCACCGGGAAGGTACGCTTGAGCAGATACTGCGCCGTCATCCCCTTCAGCATCGCGGCGGCGGCGATCTCGTCGGAAATCCCGTCCGGCAGCTTCACCAGGCGGTCGGCGGGCACGTTGTTCGCCTCCGCATAGGCACCGAGTGTGCCCGCATAGGCGACGCGATCGCCCACCTTCAGTTCTGAGATATCCGCGCCGAGCGCCTCGACCACGCCCGCGGCTTCCAGACCGAGGCCGGAGGGCAGCGGCACGGGATAGAGGCCGGAGCGCTGATAGGTGTCGATGAAATTGACGCCGATGGCGGTGTGCTTCACCCGCACCTGCCCCGGTCCGGGCGATGGCAGATCAACATCCTGAAGCTTCAGAACCTCAGGTCCGCCAGCTTGATCGAAACGAATCGCCTTCATCGTGAGCTCCAGTGAGAGCGATAAGATCGGCCATCACACGACGCCGGACCGTTGGAATCAAGCCGCGAGGCGCGCCTCCAGCCGGCGCTTCTTTTCCGGCCATTCGGTATCGAGGATGGAGAAGTAGACCGTGTCGCGAACCCGGCCGGACTCGCAGATGAGGTGCTTGCGGAAGATGCCCTCCTGCACCGCGCCGATGCGCAACAGCGCGTTGCGGGATTTCTCGTTCAGCGCATCGGTCTTGAATTCCACCCGAATCATGCCGAGGCGCTCGAAGGCGTGCGTGAGCAGCAGCAGCTTCGCTTCAGTGTTGGCGGCGGTGCGCTGACGCGTGGGCGTGTACCACGTCCAGCCGATTTCCAGCCGGCGGTTGGGCTCGCTGATGTTGCCATAACGCGTGCTGCCGATGGCCTCGCCTGTGATCGCATCCACCACCGCGAACGGCAGCGATTGGCCTGAGCGCCGCTCGGTCAGTGCGGTTTCGATGTAGCCGCGCATCTTCTCCCCGCTGGTGACGGCGGACGGAATCCAGCGCCACAGCTGCGGATCGAGCCCCACCCGCGTGAGCCCATCGAGGTGATTGAGGCTCAACGGCTCCAGCTGCACAAACCGGCCTTCGAGTATGACAGGCTCAAGCATTGCGGAAACATCTGCGGCGCGTTCGGAGAGCACAATGCGCAGCCGCGCATAGCAGGTCCGCGCTACTTCAGCGTCAGCACCTGCGTAACGACGGGTGACGGGACCGGCACGACGGTGAAATTGAGGCGGCCGATGATGTGGCCGTCGGGTAGATCGACATCCAGCCGCCAGTCGCCCCGCGCGGTGTGATGCGTGATGGTGTAGCCGCGATAGCCGTTGTCGCGCCCGCCCACGATCTTGAACGACACGCGCGAAACGTCGCGCCATCTCTTCGACTTCGCATCGTAATGCTGCCAGCGGTGCTGCACCGTGGTGTTGAGCTTGATGGGCGCAAACACTGCGCTATAGGCGTAAAGCGGCTGGCCGGGCGCCAGATGCAGCACGGCCGGCGCGCCGAACCGCGTGGCCCACGATTGCGGTTCGCCCTGCGCCTCGTACATCGCGCCTTTCTTCTGCACGAAATGGTAGATTCCGCCGGCCGATAGCGCGATGGGCAGCGGCGGCAGCACGCCCGCGAAATAGAAGATGTTCATCAGCGCATAAATAAGCACCGTGCCGGTGCCAACCTGCACGCGGGTGGCGCGCCATTCCTGCGGCCCCAACCCCGCCACCACCCGCATCAGCGCGAAGAAGATGACGAGCGCCACGCCGCCGGCGAGAAGGAAATTCAGCACGCCCACGCTGTGCGTGACGAGCGGCACGGTGACGATGGCGTAGGAGTAAAGTGCGAAGAAGAACAGCACCGCGGCGAAGGCGAGCCGCGAATGGTAGTGCTTGAAAATCTCGTTGCCGAGAAAGATGGCGACCAGCACCATGAGGAACGGCCACGAGGCGGTGAGCACCGCGCTGCGCGAATAGAAAACGAGAAAGGCGCTCCACAACCCGCCCAGCGCGAATTGCGTGGCGAAGGGAAGGATGGCGCGCCAGCGCGACCATTCCTTGCCTTTCGCCACGCGCTCCGCGAGCACGTGCATGATCAGCATGGAGACGGCGGCCAGGGACAGATAGGCGACGAACACGGCCTGCGTGTTGGGGAGATCGATCCGGCGGAAGGCGTAATTGTCGAACGCGAAGCCGCCGATCATGCTGGCCGCCGACAGCGACCGCTCATGCCGGGAGATGAAGGCAAAGGTGCGCTTGATCATGCCGGAACCTCAACAATCAGGCTTGCTCGGACTGCCATTAGTTGATTTCGAACCGATGCATCACCATGTGGACCGGATTCCCCAACGGTCGCCCACACATTTCGGGCGCAACAAGGAGTTGAACATGTGGCAAGCTACTAAGAAAAGTCTCCAACCCGTCTCCGGAGAAGGCTGGTATGTAACCAACGGGCCGGACGATATTCATTGCGGTGTTGGTCAAGATGGTGAGGAGCGTGCAAAGAGGGTCGCGCGCCTTCTGAATTTGGGTGGCACGAGCCTTCCCGCGGGCCAATCCGAATGCCGGGACAGTCTGATGCAGCATCTAAGAAATCTCAACGATGCGGCTCTCAGAATTGATCCGACGATCGTTCCGAATCTTCAGCAAACACACCCACTCTACGGCGTGCTTGTTGACCTACGCACGGTCAAGAGAGAGGCCGAAGAGATTCAAAAGCTCATCCTTACTGGCCCGTCAGCAAAATAGCGGGCATTCCATTCAATCGGCCATGCCGCAAACGTCTGCAGCATGGCCGACTTTCTCATCTCGGCCAGTCAAAAGCTCCCGGAACACATGCTACCTCTAATGATCGACTGACACGTGACGGTGCGCCCGAGACCGTCGCATGGCCTCTTCGTAATCGTAAGGGAACATTGAATCGCATGCGGCTTCTGCAAATTCATCAATTTCCCACAGCGCGCGATTGACCACTTCTGGATCCAATCGGTCACGGACAGTCATCTGATGGAAGAGACGAAAGAGCGATGTTACACGCTCTGCGTCGCTCATTTGTCGCCAACGCATATCGCAAGCGCCGCTTGAGCGCTCATACGAGCGGTCGTTGTAATACCTCCCCCGCGCATCGGGATGCTCCACAACCTTGATCCCCCCTTCCCTTCCATTCCGAGCAGGGTTCCATAGGATCATCACTCTATCGATTTGCATGCTGATCTCCACTCCTCTCCCACTACAATATGCCATGGTCTGGCACAGTTGTTTAGGATGACGCCTTCCAAACGTGTTAGCAACGCGTGTGCGATGATGAGAGCGTAGCATGTCTCAATCTCTACGCGCTTCGGAAATTTTCGGCCATCCGCGTGGGCTGCTCTACATCGCGGGGACGGAGCTGTGGGACCGCATCTCGTTCCACGGCATGCAGGCGCTGCTGGTGCTCTACATGGTGGAGCAACTGCTGCTGCCCGGCCATGTCGAGCACGTGGTGGGCTTCGCCGCTTTCCGCGCCGCCATCCAGTCGGTCACCGGGCCGCTATCCACCCAGGCGCTCGCCTTCCAGATTTTCGGCCTCTACATCGGGCTGGTCTATTTCACGCCGGTGTTCGGCGGCGCGCTGGGCGACCGCGTGCTGGGCCGCGTGCGTACCATCGCGCTCGGCGCGCTGCTGATGACGGCGGGGCATTTCTGCCTCGCCTTCGACCAATCCTTTCTGCTGGCGCTGCTGTTTCTCATCACCGGCGCGGGCTGCCTGCGCGGCAACCTGCAGCCGCAGGTGGGGGAGCTCTACGCCAAGGACGATCGCCGCCGTACCACGGCGTTCCAGATCTACGGCGCCATGATCAATCTCGGCGCCTTCATCGCGCCTATCGTCACCGGCCAGCTCGCGAAATCCTACAGCTGGCATTTCGGATTTGCCTTCGCCGGATTCGGCATGCTGGTGGGGCTGGCGATCTATCTGTCGGGCCGGCCGTATCTGCCGCCCGATCCGCCGCGGACAGCGAGGCTCGCAGCCCCGCCGCTCACGCGCGAAGAGCGGCGCATCGTGGGATACCTGATCGCGCTGCTGCCGATCGCGGCGCTGTTCTGGATCGCGCAGAGCCAGGTGTGGAACACCTACAACATCTGGGTGCGCGATCACCTGAACCTCACCTTCGGCACCTGGACGATGCCGGTGCCGTGGCTGCAATCGCTGGACGGGCTGGCGCCGTTCATCTGCCTCCCGCCGATGCTGATGCTGTGGCGCTGGCAGGCGAGCCGCGACCGCGAGCCCAACGAATTCACCAAGATGGCGATCGGCTGCTGGATTTTCGGCGCCTCCACCTTGCTGCTGGCAGCCGCGAGTCTGGCCGCAGGCGCGCACGGACGCGCCTCTTTGCTGTGGGCTATTGCGTTCCATTTCGCGTCGAACATCGGCTGGCTGTTCTTCGCGCCGACCACCACCGCGCTGGTGTCGCGCGCCGCGCCGCATTCCATCAACGCCACCATGATCGGCGGCTATTCGCTCGCGGTGTTCGCCGGCAGCGTGATCAGCGGGCGATTGGGCTCGCTCTACGAGCGATGGCCGGCCAGCGAATTCTGGCTGCTGCACGCCGCGCTGGTTTCCATTGGCGGCGTGCTGGTGCTTGCGTTCGGGACGCTGATGAAGCCCGCGCTGCGCCAGGTCGAGCCGCTGGCGCTTCCCGCCGGCGCGCCGCTAACTCAGATGCTGCTTGAAGAAGGTTGAGGTGCGGCCGTTGGCCAGATCGGCACAGGCCTTGTCGTAATGCGCGCCGCCTTGACGCGCGAAGGCATGATCCATTTGCGGATAGAAGTGCAAGGTGGCGAGCCGGTTGCCGGACAGCGCATCGGCGATCTTCTTCTGCGCTTCCGGCTTCACGAACTGATCCTTCTCCGCGATGTGCAGCATCAGTGGTTTCCTGATGTTCTTCGCCTCGTCCAGTTTCTGATCGATGTTCACGCCGTAATAGCCGACGCTGGCGTCCACATCGGTGCGCGCGGCGGTGAGATACGCCAGCAGTCCACCGAGGCAGTAGCCGACCGCGCCCGCTTTTCCGGTGCAGCCGTCCAACCCGCGCAGATGATCGATGCTCGCCTGAATGTCGCCAATGCCCAGATCGGGTTCGAATTTGTTCATCAGGTCGAAGGCGCGCTTCCATTCGGCGTCGCTCTTGTCGGTGAGCTGCACACCGGGCTCGATGCGCCAAAAGAGATCGGGCGCCAATGCGAAATAGCCGCGGGCGGCAAAGCCATCGGCGATGTCGCGCATCACCTTGTTGACGCCGAAGATCTCCTGAATGACGACGACGCCGGGCCCCCGTCCGCCGGACGGCGCTGCCAGATAGCCGCCGAAGCTGCCGTCCCGCACGCCGATGGTGATGTCCGTTCCCGCCATTTTCCCCTCCATCGTGGCCGCGACTTACGCCTGTCCGGCCGGACGCTGCGGCAGCTGCAGCACCTGGCTGAGCGTCACCGGATTGGTGATGGGCGCCGAGCACGTCATGCGCTGGCAGATATAGGCCGTCGGTTGGCCGTTCTCCATTTTCTTTCCGAAGGCAGGATGGCCTTCGGCGAATTCCTGACTGGGATCTGCCAGCACAAGCACGCGGTGGGGCAGGCTGCGGCCCATCACCGCCGCGAGAAGTTCGTGCGTTTTCGGGCTGGTGAGCGGGCCGACGATGACGATCTGCAGCCCCGTCGCCACAACCTCCAGCCCGGCAAGGTACGAGGCCATCGAGGTGTAGGCCCGCGTTGCCTCGCCGGAGAACGATTCGATCAGCGCGTTGCAGCGGTCGCGGTAGCCGGCGTCCCACGTCGCAAGATGCAGCTTCCCGAGTACCGAGACCATCACGCCATTGGCGCAGGGCGTCGCCTGATCGAAGATCATCCGTGAACGGACGATCAGGGGATCGGAATCGTCGGATGTGTAGAAATAGCCGCCGTTCTGGCTGTCCCAAAAATGCTCGTTCAGGACGTGCACCCAGGCACGGGCGCGATCCATGTAGCGCCTGTCGCTGGTGGCTTCCCACAACGCGAAAGCGGCGCGCGCCATGTGCGCGTAATCGTCGGCAAAGCCGGTGTGCTGGCGCCGGCCGCTGCGCCAGGAATGATAGAGCCGATCGCCGTCGCACAACGCATGCTCGACGAATTCGAACGCCCGAATCGCGGCGGTTATCCAGGCCGTGCTGCGGAACACCGCTCCGGCATGCGCCAGCGCCGCGATCATCATGCCGTTCCAGTCGGCAAGCACCTTGTCGTCGCGGATCGGCGGCACGCGTTTCTGCCGCGCGGCGAGCAGAAGATCGCGCTGGCGCTTCAGCATGGCTTCGTCGGCTTCGGCAAGCGGATAGGCCGAATTCATGCCCATCCGGTTGAGGATATTGCGGCCCTCCCAATTGCCGTCGCGGCTAGCGTTGTAGACGGTCTTGAACTTCTGCGAGAACGTGCCGATCAACGCGGCGTCGAGTTCGGCCTCGCTCCACACGTAGTACGCGCCCTCCTCGCCTTCGGAGTCCGCATCGAGGCTGGAGGCAAAGCCCTGCTCCACCATCATCTCGCGGAACAGCCAGCCGATGGTTTCCTCGATACGCGCGCGATACAGGGCTAGGCGATTCCCCTGCCAGACCTCGGTGAGGAGTTCGATGAACTGCGCATTGTCGTAGAGCATCTTCTCGAAATGCGGCACCAGCCAGCGCTCGTCGACGGTGTACCGGTGCAATCCGCCGCCGATGTGATCGTAGATGCCGCCCATGCAGATGCTCATCATGGTGGTCTGCGCTAGCTGATTGAACTGCTCCACGCCGGTCCGCAGGTACGCGCGCCACAGTTGATCGACGAGACCGAAGGACGGAAACTTCGGCGCGCCGCTGACGCCGCCGTAGAAGATATCGAAGCGCCGTCCGATATTCAGCGCCGCCTGGTCCAGCAGCGTGCCGTCGAGTTGCCCGCGAAGGTCGCGGCCCCACAAATTTGCGTAGGCCTGCTGCACCCGCGCCGTCGTGTTGGCGACCGGCTCCGGCTGCTCGCGATAGATGCGCGCGACTTCGTCCAGGATGCGCCGGAACGGCGGCTGCCCATATCGCTCCTCGCGGGGAAAATAGGTGCCGGCAAAGAACGGCTCGCCTTGCGGCGTGAGAAACATGGTGAGGGGCCATCCGCCGTTGTTGCCCAGCGCCTGCGCCGCTGTCTGATAGATCTGGTCGACATCGGGCCGCTCCTCGCGATCCACCTTGATGTTGACGAACAGTTCGTTCATCAGCGCCGCCGTTTCCAGATCGGCGAAGCTTTCCTCATTCATCACATGGCACCAGTGGCAGGCGGTGTATCCGATCGAGAGAAGAATCGGCTTGTTCAGCTCCTGCGCCTCGTCCAGCGCCTCTGCCCCCCACGGCCGCCAATGCACCGGATTGTCCTTGTGCAAGAGGAGATAAGGACTGGCTTCGGCATCGAGCAGGTTGCGAGTCATGGTGGATCCCGGCGGGCGTTCCCGCCTTCTGGTGCTGCGGTGAAACTGATAGCTTCCTAGCGCGGCTCAAGCGGCGCTCACAAGCGATGAAAATCAATATCGAACTCGACATGACGGCGGAGGAAGCGCGCCGGCTGATGGGCTTGCCGGATGTGTCGGCGTTACAGGCGGAGATGCTCGACAGTATGCGCCAGCGCATGAAAGCCACGATGGATCGTTCCGATCCGGAAACGATGCTGCGGACGTGGATGCCGCTGGGGGCGCAAGGCTTCGAGCAGTTCCAGAAATTTCTCTGGGAGAATGCAGCCCGCGCGGCGGGCAAGAAGGACAAGCCGTCGCGCTGAATGCCCGCGGTGCTGCATTCCGACACCATTTTCGCGCTGTCGAGCGGCCATGGGCGGTCGGGCGTAGCGGTCGTGCGGGTGTCGGGGCCCGCGGCAGGCGTGGCGATCCAGGCGCTGACGGGTGCCATGCCGGCGCAACCGAGACTGGCGGCGCGGCGGCGGATTCTGACACCCGCCGGCGAGACGATCGACGACGGACTGGTGCTCTGGTTTCCGGCGCCGGCCAGTTTCACCGGGGAAGACGTGGCCGAATTCCATGTCCATGGCGGGCGCGCCGTGGTGGACGCCCTTCTCGCGGCTCTGGGGAGGTTGCCGGGTTTGCGGCCGGCCGAGGCCGGTGAATTTACCCGCCGGGCGGTCGAGAATGGCAAGTTCGACCTCACCCAGGCCGAAGCGCTGGCCGACCTGATCAACGCAGAAACTGAGGCGCAACGCCGGCAGGCCCTGCGACAGTATGACGGCGCTCTGACCTCGCTTTATGAGGGATGGCGGATGCAGTTGGTCGGCGCCGCCGCTTGGGCGGAGGCGACGATTGATTTCTCGGATGAGGAACTCCCGGCCGGTATCATCCTGGCCAAAGCCAAGGCGCAAGCTGCTGATGTTATTGATGAAGTACGTACACATCTGGCCGATGCCCGGCGCGGCGAGATTCTGCGGGACGGATTTCATCTAACGGTGATCGGCCCACCGAACAGCGGTAAGAGTTCCTTGGTGAATGCCTTCGCGCGGCGCGACGTGGCGATTGTATCGGAGGCGGCCGGCACCACGCGCGATGTTCTGGAGGTGCATCTGGACATTGGCGGGTATCCCGTCATCGTGGCCGACACGGCAGGCCTTCACGAAACCAGCGATGCAGTCGAGAGCGAAGGGGTACGGCGCGCCATCGTTCGGGCTGAACAGGCGGATGCCGTGTTGCTGCTCATGGATGCTACCACGGCCAACCCGGCCGGGTGGCCAACGCGGTTTGGAGACAAGCCGGTGCTGGAGGTCTGGAACAAAGCCGATCTGCCCCACTTGGAACGACCTGGACTTGCCATTTCGGTGCGGACGGGGGCGGGCATGAACGAGCTCCTCGTGCGGATTGGACTTATCGTCAAAGAGACGCTTGCCGCCGACTCCGCTGCTCCGCTCACTCGGGATCGGCACCGGCACACATTGGGGCAAGCGGAGCAGGCGCTAACGCGAGCCTTATGTGCAGGGGCGCCGGAGTTGTTCGCCGAGGAACTCCGGATGGCTCTGCGGCACTTGGGCCGCATGACGGGGCGCGTCGATGTTGAGGATCTGCTTGACGTCATCTTCGGGGATTTCTGCATCGGCAAGTGATGTTTCACGTGAAACGTCGCTTGCCCGGCCGGCAGCCGCAGCGTATCTGGCCGCCATGGAGTCTTACGACATCATCGTGATCGGCGGCGGCCATGCCGGCTGCGAAGCGGCGGCGGCAGCGGCGCGGTTCGGCGCCGGCACCTTGCTGCTCACTCACCGACGCGACACCATCGGGGAGATGTCCTGCAACCCGGCGATCGGGGGTCTCGGCAAAGGCCACCTCGTGCGCGAGATCGACGCGCTCGACGGCCTGATGGGGCGGGTGGCGGATGCTGCCGGTATTCAGTTCCGGCTTTTGAACCGCCGCAAGGGACCGGCAGTGCGCGGCCCTCGCGCCCAAGCCGACCGTAAACTCTACAAGCAAGCAATGCAGGCGGCGCTCGCCGCCACGCCCAGCCTGGATATTGCCGAGGCCGCCGCCGAGGATCTTCTGATCGAGGGCGGGCGAGTGGTCGGCGTTCTCGCCGGAAATGGACAGGCGATCCATTGCGGCGCCGTTGTCCTCACCACGGGCACTTTTCTTCGGGGGCTCATTCACTTGGGTGAAAAGAAGATCCCCGCCGGTCGCTTGGGAGAGGCGCCTTCCCTCGGCCTTGCCCAGACGCTCTATCGCTTGAACCTAAGTATGGGCCGCCTGAAGACCGGCACTCCGCCGCGTCTGGACGGCACGACCATCGATTGGACGTCGCTGGAGGTCCAGCCCGGGGACGACCCGGCTTATCCGTTCTCTTTCCTGACGACGGCTATCACGACGCCCCAGGTGGCCTGCCACCTCACCCGCACGACGCCGGAGACGCATGCGATCATTCGAGCGAACCTGCACCGCGCGCCCATGTATTCCGGCCAGATCGAAAGTACCGGACCGCGCTACTGCCCGTCGATCGAGGACAAGGTGGTGCGCTTCGCCGGCCGCGAAAACCACCAGATATTCCTCGAGCCGGAGGGATTGGACGATGACACGGTCTATCCCAACGGCATCTCGACTTCGCTGCCGGAAGAGGTGCAGCTCGCGCTGCTGAAGACGATCCCGGGGCTTGAGCGCGCCGCGATGCGCCGGCCCGGCTATGCGATCGAATACGATTATGTCGATCCGCGTGCGCTGATGCCGTCGCTGGAAACCAAGAAGGTGGCCGGTCTCTATCTGGCCGGACAGATCAACGGCACCACTGGTTACGAGGAGGCCGCGGCGCAGGGGCTGATGGCCGGCCTGAACGCGGCGCGAGCCGCCGGGGGATTCGACCCGCTCGTGCTGGATCGCGCCGCGGCCTACATCGGGGTTCTGATCGACGATCTCGTCACCAAGGGCGTGACCGAGCCGTATCGGATGTTCACCTCACGGGCCGAATACCGCCTGTCGCTCCGCGCCGACAATGCCGATCAGCGGCTGACCGAAGCGGGTGAGGCCGCCGGATGTGTCGGCTCCGCACGGGCGGCGATCTTCGGGGACAAGCGCCGGCGGCTGGAAACAGCGCGTGCATGCATGGGAGGACTCACCCTGACGCCCAATGAGGCTCGCAAGCTGGGTATGCAGATCAACCTCGACGGTGCCCGTCGAACGGCGCTTCAGCTGCTAAGCTTCCCGGGGGTCGAATGGAACAATTTGTGCGCGGCTTGGCCGGAGCTGGGCAGCTTCGCGCCGGATGTGGTCGAGCAGCTGGAGATCGATGCCCAATACGCCGGTTATCTGGACCGCCAGGAGGCAGACATCCTTGCCTTCCGGCGGGAGGAGGGGCTGCGGATCCCCAGCGATCTGGATTATGCGGCGGTGAAGGGGCTTTCGACGGAGGCCATGCAGAATCTTGAGAACATCCGGCCGGCCACGTTGGGGCAGGCGGGCCGCATCGGCGGCGTGACGCCGGGGGCGCTAACGCTCGTGCTGGCGCACATTCGCGCCAAGGCTGCCGCGCGCGAACGCCTTGCCTCCTGAGTTCGGCCCGGAACAGTTCGCGCGCGAGACGGGTGTTTCACGTGAAACACTGGCGCGGCTCAAAGCCTTCGTTGGCCTGCTGAGGGATTGGAACACCCGTCACAACCTCGTCTCTCAAGCGTCGCTCAATGACGTCTGGCGGCGGCACGTGTGGGATTCGGCGCAATTGTCTCCGTTCATCCCTGCCTCGGCGAAAAACCTCGTCGATCTCGGCAGTGGTGCCGGTTTCCCAGGATTGGTGCTGGCCATCCTGTTGCGGGAGCGGCCGGGCTTCCGGTCGGTACTCTATGAAGCCACACGAAAGAAATGCGATTTTCTCAGAGCAGCTGCGGAACGTGCGGGCGCCGCAGTCAAGGTGCGCTGCATGCGGATCGAGGAAGCATCCCCTGAAATCGTCGACGTTGTAACGGCCCGTGCTTGCGCACCGCTATCCAAGCTGCTCACTTACGCCGAGGCGTTTCAAGGGCCGCAGACCATAAATCTGTTCCTGAAGGGCCAATCTGTAGAGGACGAATTGACCGAATCCACCAAATCTTGGAAGCTACGGGTCGTTCGCCACCCCAGCCAGACGGATTCGTCAGGCACGATATTGGAAATCCGCGAGCTCGCCCGTGTCCGCTAAGCATCCTCGTGTGCTGGTCGTCGCTAATCAAAAGGGCGGCGTGGGCAAGACCACCACCGCCATCAACCTCGGCACGGCGCTGGCAGCCATTGGCGAACCGACGCTGGTGCTCGACATCGATCCGCAAGGCAACGCATCGACCGGCCTCGGCATTCACCGCAGCGAGCGCAAGCTGACCGCCTACGATGTGCTCGTCGGCGCGACCAAGCTTGGCGACGCTGTGATACCGACGAAAATTCCGCACCTGTCGCTGGTGCCTTCCACCGTCGATCTCTCCGGTGCCGAACTCGAACTGATCGACCTGCCGCGCCGCAACTTCCGGCTTAAGGACGCGCTCGAGGAATATTCCGTACACGGAGCATGTCCGTTCACCTACGTGCTGATCGATTGTCCGCCGTCGCTCACCTTGCTCACCGTGAACGCCATGGCCGCGGCGGATGCGGTCATCGTGCCGCTGCAGTGCGAATTCTTCGCGCTGGAAGGCTTGAGTCAGCTGCTCAAGACGATCGAGCTGGTGCGGGCGAACCTCAACCCGTCGCTGGAGATCCAGGGCATCATTCTCACCATGTTCGACAAGCGCAATCGCTTGTCGGACCAGGTGGCGGCGGACGTGCGCGCCAACATGGGCGAGATGGTGTACAACACCGTCATTCCCCGCAACGTGCGCATCTCCGAAGCGCCGAGCCACGGGCTGCCGGCGCTGGTTTACGACCTGCGCTGCCCGGGCAGCCAGGCTTACATCAAACTCGCCGGCGAACTGGTGCAGCGCGAGCGGGCGCGGCTGGCGGCATAAGCGCGGAGGCGAAAATGGCGGAAGAAGCACGGCATCGCGGTTTGGGCCGCGGGCTTTCGGCGCTGATCGGCGACGATGCGCTGGCTTCGCGAAACGAGCCGCCGAAAGGGGCCCGCACCATCCCCATCGCGTTCCTGCGGCCCAACCGGTTTCAGCCGCGCAAGACTTTCGCCACCGAGGAGTTGAACGACCTTGCCAACTCGGTTCGCGAGAAGGGCGTGTTGCAGCCGATCCTGGTGCGGCCGATTGCCGGCGAGGCGAACGCGTTCGAAATCGTGGCGGGCGAGCGCCGCTGGCGCGCGGCACAGCTCGCCAAGCTGCACGACGTACCGGTGGTGGTGCGCGAGCTTTCGGATGCCGAGTCGCTCGAGTTTGCCATCATCGAAAATGTGCAGCGGGCCGACCTGAATGCCATCGAGGAGGCCGCCGCCTATCACGAATTGATGGACCGCTTCGGTTACAAGCAGGAGCGGTTGGCGCAGGAGGTGGGCAAGAGCCGCAGCCATGTCGCCAACACCATTCGGCTGCTGAAACTGCCGGAAAGCGTGAAGGCGATGATCCGCGACGGCCGGCTGACCGCGGGCCACGCGCGCACGCTGATCGGCGCGCCGGATCCGGAAGCCTGCGCCAAGGCCATCGTGGAAGCCGGAATGAACGTCCGCGAGGCGGAAGCCAGGGCCAAACCGAAACGGGCGAGCGGCGAGCGCTCGCGGGGCAAAGACGCCGACACCAAGGCCCTGGAATCCAGTCTCGAGAATATCCTCGGGCTTGCCGTCGATATCACCCACCGCGGATCAAAGGGCGGCGAACTGAAGATCGCCTACAAAACCCTTGAGCAACTGGACGATCTCGTCGCCCGCCTCAGCCGCGGCATTTAGTTACGCTTGACGTAACGCGTATTGCCCGGTAATTTCTTTGCATGATCCTGAGTTACCGGGACGGGCGGACGGAACGCTTCGCGCGCGGCGAACGGGTCAAGCAGTTCGAGCCATTCCGGCCGAAAGCGGAGCGCGTGCTGGATCGGCTCGGAGTAGCGACGAGCCTGAAGGACATCGCCAATTTCCCGGGTCATAGGCTGGAGAAACTGAAGGGCGACCGCAAAGGGCACTGGAGCGTCCGGATCAACGACCAATGGCGCATCTGCTTCAATTGGCCGGACGGCGCTTCGGGCCCGAGCAACGTGGAAATCGTGGACTATCATTGAGGTGAACCATGCGTAGGCCCATCCATCCCGGCGAACATCTTAAGGAGGCTTTGGAGGAAAGCGGCATGTCCGCGGCTGAGCTGGGACGGCAACTCAACATTCCCACAAACCGCATCACGGGCATTCTGAACGAGCAACGCGCCATTACGGCCGATACCGCGCTGCGCTTGGGGCATTGGTTCGGCACCAGCGCAGATTTCTGGTTGAACCTGCAGAAGCTCTACGAACTCCGCCTCGCCGAACAGGAAAAGGGCGCGGAGATCAGGAAGCTGCCGAAGCGCAAGGCGGCGTGACATGACCGCGTTTATGCTGCTTTGGAATCAGAATGACACGTCCTATGAAGAGGCAGTTAAACCTCTTCTTGACGCATTTCGTTCGTACCAGAAAGCAGGTGATAGTTGGCGGTTCAGAGCGTTTCATCAAGTTCGTCTTGGCGACACTGTTTTTCTCCGAAAATCAGGTGATCCGCCAAGGGGAATTTTTGGAATTGGAGCGGTTACTGGAACGCCTCAACAGATTCGCACGGATAATGGAAAACCGCGGTGGCTAGTCCCGGTGGAGTTTCAGCATCTGGTTGACCCAAAAAGCGCATTCATCATTCCGGATGATCATCTTCCCCAAGGAGCCAAGGTCATCCGAGCGGCCGGCATGCCTTTAGAGGATAGCTTGGTTTCAAAGTTGTGGGAGCATATTGCGCACCATGATCGCTACGGTGCGGTGGAGTTGGCGCGCGAAATGACGAAGTTGACGAAGATCCCTTCTTCAACTGAAAGAGAGCAATTGACTCGCCAGCGAGTTGGCCAAGATATTTTCAGGAGACGTTTGCTCCATTTTTGGAATGGCCGTTGCTGTGTCACGGGCCTCGATCAAGAGGAATTACTAAGGGCCAGCCACATCAAAGCTTGGGCGGAGTGCGACACGGACGACGAGAGATTGGCCGCGGACAATGGCTTACTCTTAGCCGTCCACCTCGATGCTGCCTTCGATGCGGGCCTTATGACTATCGATCAGAATGGAGTGGTACGGCTGTCCCCTAAATTGTCATCCGCCGCGCTGGCATTGTTGGGAATTGGCAACGAGCGAGAAGTATTGAACCTCACCGCGAGGCACCATTCCTATTTGCAGTGGCATAGAGAAAACAGATTTCGCTGTTGAATTTTAATCCTGATCCATCTTCAGGGCGGCGATGAAGGCCTCCTGCGGGATGTCCACCTGGCCGAACTGGCGCATCTTCTTCTTGCCCGCCTTCTGCTTGTCCAACAATTTCCGCTTACGCGTGATGTCGCCGCCGTAGCACTTCGCCGTCACGTCCTTGCGCAGCGCAGACAGCGTTTCGCGCGCGATCACCTTGCTGCCGATCGCCGCCTGAATGGGAATCTTGAACAGGTGGCGCGGGATCAGCTCCTTCAGCTTCTCCACCATGGCGCGGCCGCGCATCTCGGCGCGCGCGCGGTTCACGATCATCGAGAGCGCATCCACCGGCTCTTCGTTGACGAGGATCGACATCTCCACCAGGTCGCCTTCCTCGTAACCTTCGATGTGGTAATCGAAACTGGCGTAGCCGCGGCTCACGCTTTTCAGCCGGTCGTAGAAATCGAACACCACTTCGTTGAGCGGCAGGGCATAGCGCACCATGGCGCGGTTGCCGGCATAGGTGAGCTCGATCTGCCGCCCGCGCCGGTCCTGGCACAGCTTCAGCACCGACCCGAGATAATCGTCCGGCACCAGAATGGTGGCGCCGATCCATGGCTCCTCGATGAAGGCGATGCGCACCGGATCGGGCATGTCGGCCGGGTTGTGCAGCTCCTTCATGGTGCCGTCGGTGAGGTGCAGGCGGTAGATGACGGACGGCGCGGTGGCGATCAGCTCGAGACTGAACTCGCGCTGCAGCCGCTCCTGGACAATTTCGAGGTGCAGCAATCCGAGGAATCCGCAGCGAAAGCCGAAGCCCAGCGCCGCGCTGGTTTCGGTTTCGTAGGTGAAGCTGGCGTCGTTGAGGTGAAGTCTCCCCAGCGCATCGCGCAAATCTTCGAACTGCGCCGCGTCCACCGGAAACAGTCCGCAGAACACCACCTGCTGCGCGGGATGGAATCCGGGCAGCGGCGTCTCGGTGCCGCGGCGCTCGTCGGTGATGGTGTCGCCCACCTGCGTATCGGCCACCTCCTTGATGGCGGCGGTGATGAAGCCCACCTCGCCGGGGCCGAGCGCCTCTACAATCACCTGCTTGGGGGTGAACACGCCCACGCGCTCCACCTGATACACGGCATCCGCCGCCATCATGCGGATCTTCTGGCCCTTCGAAAGCCGGCCATCCACCACGCGCACCAGCACCACCACGCCGAGATACGAATCGTACCAGCTGTCCACCAGCAGCGCCTTCAGCGGCGCGCTGGCCTCGCCCTTCGGGGCGGGGAGCCGATGCACCACCGCCTCCAGCACCTCTTCGATGCCGATGCCGGTCTTGGCGGAAATGGGAATGGCGTGGCTCGCGTCCAGCCCGATGACGTCCTCGATCTGCTGGCGCACGCGCTCGGGCTCGGCGGCCGACAGGTCGATCTTGTTCAGGACCGGCACGATTTCGAGGTTGGCGTCGATCGCCTGGTAGACGTTGGCGAGCGTCTGCGCCTCCACGCCCTGGCTCGCGTCCACCACCAAGAGCGCGCCTTCGCAGGCGGCAAGGCAGCGGCTCACCTCATAGGCGAAATCGACGTGCCCCGGCGTGTCCATCAGGTTGAGGATGTAGCTCTCGCCGTTCTTCGCCCGGTATTCGAGGCGCACGGTTTGCGCCTTGATGGTGATGCCGCGCTCGCGCTCGATCTCCATGGAATCGAGCACCTGCTCCTTCATCTCGCGCTGGGTGAGCCCGCCGGTCACCTGGAT
>DIZC01000097.1 GCA_002429315.1 Alphaproteobacteria bacterium UBA6038
CTCACCCTCGATCCCTCTCCCCCGGAGGGGGAGAGGGAGGTTCCAACTTCAATACCCCCTTGCGGGATCGACGATGTTGTCGAGCGGCTCGCCGCGCTCGACGCGGGCGATGCGGTCGGCGACATACTGCGCCGCCACCCGTGGTTCGGAGATCGCCGCGATGTGCGGCGTCACCGTGATCTTCGGATGCGTCCACAACGGGCTCGTCTCCGGCAGCGGCTCGGTGTTGAACACGTCGAGCGTGGCGCCTGAAAGGTGGCCGGAATCGATCGCGGCAATCAGATCGTCTTCCACCAGGTGCCCGCCGCGGGCCACATTGATCACGAACGCATCCTTCGGCAGCTGGGCGAACAGCTTGGCATTCAGAATGCCGCGCGTGTCCGGCGTCAGCGGCAGCAGGCAGATGAGAATGTCGGTGCGCGAAAGAAACGCGCCAAGCTCCGCTTCGCCGGCAAAGCTCTCGACGCCGCGCACGTTCTTTCGCGCGTGGCTCCAGCCCGCCACGGCGAAGCCGATGTCGCGCAGGCGTTCCGCCGCCAAAGTGCCGATCTCGCCCAGCCCCAGAATGCCGACGCGCGTCTGCGCCGCGCGCTTGGGCAACAGCGCCTGGCGCCATTTGCGCTCAGCCTGCGCCCGGTCGAAGAACCGCTGCATGCGGTGGTGCATCAGCACGTGCAGCACGCAATATTGCGCCATCTCGCTCGACAGCGTGCGGTCGACGAAGCGCACCAGCGGCACGTGACGGGGATAGTCGGGATCGGCGAGAATTCCATCGACGCCGGCGCCGAGCGAGAATACCGCCTTCAGGTTCGGCAGCGTCTTCAGGAAGCCGGGCGGCGGGCGGAAGGTGAGAGCGTAATCGATCGACTGCGGATCGAATTCGTCGCGCCCATGCACCCGCACGTCCAGATCCGGCGCGATCTCGGTGAGCGGCGCGGTCCACAGCCCGGCCCAGCTGACCGGCACGACGAGAAGAAGCGTCTTTGCCATCGTTGCACGCTCGCCGCTTTCGCGGACGATGGCCATCAGGGCTTCTTCGGCGGGGTGGCCGGTTGTGTCGGCGGCGGCTGGGTGGCGGGCTTGGGCGGTGCGGCCGCGGGCGCCGCGTTGCCTGAAGGCTCATTGCTGCTGCCGGCCGTGGACGCGGCATTCGCCGGCTGGTTGCCGGGCGCCACCGCAGCCGTACCGTTCGGGCCGGCGTTCGTCTTCGGCGCGCCGGCATTGGGCGCGGCGGCCGGAGCCTGCCCAGTCTTCGGCGTTTGCGCCGATGCCGCCTTGGGCGGCTGCGGCGGCGGAATGGGAGCCGGGCTGTCCGCCTGGGTGCGCAGATAGGCGATGAGGTTCACGCGGTCGTCAGAACTGCGCAGGCCGGCGAAGCTCATCTTGGTGCCGGGAATGTACGCGCCGGGCGACTTCAGGAACTTGAACATCTCGTCATAGGTCCACGTGCCGCCCTTGGACTTCATCGCGGCGGAGAAGTCGAAGCCGCCCCGGTCTTCGCCGCGCGGACTGCCGACGATGCTCCACAGGTTCGGCCCGATCTTGTTCGGGCCGCCCTTGGAGAGGTCGTGGCACTGCTCGCAGCGGCTGGAAATCGACTTGCCGTCCGACGTGCTCGCTTTCGGCAGCACGGTGCCCCAATCGGGGATCTGTTCTTCCGCGGCGGCGGTCTGGGTGGCGCCGGTTGCCGTCGGCACTTCCACCCCCTGCACCACGTAACCGGGCTTTGCCGGCTCCTTCACCTCGAAGATGAAACCCGTCGCGATGCGCACCGCCACCACGAACAACAGCGTGCCGAGCACCGCGCCTGCGATCTTGTTCCACTCGAAGGAATCCATAAGGTCAGGCTCCGCGGCTCGCGAGTTTGGGCGGGCGGAAGGCGCGGACGATGCGGCCCGCGGACCCCCCGAAAGCGGGGCGACATTACTAGGCGGCTTTCATGCGTCATTGCGGCGAAGCGTCGCATAAATTGCCGGATTCGAAAGGCATTCGATGAACCCGGTGGTGGTGATCCCGGCGCGCATGGCGTCCACGCGGCTGCCGGGCAAGCCGCTCGCCGACATCGCCGGCGAGCCGATGATCGTGCGCGTGTGGCGGCAGGCGATGCTGGCGGATGTGGGGCCGGTGATCGTGGCCGCGGCCGAGCGCGAGATCGCGGAAAGCGTGGAGCGCGCCGGCGGGCGCGCCGTGCTCACCGATCCCGATTTGCCCAGCGGGTCGGATCGCGTGTTCGCCGCGGTGGAGCTCATCGATCCGCGCGCAACGCATGACGTGGTGGTGAACCTGCAGGGCGACCTGCCCGCGCTCGATCCCTCTTATGTGCGCGCGGTGGTGGACGTGCTGGCGCCGACCGGCGCCGACATCGCGACGCTCGCCGCCGAGATCGACGATCCGGCCGATGAGGACAATCCGGCGGTGGTGAAGCCGGTGGTGGCGTGGGACGTGACGGGCTTGCGCGGCCGCGCGCTTTATTTCACCCGGGCGCGCGCGCCGTCCGGCGAAGGCCCGCTGTTCCATCACGTCGGCATCTACGCCTACGCGCGCGAAGCGCTGTCGCGTTTCGTGAAGCTCGCGCCGTCGCCGCTGGAGGTGCGCGAGAAGCTCGAGCAGCTGCGCGCGCTGGAAGCGGGCATGACCATCGCGGTCGCGCGCGTGGCGGACGTGCCGCTCAGCGTCGACACGCCGGAGGATCTGGCAAAGGCCCGCACCCAACTGGCGCGAACCGGCGCATAACGCGTTCGTGCGCGCCCAAGTCGACACTGCAATTATCGACGGCCGTTTTAATCCATAGCAGCGGCGCTTGCGAGTTGCCTCGCACCTTACGCTGCGGCCGCCAACACCGGGATGGGTGCTGTGGCGCAAACTGAAAAGGCAGTACCGATGTCAATAGCATGCTTCTTGGGCGCAGGTTTTTCGTTTGTTGCGGGAGTCCCGCTTGCAAGAGACCTGTTTGGGCAGAATTGGGTTATCACGATGTCGGAGCGCAGCCGCAAGCGGTTCGTCGCCGTTCGAGAACACTACGAGGCTTGGCGGGACTCTCACCGCGCTGAACATCCCGAAGAGTACATGGCGATGGTCTACACCCGGAATGCTGGCCCGAATCCGCCTCGTTGGGAGTGGATCGTAGAATATGTCGGAGCCGTCATTGCATCAGCGGGGACGCCGCCTTCCTCACTGAATCGGAATCCACGGTACTCCAACCGCATCAATCGGCCATTGAGTTGCGAAATACACACGCTATTTTGGGACGTATTGCTTGGCGTCAGCAGTGACGTATCAGTGGTCACGACCAACTACGACATTGTAGTGGAACGCGTGTTACGCCATCGCCTGATGCAGCGCCCTCCCTCTCCTGGATGCTTCTATGGTGGGCTTCCACGGCCTCAGATTTTGACCGGGGCGCCCCAGCCATTTTCACGCTGGGCGCCAGACCGCACCATAGAAATGACGGGCTCAATACCCGTCTTCAAGCTACATGGTTCGTTGAATTGGACGCTGCGGGGGCGATCAGTCCTTGCCTACCAAGATATGCGGGCAGCGTTTCGGCACGGCGGAGATGCGGCGATAATCCCGCCAATTCCCGAAAAGCCGGTGCCCAGCTGGTTGCAGGCCGTCTGGACGGAGGCTGAAGAGAGCTTGCGCTCATCGGATGTTTGGGTCGTGTGTGGCTACTCAATGCCAGAATATGACACCCAAGTAATGGGAATTATCGCGTTGACTCCCTTGGGGAATCGTGTAAAATCAGGCTCTTAACGAGGAAATGGGCCTGATGACCGCTAAAATCACGATTTCCACTTTTGAACTGTTCGCAATGTTTCCCGATGCGGAAGCCGCCCGCAAGTACCTTGAAACAACCATGTGGCCGCATGGGCCGGTCTGCCCGGAATGCGGGTGTCTGGACAGGATCACCACGCGCAAGGGCGGTTACTATCGTTGCAACCCGTGCCAGCACGATTTCACAATCCGCACCGGAACGATCTTCGGACGGTCGCACATTCCACTGCATAAGTGGATTTACGCGATGTATCTGATGATGACAGCGCGCAAAGGCATTTCATCCTTGCAACTCTCAAAGGAAATCGGGATCGCGCAATCGTCCGCATGGTTCATGCTCAGCCGTATCCGTGAAGCGTGCGGCAATGATCCTTCCGTGTTGGCCGGAATCGTTTCGATTGATGAGACGTACATCGGCGGCAAAGAAAAGAACAAGCATGAGCACAAGAAACTCAAGCGCGGGCGCGGCACGGTCGGCAAGACCGCCATCCTCGGCATAAGAGAACGCGGCAAGGGTGGTCGCACAAAGGCAAAGCCGGTTGCTGATACCAGCGCGGCGGTGTTGCAAGCTGAAATCCGCGCGAACATCGAACTCGGTTCAACTATCCACACCGATGAACACGGCGGATATGTCGGGCTTGGGAACGGCTACACGCACGAAACGATCAATCACTCGGCGGGCGAATATGTCCGCGACGGCGTGAGCACCAACGATATCGAATCAGTTTGGGCCGTTCTCAAAAGAGGCTTGCACGGCGTCTACCATCACGCCAGCCCGAAGCACCTTGGAAGATATGTGGATGAATTCACTTTCCGTTTGAACGACGGCAATGTTGCGCGGCACACTCTGGACCGACTCAGCAGCCTCTCGCGGAGCGCCAGTGGCCGCAGGATCACATACAAGGAACTGACAGCGTGACCGTGGCACTGGAGGCGCTCGGAAGGTTCGTCAAAGTCGTGATGGCATATCGGCCAGCCCAAAAGAACAAAACCAAAAGGTCTAAGAAAAAATCCAGCGCATCGAAGTCGAGTACGATTCGACAGCGTAAAAAGTGATTCGCTTTCATGTCTCAAGCCGGAAAGCTGAAACTTGTATATGAGCGTCTTGAGTCGGTCTGGTGCGGCGAGGAAGATGGGAAATTACTAGAGCGCCTGCTGGATTTTTACCCTGCCAAAAAGCCAAAGCGCATTCTTGATGCGACCGTGAACGGCGGTCGGTTCTGGCGCGGAAGCACGCGCCCCGTGACCGGACTAGACATTGACCCTCAGCATGGCCCGGACGTTTGTGCCGACAACTCAGCAATGCCGTTCCGGGATGGCAGCTTTGACGTAGTGGTCTATGACCCGCCGCACATTCCCAACCAAGGCCGCGACAAGTCGAAGGACTTCAACAAGCGATTCGGCTTGGGCACGAAGTCATCGAAGGAAAACGGCTACAGTTTTTCCCATACCTACCCGGCATTCATGCGCGAGGCGCGGCGCGTCTTGGTGCAGGACGGAATTCTGCTCTGCAAGATCGCTGATTATATCCACAACCATCGTTATCAATGGGCGCACGTTGACCTGATACGAAGCGGACAGGACGTAGGGTTCACGGCGTGCGACTGCATCATCAAGATCAGGAAGGGGCCGATAATCGATCCCAAATGGAAAACCGCCCATCATAGTCGCAAGGTGCATTGCTACTGGATTGTGTTCCGCAAATCTGACCGCTGCGAATAGCTGTGGCTTCCGTGAATTTTCCTCTGCCGGAGCTGCAAATCGAATTCTCGGTTGCACTCGCAGAGATTCGCCGCCTCTATCTGCAAGAGGCGCTTCTGGATACCGTCAAGAAACTCAACATCGCGGCGCTTGACAAAGAACTCTCTGAATTGGTTCCGCCCGCATCGCTCGCGCTGATGGCCGGAAAGGGGTTGCGCGCCGAACTCGCGTTTCCGGTTCCGGTATTGCTCACGACCAATGCGCGCCTGTTGGGCTACTATCGCTTGCTGTACGGGTTCAGCCAAAAGGCGTTCTACACGGCGCAGACAGGGGCGAGCGCATTCCGACTGATGGAAGATCGCGGGATCATCAGCGCAGCCGCAGAGGGCCGCATAAGCGAACTCTGCAAGGCATTGATTCCGTGCGGCGCGGCGCTTCTGGAAGGCGTGGGGCCGGATCGCGTCAATCAACGCCTACTGGATGACTTGGCGCTGCTGACCGTAGGTCCGCAGCTTCGCGGCGGTGCGAATGTGAAGCGCGGCGCGGTCGGGATCGTGAAGGTCTTTGAAGCCATCCACAAGATTGTGCAGGCGTCCGCCGTCTCGTTCGATGACAGTCAGATTTTGGTGAAAAACGCCGCCGGTCGGAACGTCTACATCGAATTCGCGCCCGATCCTGACATCATCATCCGCGAGGAAATGCAGCCCGGAACCTTTGCCGAGAAGATCGCCATCGAAGTGAAGGCCGGGCAAGATTTCTCCAATATCCACAATCGGATTGGCGAAGCGGAAAAGAGCCATCAGAAGGCGCGTAACCGGGGCTTCACGGAATGCTGGACTGTCGTGAACGTGGACGCGGTTGACTTGGAAATGGCCCGCAAGGAATCCCCGTCCACGGATCGCTTTTACCGGCTGTCAGATATTCTGTCCGGGAAGGGACCGGCGTTCACTGATTTTAGGAACCGGGTTTCCCTGCTGACCGGGATCGCTTAGGGAGTCAACGCGATAATTCCCCAAGTAATGGGATTGCTGCAAAGAGCCGGCACTGGACATCCGCTAACGGTTTTCATCCTCAGCCCAGAAGCTAACCAGCTACGGAAGAGGTGGACCACTCGTTTGCCCGACTGTAAGGCCGTTCCCCTCCGCGGGCTCCCAGAGGGCCTTAAGCGTCTTGATCACCTTCTAACACAAGCTGCGTGAGTTCCAGTGACATGATATGTAATTCTCGTCCGGCTGAACGAAATTCCCGGCCGGCCGAACGAAGGTTGGGAACGGATCTCCTGTCACCAATCCCCCTCGTCGCGAGGTTTGTGAGGGTTCGTTAGAAGCTGGCGAAATTGACACTCAGCTTGGCCTGAGCCCGAGCTAAATTATGGCGACCAGCATGAAATTCGAGATCATCGGTGAAATCGCCCAAGCCGAGACGATTGCGACTGGATCGAAAATCCGTGAGATCGTGCGCCTGCAAAAGATTTATGGACGAGGCCGCTGGCGCAAACGTAAGGGCGTTGTCCGGGTTCGGTTGGGAGGTGGCACTCTCCACCTTGCGGAGATACACTGGTACGAGGCAAGCGGCATTGGCCGCAAGGAATTCAAAATTAAAGAGCTGCTTTGAACCCTATGACCACCCACAGAACCGCTGCGAAGCAATTAGTTGTGTGTATCGAAAACGAGGGCTACGCGGCCTCTCTGGAAAAGCGGAAAATCTATGTGGCCTTGCGCGACCCGGCTGGCGAGAAGCATGGGTTAACGCGCGTTATTGATGAGTCCGGCGAGGATTATCTTTATCCCAACAACTTCTTTCGGTTAATCGAATTGCCGCAAACCGTGAAACGAGCGGTTTTCGCTGCGGCGTAGTCGCATACGGTTTCGCGTACTTTGGAAAATTGGCAAGAAGAGTGGTGCGCAAAAGACAAATCTCTGTCTCGGATGACACAGGGGGACATGGTACCGAGTTGTCCGTCGCGTTTACCGCGCCGTTCACCACCGCAAGCGTGAAAACCTGTTTGGCGTCAGGCGGATAGAAATATTTGCGCGCGCTGCGCGTACCAGCGCCAAAATGGCCGTAAAATGCGCGGGCCATGAGACAGACGATTCCCATTTGCGCTCGGTCCGGCGCTTCCCACACGGCTTGCGCCGGTCCCGGTGCGCGCACCTCTCCGTCATGCGCTTGTCCCGGCCACCCATGCGCACCGTCAGGATCGTGTCCATGGATGGCCAGCAGGCTTGCACTCCGGCCGCGCTTCGCGCGGACCGGGGTGGCTGGCCACCACAGCAGAGCCGGGGGGGGACCCCCCCTCCCCTTTTTCGCCGAACAAAACGAACAATTCCGTTGGGCGGGAAAGTGGGGGGGGACCCCACCCCCCTGTTTTTGCCAAACGAATGCGTTGCGCACCTCTCCGTCATGGCCGGGCTTGTCCCGGCCACCCATGCGCGTCGTCAGGATTGTGTCCATGGATGGCCGGCACCCGCCTACGCTTCGCTTCCGCGTGGCAGATGCACACTCATGGCGCGCCGTAGCCTTCGCGAAGGCGGCAGGGCCGGCCACGACGGCAGAGTGCAGGGCGGGGTACCCCCCCACCCAATTTCGGAAGGTTCGAATGGGAACTCTGGACGCGGGCGCATCTCGCGCCGCTTGGGGGTTTTGGATAGGGTCCGGCCAAACAGATCAGGGAGCACGACATGGCGCGGGTTGCGATCGTCACGGGCGGAACGCGGGGCATCGGCGAGGCGATTTCGGTCGGGCTCAAGAATGCCGGCTATAAGGTCGCCGCCACCTACGCCGGCAACGACGCGCGCGCCCACGCCTTTGCCGAGAAGACCGGCATCGCCGTCTACAAGTGGGATGTCGCCGATCTCGACCAGTGCCAGGCAGGCGTGGCGAAGGTGGCGGCCGATCTCGGGCCGGTGGAGATCCTCGTCAACAACGCCGGCATCACCCGTGACGCCACCATGCGCAAGATGGCGCGCAGCGGCTGGGACGAAGTGATGGATACCAATCTCGGCGGCTGTTTCAACATGGCCAAGGCGGTGTGGGACGGCATGCTGGAGCGGGGCTTCGGGCGGGTGGTGAACATCGGCTCGATCAACGGCCAAGCGGGGCAGTACGGGCAGGTGAACTACGCCGCGGCAAAGTCCGGCATCCATGGCTTCACCAAGGCGCTGGCGCAGGAAGGCGCGGCCAAGGGCGTGACGGTGAATGCCATCGCGCCCGGCTACATCGACACCGACATGGTGGCCGCGGTGCCGCCCAATGTGCTGGAGAAGATCGTGGCGCGGATTCCGGTGGGGCGGCTGGGCAAGGCGCACGAGATCGCCCGCGGCGTGCTGTTCCTGGTGGCGGACGATGCCGGCTTCGTCACCGGCTCGACCATGTCGATCAACGGCGGCCAGCATATGTATTGAGTTTGTTTGGTTCGTCTTGGCCGCCCTTGTGGCGGCCATCCATGAACACGAGGCTGGTTGGAGGTCATGGGTGGCCGGGACAAGCCCGGCCAAGACGGGTGGGTAATGGGGGTATGGCTGCCGCAGCTTGAGTGCATTGAAGCGCTGAAGCTTGCCTGCGTGCGCGGCGGCCGGGCGGTGTTCCGCGATGTAAGCTTCCGGCTTTCGCGCGGGGAAGCGCTGGTGGTCGAAGGCCCGAACGGCTCGGGCAAGACCTCGCTGCTGCGCCTGATCGCGGGGCTGCTGGGGCCGGCCGGCGGCACGATCCACGTTTCGGCCGGCGGATCGCCCGTCGCGGAGCCTGACGAGCGCGGCAAGTACATCGGCTGGCTCGGCCACCAGGACGGCGCCAAGGCGCAGCTCACGCCGCGCGAGACTCTGGCGTTTTTCGCCCGGCTCTACGGCGGGCGGGAAGGAATCGCCGAGGCGCTGGAGTCCGTGAGCCTGACGCGCGCCGCGGATCTGCCCTGCCAGTATCTCTCGGCGGGGCAGAAGAAGCGATTGGCGCTGGCGCGGCTGATGCTCTGCGGCCGACCGCTCTGGCTGCTCGACGAGCCGCTGGCGGCGCTCGATGCGCAGGGCAAGAGGGTCGTGGCGGAGATGCTTCGGGCGCACGCGCGGGCCGGCGGCCTTGCGGTGATCGCGACGCATGAGCCGCTCGACATCGATGCCGCCCGGCTGTCGCTGGCATGAGCGCCTTCGCCGCCCTGCTCGCCCGCGACCTCCGGCTTGCCACCCGCGCCGGCGGCGGCGCGCTTCTGGCGCTGGCATTCTTCGCTGCCGTGGCCGCACTGGTGCCGTTCGGCATCGGCAGCGAGCCCAGGCTGCTCGCCCGGGTTGGCGGCGGGGTGCTGTGGATCGCGGCGGTGCTGGCGGTGCTGCTCGCGCTCGACCGCTTGTTCCAGGCGGACTATGAGGACGGCAGCCTCGATTTGCTGGCACTCAGCCCGCTGCCGCTCGAAGCCATTGCCGCGGCGAAAATGGCGGCGCATTGGCTGACCACCGGATTGCCATTGTCGATACTGTCGCCGGTGCTGGCGCTTCTGTTCAACCTGCCGCCGCGAGGCTATCTCGCGCTGGTCCTGTCGCTGCTGATCGGCACGCCGGCCGTGAGCGCCATCGGGGCGGTGGCCGCCGCGCTGACGCTCAGTATCCGCCGCGGCGGCTTGATTCTGCCGCTGCTTGTCTTGCCGCTGCTCGCGCCGGTGGTGATCTTCGGCGCCGGCGCCGTGCTGGCCGCCATCGATGGCCTGGCGAACGGCGCGATCTGGCTCCTCGCCGCCTTCTCGGTTGCGTCGGTCGTGCTGGCGCCGTTCGTGACCGCGGCGGCGCTGCGCCTCAATACCTCGGAATAGGGCGATACTTGCCCTCGTCCTCGGCAGAACCTAGAGCGGGACCAATGTTCGGATACGCCAATCCCAAGCGGTTCATGGAGCTGAGCGGCGCCGTGCTGCTGTGGCTCGCTGCGGCGACGGCGGTTCTTCTGGCGCTCGGCCTTTATCTCTCCTTCGCTGCGCCGCCGGACTATCAGCAGGGCGACACCGTGCGCATCATGTTCGTCCATGTGCCGGCCGCCTGGGTGGCGATGATGGCGTACGGATTCATGGCGCTCGCCTCGCTGATCGGCCTGGTGAACCGGCACCCGCTGGCGGACATTGCAGCGAAGGAGGCGGCACCGCTGGGCGCGCTGTTCACGGCGCTTGCACTGATCACGGGTTCGCTGTGGGGGCGGCCGATGTGGGGCACCTATTGGGTGTGGGACGGCCGGCTCACCTCGTTCCTTCTCCTCCTGTTCCTTTATCTCGGCTACATCGCCCTGTGGAATGCGATCGAGAGCGAGACACGGGCCGCGCGCGCGGCCGCGATCCTGGCGCTGGTCGGCGTGGTCAACCTGCCGATCATCGAATTCTCCGTGCAATGGTGGAGCACATTGCACCAGGGCGAGAGCATCGTCCGCGCCGGCGGACCGCTGATCGCGTCGGTGTTCCTGTGGCCGCTCTTCCTGATGGCGGCAGGATACACCCTGCTGTTCTTCACCTTGCTGATCGTCCGTATGCGCACCGAAATCCTCGAGCGCCGCGCCCGCGCCCTGGCGCTGAACGCGAGTCCATGATGGCGGCGTTCTTGTCGATGGGGGGCTATGCCGCGTTCGTCTGGCCGGCTTACGGCGTGAGCGCGGTGGGAATCGCGGCCGCAATCCTGATCACGGCACGCTCGTACCGGCGCGCCAAATCGCGGCTGGCGGCCATCGAGCGAGGGGCGCGATGAAACGCCTTCTCTACATCGTGCCCGTGGCGGTGTTCGGCGTACTTGCCTATCTGCTGCTCGACAGCCTGCGTGCGCCACCGCCGGACCAGCTCCCGTCGGCGCTGGTCGGAAAACCGGCGCCAGCATTCGCATTGCCGGCGCTGGACAAACGCGCGGCCGGCTTTCGTCGCGCCGATCTGACGGCAGGCCGCGTGACCGTGCTCAATGTTTGGGCGTCCTGGTGTGTGCCCTGCCGTCTCGAAGCGCCGATGCTCGACAGATTGAAAATCCTGAATGGCGTCGCGCTTTACGGGCTTGTGTACAAGGACAAAGCGGAAAACGCGCGGCAGTTCTTGAGCGAAGTCGGCGATCCGTTCGCGCGCATCGACCTCGACGCGCAGGGCCGCGCTGCCATCGATTGGGGCGTCTACGACGTGCCCGAAACCTTCGTCATCGATGGCAAGGGGATCGTTCGGCTGCGCTATTCCGGTCCGATCACGGAAGACGTGCTGCTGCAGGTGTTGCTGCCGGCGATCGGAGAGGCGCGGGGGCACGGCTGATCCTGGCCAGCCATCATTTTGGCCGAGGCTGAGAGCGCAAGCGGCTGTTTCACAGTGTGAATATTCGCTTTATTTCAGGTGATTAGCCGCGGCGGCGCATTTTCCGCCGAAACGCGGGCGCGCCGCTTGCGACGGTCGCCTCGCAGGCGGCGGCAATGGCTGCGAGCGACTTCACGAAGCGGGGCCGTTCCGCTGCCGGCAGCGCTTCCAGCATGCGGCGCTCCGCACGATCGGCGGCCGCGCGGGCGGAGCGGAGCGCCTTACGGCCCGCCGGCGTGATCGCAACGGCATTGGCGCGCAAATCGGCTTCGGTGCGTTTGCGCGTGATGAGGGCGCGCTCGAGCATCCGCCGCACCATCTCGGCGAGAGTCGAACGATCGATGCCGGTAATTTCGACGAGCGCGGTCTGACTCACCCCGTCATTGTGTTCGAGCGCTGCGAGCACCGTGAACTGCGATCGCGTCAAATCGCGCGCGCCTGCTTCGCGCGCATATAGGTCGGCGTAAAATTGCTCGCAGCGGCGCATGAGATGCGATGGCGCTTCAGCGAGCTCGAAATTGCCGTTCGCCAGCCGCTGTCCCTTTGCCGCCATGAAACACCCCAATTTTTGTTCGCCCGACCCGTTCGTTCGGTCGTTGCAGAAAATTGTCGACGCTGAAAAACTTCCCCGTAGCGCAGGTCAGCGCGCGCTGATTAGCTGGCGAGGTGGAGATTAGACGAAAGAATGGGCGCGCGACAACAGTCTGACTGCGATCCGCGAATCTTTTTTTTTGTGCGTCGCGACTGCCTGCCCTCCGGCGGGTGCAATTTTCTTGCACCGGGCCGGCAAGCCGTTCCGCGGCGGCAGAACGGATGGTCTGTTCGCCTGTGTCGCAGGCAACCCGCGCGATTTTACACACCGAACGTCACCGGCCGGAATTCTCTTTCACTTCGTGCTTCAGCACGAGCGGCATCTGCGCCAGCGCGAACAGCAAAATCAGGGGAATGATCCCGAACACCTTGAATTTCACCCAGTCGCCGGTCGGGAGCGTGCGCCAGACGATTTCATTCACCACCGCCAAAGCAAGAAAGAAAAAGCCCCAGCGGTAGCTGAGTTTGCGCCAACCGGTCTCGCTCAGTTCGAACGCGGCAGCAAAAACGTATTTGACGAACACGCGGCCGAAGGCGAGGCCGCCCAATAACGTCGAGCCGAAGAAGGCGTAAA
This sequence comes from Alphaproteobacteria bacterium UBA6038, assembly GCA_002429315.1. Classification (GTDB taxonomy): domain Bacteria; phylum Pseudomonadota; class Alphaproteobacteria; order Micropepsales; family Micropepsaceae; genus Rhizomicrobium. The sequence continues at coordinate 12,930 of DIZC01000097.1, forward strand.
GCACCGTGGGCTTCATTTTGATGAAAGTATCGTTTTTCAGATACAAGGTGAGCCCGCCAAAAATCAGAACGAGCACGGCGGTGAACACCGGCATCGGAGAGATTCGGCGTTCGATCACGTAACCCGCGGCAAGTGTCACCAGAACCGCGACCATGAACGCGGCGGTGGCCGCGAAAATGCCTGCCCATTCGAAGGCGACAAAGAAGATCAGCAGCGGCCCCAGATCGAGGCCGAGCCGCTCGAGCGGCCTGATCTTGCGGCGATGACCGGCAGTCTTGCTCATGTCGCACCCGTCAATGCCGCCGCGAATTTGCCGGCTTCGAAGACTTGCAGATCGTCCGGCTGCTCGCCCACTCCGATGAAATGGACCGGCAGCCCAAATTTATCGGCAATGGCCGCCAGAATGCCGCCTTTCGCCGTTCCGTCGAGCTTGGTCATAATGAGGCCGGTGAGAGGGACAATCGCGCGAAACGCGTCCACCTGGCCGACGGCATTCTGGCCGGTGGTGGCGTCCAGGACGAGCAGCACGGCGTGCGGCGCCTCGGGATCGACCTTCTTGATCACGCGGGCGATCTTCTCCAGTTCCGCCATCAGTCCGGCCTTGTTCTGCAGCCGGCCGGCGGTGTCGATGAGAAGAACGTCCGCGCAGGTGCCGCGGGCCTTCTCCAGTGCCTCGAACGCCACGCCTGCTGCGTCCGCGCCGGGCGCGCGCGCTACGACTTCGGCATCGGTGCGCTCGCCCCAAATTTGAAGCTGCTCGATGGCGGCGGCGCGGAACGTATCGCCGGCGGCGATCACAACTTTCAGATGGTCCCGCGCAAAGCGCCACGCCAGCTTTCCGATGGTGGTGGTTTTCCCCGTGCCGTTCACCCCGGCGACGAGGATGACGTAAGGTTTTTTGGCCGCATCGATTGCAAGCGGCTTCTCCACCGGCTTCAGGATGCGGGTGATTTCAGCGCAAAGTATGCGGCGAAGCTCGCTTTCCGAAATCAGCCAATCGTAGCGGCCTTTGGCGACGCCTTGGGCTATAGTCGCCGCAAGTGCTGCGCCGAGGTCGGCCCCGATCAGCGCTTCCTCCAATTCCGCGACGGTTTGTACATCGAGTTTTTTCCTGGTGAGAACGCCCGCGAGGCTGTCGCTGAGGCCGCCGCTGCTGCGCGACAACCCTTCCTTAAGCCGCTCGAACACGGTCGGCGGCGGGGGGGCCTCGCCAAAGGTTCTCATCGAAGCTCTGCGATCAACTGTGTGCCGGTGGAATCGTGGACGCGAGCGCGAACGAAGGCGCCTGCGGGCGCACTGCCGGCGAAGCGCGCTTGGGCGAAGCAAGCGGTCCGCCCCACATTGTCTTTTTCGACAAGCAGGGTCTGCTCGGTTCCGACCAGCGACCGAAGCCGCGCGTCCAACGCCAGTGCACCTTTGGCACGCAGCTGCGCGGCACGTTGTTTGATCACCGGTTTCGGCACCTGCGGCATGCGCGCGGCCGGCGTGCGCGCCCGCGGGCTGAACGGAAATACGTGCAGATAGGCAAACCCCGCATCGTCGACGAGCTTCAGCGTGTTGTCGAACATGCGCTCGGTCTCGGTTGGAAATCCGGCGATCAAGTCGGCGCCGAAGGCCGCACCGGGCCGGATCCGCCGTACGGCCTCGCAAAAGGCAATGGTATCCTTGCGGGAGTGCCGGCGCTTCATGCGCTTCAGAATCATGTCGTCTCCCGATTGCGCCGAAAGGTGGAAGTGCGGCGCGAGCCGCTCCTCTTCCGCGATCAACCGCATCAGGTCAGGATCGGCTTCGATGGAATCGATGGAGGACAGCCGCAACCGCGCCAGCTCGGGGATTAATTTCAGGAGCTTTCCGCAAAGCTGACCCAAGGTCGGTCTGCCCGGCAGATCGGCGCCATAGCTGGTAAGGTCGACGCCGGTCAGCACGATTTCGCCGAAGCCGTTCTCCACAAGCCGCCGCGCCTCTTCCACCGCCGCACCCATCGGCACGCTGCGCGAATTCCCCCGGCCGTAGGGAATGATGCAGAAGGTGCAGCGGTGATCGCAGCCGTTCTGGACCTGCAGAAACGCGCGCGCCCGGCCGTCGAAGGAATCCACCAGCTGCGCCGCGGTTTCGCGGACGCTGAAGATGTCGTTCACCCGCACGCGCTCCAAGGCACCGATGCCGAAATCGGCATAGCTGTCCGCGTCGAGCTTCTCCTGGTTGCCGAGCACGAAATCGACTTCGGGCATGGCAGCATAGGTGTCCGGCTCGCTTTGCGCGGCGCAGCCGGTGACGATGATCCTGGCTTCCGGTCGGGCGCGGCGGGCTTTGCGGATCGCCTGGCGCGATTGGCGCACCGCTTCGCCCGTCACCGCGCAGGTGTTGACGATGACGGCATCCTGCAGCCCCGCGCTAACCGCCCGCGCCCGGATGGCTTCCGATTCGTAAGCGTTCAGCCGGCAGCCGAAGGTGATGATCTCGGGGGCGGTCATGCGAGCGTCTCGAGATCGATTTCGCCGCGAAAACTGAAGGCGCTCGGACCGGTCATGAACACGTGCGAGTCGCCGCCGTTCCAGCCGATCCTCAGTGCACCGCCGTCGAGCGCCACTTCCACGGTGCTCCCGCACACGCCGCGCCGCCGGCCCGCAGCCATGGCGGCACAGGCACCTGTGCCGCAGGCCAGCGTGACCCCGGCGCCGCGTTCCCACACCCGCATGCGCAGGCGATCCGGAGCAAGGACCTGGACAAATTCCACGTTGGTGCGCTCCGGAAACAACGTGTGCCGTTCGATCGCCGGGCCCAGCGCCTCCACCGGCGCGCGCTCCGCGTCCTCGACGAACAGCACGCAATGGGGATTGCCGATGGAGACTGCCGCGGCCTCCTTCAGCGCAGGCAAATCGGAGCCCGGAATGTCGAGAGAGAACGAGTCGGTGTTGCGCTCTTCGCTCAGCGGAATATCTCGCCAACCGAACCGCGGCGCACCCATATCCACGCTCACCATGCCGCCCGCATCCCTGCAAAGGAGCGGCCCGGCGTCTGTGTCCAGGCGAATTGAGTCGCGGCCGCTTTCCTCCAGCAGCAGGCGCGCGACACAGCGTGCTGCATTGCCGCAGCTCTCCACTTCGCCGCCATCGGCATTGTAGATGCGTATCCTCGCAGGTGCGTCGCTCGCACGTCCTTCGATCACAATCACCTGATCGCAGCCGATGCCTCGCCGTCTGTCGGCAACGGCGTGTGCCCGGACGGGATCCAGCAAAACCGGCTGGTTGCGCGCGTCGAACACCACGAAATCGTTGCCGAGTCCGTGCATCTTCAGGAATGGCGTCATGGGCCGGTTATATAGGCGGTCGACCCTCTGCGGGCCAGTGCGGTTGACCCAGCGCCGCCAAATTCCCAAAAGACGCGCCGGCTGGCACGGAGACACAAGGGATGCGGTTCGGCAATTTTCTGTGTGCGGTTGTGCTCGCAGGCGCAGCGGCGGGCGTTTGGCATGCGGTGGGAGCGGCCACGGTGGAGGAGACGCGCGTGACCACGGACGATCCCTATCTGTGGCTGGAGGATGTCCACGGCCAGAAGCCGCTTGCGTGGGTGAAGGAACAGAACGCGCGGTCGCTCGCCATTCTGAAGAGCGACGTGGATTACCAGAAAGACTACGACGTGATCCTTTCGGTGCTCGATGCCACCGACCGCATCCCGTTCGGCGAACTCGACCACAACTACGTGTTTAATTACTGGCAGGACGCCGAGCATCCGAAGGGGCTTTGGCGGCGCGCCACCATCGCCGAATACACCAAACCGAGCCCGAAATGGGAAACCCTCATCGACATGGACAAGCTCTCGGTCGACGAGCACGAGAACTGGGTGTGGAAGGGCGCCGCGTGCGCGCCATCGCTCGCGCACTGCCTCGTCACGTTGTCGCGCGGCGGCGGCGACGCCCATGTGCTGCGCGAATTCAACCTGAACACCAGGCGCTTCATGCCGGACGGGTTCACGCTGTCGGAGGCGAAATCGAATTTCTCTTACGTTGACGACGACACGATCCTGTTCGGCAACGATTTCGGTCCGAAGTCCCTGACCGCAAGCGGGTACCCGCGCATCGTGAAGCTGTGGCACCGCGGCATGCCGATTGCCGACGCCAAGCCGGTGTTCGAAGGCAAGGCTGCCGATGTCGCGGTGGGGCCCGCCGTCTTGCATGGGCCGAGTGGCGCCACGCCGCTGATCGCCCGCTCCGTGAGTTTCTTCGAGACGGAGTACTACTACGTCCACAAGGACGGCAGCACGACGAAGCTGCCGCTGCCGCTGAGCGCCGATGTGAAAGGTGCGACGCGCGGCGATCTGGTGTTTACGCTGCGCGAAGACTGGTCGGCGGGCGCCGAACATTTTTCCAAGGGCTCGCTGCTGGCGATGCCGGTGGCGCCATGGCTGCGGACCGGCGCCCTGCCGCCGATCGCCACACTGTATATTCCGGGGCCGCGCTCGTCCGTCGAGGAAGTCTCCGCGGGACGCGATGCGGTTTACGCCTCGATCTTCGACAACGTGATCGGCAGTGTTCACGTGTTCCGGCCGGCCCAGCAGGGCGGGTGGAGCGACGTCAAGCTGGCCCTGCCGGGTGGCGGCGCCAGCCATATTGTCAGCACCAACGATTGGGGACCGGAGGCTGAATTCGCCTTCGAGAGCTATCTGGTGCCGACCACGCTCTATCACGACGGCGGCAACGACCGTCCCGTGGCCATCAAGGCGCTGCCCCCTCGCTTCGATGCCTCCAATCTGGCGATGGAACAGTTTGAAGCGACGTCGAAGGACGGCACCAAGATCCCGTATTTTGTCGTGGGTCCCAAGAACCTTTCAGCCCCCGCGCCCACGGTACTCTACGGCTATGGCGGCTTCGAAATCGCGCTGACGCCCGGCTACTCCGCCAATTTCGGCAAACTGTGGCTGACCAAAGGCGGAGTCTTCGTCGTGGCCAACATCCGCGGCGGCGGCGAGTTCGGGCCGGCGTGGCACGATGCAGCGCTGCTGGCGAACCGTCAGAAAGCCTATGACGATTTCCAGGCTGTGGCCGCGGACCTGATCGCCCGTGGGATCACCACGCGAACACAGCTTGGGATCATGGGCGGCTCGAACGGCGGGCTACTGGTCAGTGCCAACATGGTCGAACGGCCCGACCTGTTCGGGGCGGTGGTTTGCCAGGTCCCGCTGACCGACATGCTGCGCTACACCAAAATCGGTGCCGGCGCCTCGTGGGCTGCCGAGTACGGCGACCCCGCCGATCCGGCAATGCGCGCGGCGATCCTGAAATACTCGCCGTATCAGAACGTCAGGGCAGACGTGAAATACCCGCCGGTGCTGTTCGTGACGGCCACGTCGGACGACAGGGTGACGCCGGTGCACGCCCGCAAAATGGCGGCGCGCATGGAAGAACAGGGACACGATGTGCTGTTCTACGAAAACACCGATGGCGGCCACGCGGCTGCTGCCAATCACAAGCAGGCCGCCGAGATGTGGGCGCTCTCGTTCATCTACCTGAAGAAGAAGCTCGGATTGGGCCGCGCGAGCGCCGTCAAGACCGAGTAACAACTCGAATGATATCACAAGTTATTGCGCGCGGCTTTCGGCAAAGGTTAATATCGAATCGTCAAGGGTGATGGGGCTTGCCGTGTTGCAATACTCGGATCAGCAGTTCCTGCCTGCCAGCCGTTCCCGATCACAACCGAAACGGCCGCCGAAATCCGGTTCCTCCGGCCCGCTGGAGAACGAGGATTTGCCCTACAAGGTGGAACTCTGGAAGCGGGATCGCACCGCGGTGGAGCAAGTTCTTGCCATCGCCGCCAACGCCAGCATTGGCTATTCTGCGTTTTATGCCGCCGCTCGCGATTATTTCGACCGCGACATCACGCTGCGGCACAAGAATACGATTGTTAACCGCTGGAACGGCTCACCGCACTAGGCGATTTTCCTTTTGGGCGGTGATCGTACCGGGAGTTTGCGCACATGATTGCGCCAGATCAGTCAAAGGCGAAAAAAGGCCACGCAGTCGTCGGCCACGCCCCACCCGCCGATAATTTGCCGTTCCGGGTGGAACTTTGGGACGATCGAAAGACCAGCACGGAGCGCGTGGTTGCCAGAACCCACAGCGCAACGCTGGCGCAGGCAGTGTTCAATGCCGCTTGCGAGCAATATCCGGGCCGCCGTTTGAGCCTGTGGCGCGGCCGCGAACGGTTGGCCGAAAAGAGCTAAGCTCTCATTTCACGTTCTCGTGCGGCGGGTTGACCGGCAACGCGCGCGTCCCGCACAACCGGCCTGACGCGGGGAGGCTATTGTGCGCATCCGCATACTCATCACTGCAGCCATGGCGGCCGCGTTCACGGTCGCCGCGCTCGCCGCCGCAAACGACGGGGCAAAAGACACCGATCCCTATCTCTGGCTGTCCGACGTTCAGGGCGCGAAAGCGCTCGACTGGGTGAAGGCACAGAACACCAAGAGCGATGCGATTCTCAAATCCGACCCGGAATACGCGAAAGATCGCGACGCGATCCTGACCGTGCTGAACGCCAACGATCGCATTCCCGATCCGCAGGTGGACCACCGATGGGTGTTCAATTTTTGGCAGGACGCGCAGCACGTGCGCGGGCTGTGGCGGCGCACGACGATCGCCGATTACGCGGCGAAACAGCCGCGCTGGCAGGTGCTGTTGGATGTGGACCGGTACGACCGCGACACCGGCAAGAACTGGGTGTGGCAAGGTGCCGACTGCACGCCGTCGTTCGACCGCTGCCTTGTGTCTTTGTCACCCGGCGGCACCGACGCGCATGAGGTCCACGAGTTCGATCCCAAAGCGGGGGTCTTCCTCGACAGCGGCTTTTCCCTGGCGCAGGCGAAGTCCGATGCAGGTTACCTCGATGACGACACGATCCTGTTCGCCACCGACTTCGGACCCGGCTCGATCACCAGTTCGTCGTATCCGCGCATCGTGAAGATGTGGCACCGCGGTCAGGCGCTTGGGGCGGCGAAGACGGTCTATGAAGCGAAGCCGAGCGACGTGGGCGCCAACGTCGCGATCTTCCACGGTCCTTACGGCACGGTGCCGCTGGTGGTGCGCGGCATCAGCTCGTTCACCGCCGAGTTCTTCTTCGTCCGGCCGGACGGAACGACCGTGAAGCTGCCGATCCCGCTCGGCGCGGATCTGAAAGGCGTGACCCAGGGGCAGCTGATTTTCACCCTGCGCGATCCCTGGACGCCGCCCGGCGGAAAGGCCATTCCGCGGGGCGCTCTGGTCGCCTTTTCCGTGCTCGATTTCGCGAAAACTGGGGCAATGCCGCCTGTAGCAGCCCTGTATGCGCCCGGTCCGCACGCCATGATCGGGCAGGATGTCTCCGCCGGCCGCGATGCGGTGTATGCGCCGATTTACGTCGATGTCATCGGCTCGATTCATGCGTTCCGCCTGGCCGGCGGGAAATGGAGCGACACGGCGCTTGCCATGCCGAAGGACGGATCGACCGGCGTCGCATCCACCAACGATTGGGGGCCGGAGGCCTATCTCACCTGTCAGAGCTTCACCCAGCCGCCCACACTGTATCAGTACGACGGCGCCGGCGCGCCGAAAGCCATCAAGTCCGAGTTGCCGCGCTTCGACGCGTCGATGGTGAGCGTGACGCAGAACTGGACGACCTCGCGCGACGGAACCCAGATCCCGTACTTCCTCATTCGTCCGCGCAACGCGCAGGGGCCGATCCCGACCATTCTCTACGGTTATGGCGGCTTCGAGCTATCGCTCAATCCCTGGTACTGGAACGACGGTCATCGCCCGCTGGACCCGGGGCAGACCTGGTTCAACAAGGGCGGCGCGATCGCGGTCGCCAACATCCGCGGCGGCGGCGAGTTCGGTCCCGCGTGGCACCAGGCGGCGCTGAAGGAACATCGTCAGCGCGCGTTCGACGATTTCGCCGCCGTGGGGATGGATCTGGAGCGGCGCGGCCTCACCACCCCGAAGCAGCTCGGCATCGTCGGCGCCTCCAACGGCGGCGTGCTCACCACCGTCACCATGACCCAGCATCCGGAGCTGCTCTGGGCCGTCGTGTGCCAGCGGCCGCTGGTGGACATGCTGCGCTACACGCGCTTCGGCGCCGGCCAATCCTGGGTGGAGGAATATGGCGATCCGGCGAAGGCGGCGGATCGCGCATGGCTCGCGAAATATTCCGCGTACGAGAACGTGAAGGCGAACGTGAAATATCCGTCCATTCTGTTCATCACCGAAACCACGGACGACCGCGTGACGCCGGTCTGGGCGCGCATGATGGCGGCCAAGATGGAAGCACAGGGCCACGACGTGCTGTTCTACGAGTCGGCCGAAGGCGGCCACGGTGCCGGTGTCACCCATGCCGAAGAAGCCGACTATTGGGCGCTCTCCTACACCTTCTTCCGGCAGAAGCTGGGATTGGAAGGCAGCACCTCCGCCGCAAGACGGCTCAGCCCACGCTCGCTCCGCCCCTAAATGAGTTCGAACTGGTGGCCAGATTGGGGAAGCGAGGACGGAGCAGGACGGCATCCAAGCCGCGAAAGCGCCGCACCGATTGGAAACGCATCGCGAAACTGAGCGATGCGGAGATTGAGCGTATGGCCGCCCGGGATGCCGACAATCCGGGTACCAAAAAGGAGGATTGGGCGAACGCATTCATCGGTGCGCCCCCCTTCAAGACGCCGGTGAACGCTAAATTCGATGTGGATGTGGTGGAGTGGTTCAGGTCGCAGGGCCGCGGCTACCAGGCGCACATGAACGCCGTCCTTCGGCACTACATGGAAGTGCATCGCGCAGAGCACGTTTACGAGAGCTGTGTGGAGGCCATCATCAAGAAATGCCGGCTCACCTTTAGATACCAGGGATTCTATCGAGTCGTATGTCCGCACGTATTGGGCAGCGGAAGCGGCAAGCTTCGGCTGCTTGCCTTTCAGATCGGCGGAGAAAGCAGCCAACCGCTTCCACGAAATGGAATATGGCGCTGTTTCGGCCTGGACGAGATTGAAGGGCCGGAATTGAAAGAGGGCGATTGGCGCACAGGCAGCAGCCATGAACGGCCCAACCGGTGCGTCATTGATGTCCACATCGACATCAATCCCAAGGCAAAGCAACACTTTGACTGGGCGACGAAGAAATGGAGAGAACCTGCCTTGTAGAATTCGGTGGCAGCGATCTCATTGACTTGGCGCCTCCCGAGCTCTAAATCGCGTCCATTCCGGAAAGCCCTAAGACTTTCCGGTCGCCGGCCCGGCCGGTGATCGCCCCCCAGGCAGCGCAGGTGCGCCCCCTGGGGCGTTTGTGCTTTGTGAATTCGAGGACCGATGTTCGACAGTCTGACGAGCCGCCTGTCCGAAACCTTCGACCGCCTGCGCGGGCGGGGCGCGCTGACGGAGGCGGATGTCGATGAGGCGATGCGCGAGATCCGCACGGCGCTCATTGAAGCCGATGTGGCGCTGCCGGTCGTCAAGGAATTCATCGAGAAGGTGCGACCGCGCGCCGTCGGAAGCGATGTCATCCGCTCCGTCACGCCCGGCCAGCAGGTCGTCAAGATCGTCCATGACGTGCTGGTCGACACGCTTGGGCAGGAAAACGCCGCCCTCGATCTCGGTTCCCCGCCCTCGCCGATCCTGATGGTGGGCCTGCAGGGCTCCGGCAAAACCACCACCTCCGCCAAACTCGGCCTGCTGCTGCAAGGCAAGGAGAAAAAGCGGGTGTTGATGGCGTCGCTCGACGTGCGCCGCCCCGCCGCGATGGAGCAGCTGAAGATTCTCGGCGAGCAGGCCGGCGTGCCCACCTTGCCGATCGTCGCCAACCAAACCCCGGTCGATATCGCGCGGCGCGCGCTTGCCGCGGCCCGGGTCGGCGGCTACGACGCGCTGATTCTCGATACCGCCGGCCGGCAGCACATTGACGAACAGCTGATGGCGGAAGTGGCCGCCGTGCGCGACGCCACCAAGCCGCACGAAACTATTCTCGTGGCGGATTCGCTCACCGGCCAGGACGCGGTGAACATCGCGAAGTCGTTCAACGAGCGCGTGCCGCTGACCGGCATCATCTTGACGCGCGCCGATGGCGATGCGCGCGGCGGTGCGGCGCTCTCCATGCGCAGCGTGACCGGTGCGCCGATCAAATTTCTAGGCGTGGGCGAGAAGCTCGAGGCGCTGGAGCCGTTCCATCCCGAGCGCGTCGCCAACCGCATCCTCGACATGGGCGATGTGGTGAGTCTGGTCGAGAAGGCGGCGGAAGTTTTCGACAAGGACAAGGCCGAGAAACTCGCTGCGCGCATGAAGAAGGGCGAGTTCGATATGAACGATCTCGCCGACCAGCTGCGCCAGATGAAAAAGATGGGCGGCATGACCGGCGTGCTGTCGATGCTGCCCGGCGTTGGCAAGATCAAGGACCAGATGGCGGCCGCAGGGCTCGACGACAAAATCCTTACCCGCCAGGAAGCGATCATTTCCTCCATGACGCGGCGGGAGCGCTCCAACCCGGATGTGCTCAACGGCTCGCGGCGAAAGCGCATCGCGGCCGGCGCAGGCGTGGAGGTGAGCGAAGTCAACCGGCTGATGAAGATGCACCGCCAGATGGCCGACGTGATGAAGCAGATGAAAAAGATGGGCGGGCGTTTGCCGGCCGGCCTCTCCGGCATCATGCCCGGCGGCGCCATGCCCAAACTTCCCCCCGGCGCTTTCGGCGGCCGGCGATGATGCGCAACGCAAACAAATTTGTCACGGCCCGCCTTCGCGGGCCATCGCAGTCGGTTGAATGACAACAGAAGGAACGGATGATATGTCCCTGAAAATCAGACTGGCCCGGGGCGGCACGAAGAAGCGCCCGCATTACGGCATTGTGGTTGCGGATTCGCACAGCCCCCGCGACGGCCGCTTCATCGAGAAGATCGGCTTCTACAATCCGCTGCTGCCAAAGGACCATGCCGACCGGCTGAAGCTCGATCTGGAGAAGGCGAAGGCGTGGATGGCGAAGGGCGCCGCCGCCACCGACCGCGTGCATCGCTTCTTGGCCGATGGCGGTCTGGTGAAACCGCTCGCGAAGAGCAACCCCAACAAGGCGAAGCCGAAGAAGAAGGCACAGGAGCGCGCTGCCGCCGCTGCCAAAGCGGAAGCTCCGCCGGCCTAGAGCGAACGCAGTGCCCACCGACATCCTCCTCGGCGTCGTGATCGGGGCGCAGGGGCTGAAAGGCGAGGTGAAGGTGAAAACCTTCACCGAGACGCCGGAAAAGCTTGGCGCCCACGGTCCGCTGCACACGCGCAATGGGCGCAAGTTCACGGTGACCGGCGTTCGCCAAGGCAAAGGTACTGCCATCGTGCAATTCGAAGGCGTCGCAAGCCGCGACGCCGCGGAAGCGCTGACGGGCATCGAATTGTTTGTATCGCGCGAGCGCCTGCCCGAAACAGAGGCTCACGAGTTCTATCACGCCGATCTGATCGGCTTGCGCGCCGAGGACACCGAGGGCCGCAGCATCGGCAAGGTGACTGCCATCCACAACTTCGGCGCGGGCGACGTGATCGAGGTCGAACGGGACGATGGCCAGGGCGAGGTGCTGATGCCGTTCACGCGCGAGATCGTCCCCACCATCGATATCGCCGCCGGCCGCGTCGTCATTGCTGCGCCCGAAGAGGTGGAAGCGGAGACGAAAGGAAGCGTGGAATGAGCGAACTCACCTTCCGGTATGCGACCGAGGCCGATCTTCTGCCGGTGGTCCAGCTTCTCGCCGACGACGAATATGCCGAGGCGCGTGAGAAGGGCGGCGATACGATCGCGCCGGAATACGCCGAGGCCTTTGCGGCGATGCAGAAGATGGCGGCGAACCGCATTCTGCTGGCGGAACAGGATGGCCGCATCGTGGGCGCACTGCAGCTCACCTTCCTGCCGGGCCTGTCGCGTCGCGGCGCCACGCGCGCCTTTATCGAGGCGGTGCGTGTGGCCTCGAATTTGCGCGGGAAGAATATCGGCACGCAGCTGATGAAGCATGCCATCGCGGAGGCCCGCGCCGCGGGCTGCAAGCTCGTTCAGCTCACCTCCGACAAGCGCCGCACGCGCGCGCACCTGTTCTATCGCCGGCTCGGCTTCGACCAGAGCCATGTCGGATTCAAGCTGGAACTGAAATGACCTGGCGGGCGTCTGTCCTGACGCTCTTCCCGGAGATGTTTCCCGGGCCGCTGGGCGCGTCGCTGATCGGCAAGGCGCTGGAGAAGAATCTCTGGTCGCTCGAGGTGCGCGACATTCGCGAGCATGGCCTCGGCAAGCACCGGACGGTGGACGACACGCCAGCCGGCGGCGGACCGGGGATGGTCATGCGCGCCGATGTCGCCTGCGCCGCCATCGATGCGGCGCGCGCTGCCAATCCCGATGCGCCGGCCATCTACCTTTCGCCGCGCGGCGTGCCGCTGACACAGTCCCGCGTTCGCGCGTTGGCGAGCGGTCCGGGCGCTATTCTGTTGTGTGGCCGCTTCGAAGGGCTGGACCAGCGCGCCCTTGAGGCGCGGCAGCTGGAGGAAATCTCCACTGGCGATTTCATCCTCGCGGGCGGGGAGATCGCCGCGATGGCGCTGATCGAAGCCTGCGTGCGGCTGATTCCCGGCGTGCTGGGCGACGCGACCTCCCCGGCCGACGAAAGCTTTTCCGCCGGGCTGCTGGAATATCCGCAATACACCCGGCCGCCGACGTTCGAAGGGCGCGACATCCCACCCGCACTGACCTCCGGCAACCATGCCGAAATCGCGCGATGGCGCCGGGAGCAGGCGGAACACCTCACGAAATCCCGCCGCCCGGATCTTTGGACCCTCTATGAAAAGGACAAGCCATAGGCTATTAGCCGGCCCTTCCAGCGCGCATTCAGGCGAAGTGGGCACCGGTTCGCCGCCCGGAATGCGCGCCAGCAAATGACAACCCCCTGCCTGCCCGCGGAGTGCAAACCCATGAACCTGCTAAAACAGCTCGAAACCGAGCAGATGAAGGCCGTCCGCGGCGGCAAAGGCCTGCCGGAGTTCCGTCCCGGCGACACGTTGAAGGTCAACGTTAAGGTCGTCGAGCAGACCTACGACGAGAAGGCCAAGCAGATGAAGACGCGCGAGCGGCTGCAGGCGTTCGAGGGCGTCTGCATCGGTCGGCAGGGCGCAGGCGTCAACGAGAGCTTCACCGTGCGGAAGATCTCCTATGGCGAGGGCGTGGAGCGCGTTTTCCCGGTGTACTCGCCGCTGGTCGATTCCGTGCAGGTGGTGCGCAAGGGCCGCGTGCGGCGCGCGAAGCTCTATTACCTGCGCGGCCGGCGTGGAAAGTCCGCCCGCATCAGCGAGCGCGTGGAGCGCGGCGTGGAAGAGGGCGCGGTACCGGAGCCCGCCGGCTCGTAACGCGAGCAGTCAGCGGTTATAAGCCTGGTTGAGATGAACCGGGCTGCCACCATCGTTGTGACCATTGTCGTCGCTGCGTTCTTTGCCGCGATTGCCGTCGTCGCCATCGTCGTTTCCGGCGCCTTCAACGTCGCCGCGGATGCGCCGGATTCCGCGCTGATGCACATGATCGTCGCATACACCCGCGAACGTGCGATTGACGTGCGGGCGGAGGGCATCGCGGTCCCGCCGCTCGACAAGCCGGCGATGATCGCCGAAGGCGCCGCGCATTACGACGCGATGTGCACCGGCTGCCATCTGGCGCCCGGCCTGCGTGAGAACGCGATGCGGCCGGGAATGAATCCCAAGCCGCCAGCCTTGGCGACCTTGCCGCCGGAGGGCGCGGCGGAGCAGTTCTGGATCGTCAAGCACGGCATCAAGATGACGGCCATGCCGGCCTGGGGCCTGACGCATTCCGACGCGGACATCTGGAACATCGTCGCGTTCCTGCAGAAGCTGCCCGGCCTTTCGCTGGAGCAGTATCGCGCCCTCGTCGCAAAAGGCGGCGACAAGCACGACGCCATGCCGATGGGACGCTGATCGCCGAATCTCGAATGCCGGGCATGGGCCGCACTTCTCTCTTGCATTGATTTAAGTCATTTAAGACGGCGGGCGGTCAGGGGCGAGCATGACAATCGAGGCAGTATCGGCGCAGCCGCGCCACCATCTCCTCAAAATCCTCGGCGTCACGTTCGGCGTGGCGGTGGCCATCGGCCAGATCATCGGGTCCGGCATCCTGCGCTCTCCGAGCATCGTTGCGGGCGAGGTGCCCGGCATCGCGCTGATCACCGGCCTATGGATGCTGGGCGCCATCCAGGTGTCGCTGTCGGCAAACCTTCTCTCCGAGCTTGCCGCCGCGCTGCCGCGAACCGGTGGCGGTTACAACTATGCGCATCGCGCGCTGGGCGATGTCGGAGGCCTCGTCGTCGGTTGGACGGGTTGGCTCGCCAATCTGGCGGGCGCCGCGGCAGCTTCGGTTTCTTTTGCCGAATTCCTGCCGCTGCTCTTGCCGGCTGCCGGCGCGCACAAGATCGCGGTGGCGCTTTCGCTGCAGGTCGCGCTCTATGCGGCGAATCTCGCGGGCCTTCGCGAGGGCCGCGCCGTGCAGGAGTTGACCAGCTTCGTCAAGGCCGCGCTGCTGTTCGTGTTCATCGTCGCGGCCGTCATTCTTGTCGCGCCCGCCGAGCCGCAAACCTTCCTTTCGTCGCCTGTGGCATTCAAGTGGGCTAACCTCATCCTCGCCTATCAGCTCATCATGGGCGCCTATGCCGGATGGGACACGCCGGTCGTTTTCGCCGGAGAGAACATCGATCCGGCGAAGGCCATCCCGCGCGCCCTTTTCTATGGAATCCTGCTTACCGCGTTTCTGTATGTCGGTGTGAACTGGGCGCTGCTTCACGCCCTCTCGCCCGCCGGTGTGGCCGCGTCACCGCTTCCGTTCTCCGTCGTGCTGTCGCGCATCGGCGGGAGCTGGCCGGGGACGCTGTTTGCAATCGGCGCGACGATCACCGTCGCGAGCTGCTCGAACGCCTGCATCATGGCGGCGCCGCGCATCCTGTTCGCGCTGGGCAGCGATCGCCTGCTTCCGCGCGCCTTCACCAGTGTGAATGCCGGCGGCAGCCCGGTGATCGCCTATGTGATGACGGCCATAGGCACGCTTGCGCTTGCCGCTACCGGCGCGTTTGCTTTGGTGTTCGGACTCATCGCCACCTTGAACGCGGCGAGCGGATTTCTGGTGGACATTTCCTTCTGGGTGCTGCGGAAGAGAGAGCCGGATTTGCCGCGCCCGTTCCGTGCCATCGGCTATCCCGTGCTGCCAATGATCCCCGTGCTTGTTGACGGCTCACTGGTGGTGCTGTTCACCGCCGCCAACTACACCGGCGGGCTGGTCGCGCTGGGGCTTGGCCTGTTGTGCATCCCCTTTGCATTCGTAGCCCATCGCGCCCGCAAAGCCATTGGCTGAACGGCCTTGCCGCGGCGTGAGTCGCGCGCTAGGAACCGCGCGGCTTCTGGAAAGGACTGTCCATGCCGCGCAGGAAAATCGCGCTGATCGGCGGCGGCCAGATCGGCGGCACGCTCGCCCATCTGGTGGCGCTGAAGGAGCTCGGCGACGTGGTGCTGTTCGACATCGTCGAAGGCCTGCCGCAGGGCAAGAGTCTCGACCTCGCACAGGCGGGACCGATCGAAGGATTCGACGCGCGCCTCAAGGGCACGAATTCGTACGCCGATATCGCCGGCGCCGACGTGGTGATCGTGACCGCCGGCGTGCCGCGCAAGCCGGGCATGAGCCGCGACGACCTGCTCGGCATCAATCTCAAGGTGATGGCTGCGGTGGGCGACGGCATCAAGAATCACGCGCCGGATGCGTTCATCATCTGCATCACCAATCCGCTGGATGCGATGGTGTGGGCACTGCGCCAATTCTCCGGCGTGCCCCGCGAGAAGATCATCGGCATGGCCGGCGTGTTGGACTCGGCGCGCTTCCGTCATTTCCTGGCCGAGGAACTAAACGTCAGCGTCGAGGATGTTTCCGCCTTCGTGCTCGGCGGCCACGGCGACACGATGGTCCCGATACCGCGCTTCTCCACTGTTGCCGGAATTCCTCTGCCCGAGCTGGTGAAGATGGGGTGGATAACGCAGGACCGACTCGACAAACTGGTGCAGCGCACGCGCGACGGCGGCGCGGAAATCGTCGGGCTGCTCAAGACCGGGTCCGCCTTCTATGCGCCGGCCACCGCCGCCATCGAGATGGCGCAGTCTTTTTTGCGCGATAAGAAGCGCGTGCTGCCCTGTGCCGCCTACGTGAATGGGCCGTACGGGATCGAAGACCTTTATGTCGGGGTGCCGGTGGTGATCGGCGAAAAAGGTGTTGAGAAGATCGTGCAGCTCGAGCTCACCGCCGACGAGCGCGCCGCGCTAATGAAATCTGCCGATTCTGTCCGAGGCCTCATCGACGCCTGCAAGAAGCTCGAACCGAAGCTGGCTTGATTTCTGGCACACCCACACATATCCTGTGTGCCTGTGCGGAGTTGAAGCCCATGAAAAACATCACCTTGGCCGTTGACGACGAGGTTCTCGACGGCATTCGCAAGTACGCCGCCAACCACGGCACCACCGTGAACGGCCTCATCCGCGATCACTTCAAGCGGATTGTGGCGCAGGAAGATCGTGCGGCGCAGGCCCGGCGAGAATTGGTCGAACTGAGTCGGCGATCCACCGGGCGGCTTGGGCCGGATTGGAAATGGAACAGGGCCGAACTTTATGATCGCGAAATACTTCGTCGACACGAACGTCCTGATCTACGCAGCGATGGCGAAGTTCGACACCCCAGAAAAGACAAGCCGGGCAAATGAGCTGATCGGCGACGCCCAGTTCGCGATTTCGGGACAGGTTCTCGCCGAATTCTACCGTAACGTCACACGTAAGGGAGCAGCGCCTCTGTCGCCCGTTGAAGCCCTCGAGTGGATCGATCTTCTTTCGGAGCAGGTGTGCATTCCCGTGGACGCAACGCTGGTGCGCAACGGGATACTTCTCTCCGAACGTTATCGAATCGACTATTGGGATGCCGCCATCGTTGCCGCGGCCGAAACGGCTGGCGTTGAGACGCTGTACAGCGAGGATTTGAATCACGGGCAGGTTTATGGCTCTGTCATGGTCGTCAATCCCTTCCTTTGAAGACGCTCAAGGTGAGGAGCGATTCATGCGCATTGGCGTTCTGACAGGCGGCGGCGACGTTCCGGGGCTCAATCCGTGCATCAAGGCGATTACGCGCGCGACGCTCTCACGCGGCTGGGACGTGATCGGCTTCCGCCGCGGCTGGGCGGGGCCGCTCAATTACGATCCCGACAATCCCGAAGGTACTCAGGACAACTGGATGCCGCTCGATGCCGAGGCCGTGCGCACCATCGATCGCCAGGGCGGCACCATCCTTCACACCTCGCGGACCAATCCCGGCCGCGTGAAGCCCAGGGACCTGCCGGAATTCCTCAACGGCAAATTCCAGCCGGGTGCCGCCGGGACCATCGACTGCACCGCGCACGTGCTCCGCGTGTTCGCGAGCCTCCAGATCGATGCCATGTTCGCCATCGGCGGCGACGACACGCTCTCTTATGCCGCGCATCTGCACCGGCAGGGCATGAAGATGATGGAATTGCCGAAGACGATGGACAACGACGTGTTCGGCACCGATTACTGCATGGGCTTCTCCACCGCCGTTTCCCGCTCGGCTGCGATGCTGGAGGCGCTGCGCTCGTCGGCCGGCAGCCATGAACGCATTGCCGTTATCGAGCTGTTCGGCCGCAACTCCGGCGAGACGGCGCTGATCTCTGGCTATATCGCCGATGCCGACCGCACCTTGATTGCGGAAGTGCCGATCGACATCGAGCGGCTTGCCGAGCTGGTGGTGAAGGACCGCGAAGCCAATCCGTCCCGCTACGCCATCGTCGCCGTCTCGGAAGGCGCGGTGCTGGAGCAGGGCCAGACCGTGGAATCCGGTCCGGAAGACCCCTACGGCCATCGCAAACTCGGCGGCATCGGGGAGGTTGTGGGAGATCGGCTGGAAAAGCTGACCGGCATCGGCATCCTCAACCAGAAGCTCAGCTACCTGATGCGCGCGGGGCCGCCGGATGCGGTGGACCGCATGGTGGCGATGAATTACGGCACCATGGCGGTGCAGCTCCTCGACGAGGGCAAGCACGGACTTATGATGGCGATCCAGGACGGCAAATACACGACCGTGCCCGGCGATACCTGCGTCAAGGGCAAGCGCCGCGTCGACGTGGATGCGCTCTACGATACCGAAGCCTATCGCGCTCGCATTGACACGATCACGGGCAAGCCGTTTTTCCTGTATTGAGCGGATGCCGAAAGCGAGAAAGCCTCCGCGCCGGGAGGGTCCGCCCTGGAGCTCTCTCTACCCGGCCTCGATGCAACCAAGTTCACATTAGCGCCCGGCCCCAATACCATCACTCTGCACCTGCGATAGATCGGGGGACTCATGATTCCGCATCTGGAAACCGAACGCCTCCTCATGCGCGGCTGGCGCGACAGCGATCTCGATGCGTTTGCCGCCATCTACGGCGATCCGGAAGTGATGCGCTACCTGTCGGGCGAAGCGCTGGCGCGCAACGACAGCTGGCGCAACATGTCGAGCGCGGCCGGCCACTGGATGCTCCGCGGCTACGGACTGTGGGTGGTGGAGCGTAAATCGGACGGCGCGGTGATCGGCCGCGTCGGCCTCATCCGGCCCGAGGGCTGGCCCGGCCTCGAAGTGGGCTGGACGTTGGGCCAGCCGTACTGGGGCAATGGCTATGCAACGGAATCCGCGCGGGCGGCGATGAACTATGCCTTCTTGACGCAATCCGTGGACCGGCTCATTTCGCTGATCGATCCCCGCAACAAGGCATCTCAGGCGGTCGCGGAGCGGTTGGGCGAAGCGCAAGGCGCCGAATACGAGCTGATCATCGCCGGCAGTAGTTATATCTGCGACATCTGGAGCATCACGCGCGAGGAATGGCGCCAGCGCGCGCACCTGCCATGAGCCAAGCGCCGGCCGCGGTCTATCGCGACCGCGACTTCAATATCTTTCTCGCGAGCCGCTTTCTCTCCACCGTCGCCATGCAGATCCAGTCTGTGGCGGTCGGCTGGCAGGTCTACGAGATCGCGCGCACGCCGCTTGCGCTCGGGTTCGTCGGGCTGGCGCAATTCGTCCCGATGTTCCTGCTGACCCTTCCGGCCGGCGATGTGTCGGACCGGTTCGATCAGCGCAAGGTTTTGGCCGCCAGTCTGTTTGTGGAAGCCGTTGCCGGCGCGCTGCTGGTGGTGCTGACGTTGCTTCGCCTGCATCAGGTATTGCCGTTCTACCTAATTATGATGCTGTTCGGCGCGGCGCGGGGATTCTCCGGGCCGGCATCGCAGTCGCTGCTGCCGTTTGTGGTTCCCCCCGAGCGATTGCCGAAATCCATCGCCTGGAGCTCGTCGGCCTTTCAGACGGCGGTGATTGCGGGCCCCGCTATCGGCGGATTTCTCTACGCGCTTGGCCCGCTCGCCGCCTACGCGGCGTGCACCGTGTGTTTTGTGGGCGCCGCGCTCGGCACTGCCGCGTTGGGCGGCCGCCGGCTCGCCCGCGAGGCGACAGCCAACAGCGCCATCGCGCGCGTGATCGAGGGCGTGCGCTTCGTGCGGCATCGACCGGTGGTGCTGGGCGCCATCTCGCTCGATCTGTTCGCGGTGCTACTCGGCGGCGCGACCGCTTTGCTGCCGGTCTATGCCCGCGACATCCTGCATGTAGGACCGATCGGTCTCGGTCTGTTGCGCAGCGCGCCGGCGATCGGCGCGGCGGTGGTGGCGCTGTCGCTGGGGCACCGGCCGCTTGAGCGTCAGACGGGGCGAAAGATGTTCGCCGCGGTGGCGATCTTCGGTCTCTCGACCGTCGTGTTTGGCATCTCGACCAATTTCTATCTTTCCATCGCCGCGCTGTTCGTGCTTGGCGCGTCCGACATGGTGAGCGTCTTCATTCGCTCGGCCCTTATCCAGTTCGCCACGCCCGACGCCATGCGGGGCCGGGTGAGCGCCGTCAACATGCTGTTCATCGGCGCCTCCAACGAGCTCGGCGAGTTCGAATCGGGGCTCACGGCGGCATGGTTCGGGACCGTTCCGTCCGTCATCATCGGCGGCATCGGAACGCTGCTGATTGTCGCGATCTGGATGAAGCTGTTCCCGCCGCTTCGGACCGTCGATCGCCTCGCCGATGTGGCCGTCGCCTAGCGCTGATATGTGCCGGTCAGCGAAGCTTTGCCGAGTGCGTTCTTCTCCAGCGTGGCGGTTACGTCCTTGGCGGTGGCGTGCGCCGGGAACTGCACTGTCGGCGTGCGCAGCGCCCACACCGTGAAGGCGTAGTGATGCACGCCGGACCCGGGCGGCGGGCACGGGCCGCCGTACCCCGCATCGCCGAAATCGGTAATCATCGCGTGGGCGCCGGGAGGCGGCGGAGAGCCTTTGGCCAGCGTCGTGACGCTCGGCGGGATGTCCACCACGATCCAGTGGGACCAGTCGTTCGGCGGCACGTTGTGATCGATGGCGGTGATGGCGAAGCTCTTCGTGCCGGCCGGGGCGCCGCTCCACGACAGCGCCGGCGAGAGATTGCCGCCGCCGCAGCGCGTATAGACCTGCTCCTTGGCGATCGGCGCAGCATCGCGGATCTCGGGGCTTGTCAGCTGCATCGCGGCAGCGGGACCGGCAACGAGGGCGGCGCATATTGCGTACACGGCAAGTTTCATGGCGATTGTCTCCGGGCCATCCTTCATATTACACCGCTCCGTCACATCCGGGGAACAAGATGACGCTACAGGTGATCGGCGCCGGCCTCGGCCGCACCGGAACGATGGCGCTCAAGATCGCGCTCGAGCAGCTGGGGTTCGCGCCCTGCCATCACATGTACGAAGTGATCCAGCATCCGGAACAGGCCGGATTCTGGGAGCGCGCCACGCGCGGCGAACCGGTCGACTGGGAAGAGGTCTTCGCCAATTACCGCGCCAGCTGCGATTGGCCCAGCTGCGCCTTCTATAAGGAGCTCGCCGACCGGTACCCGTCCGCCAAGGTGATCCTGACCCTGCGCGATCCGCACGCCTGGTACCGGAGCGTCTGCAACACCATCCTGCCTGCGATGAAAGGGCCGATGATTCTACCGGACGGTTCACGCGTCGGGCCGCCTGGCAACTTTGCCAAACCGCTCATCGGCGAGAAGACGTTCGGGATGCAATTCGATGAAGCGCACATGATCGATGTGTTCAACCGTCACAATGAGGCGGTGAAGCGTACCATTCCCGCCGAGCGGCTGCTGGTGTTCGAAGCCTCGCAAGGATGGGAGCCGCTCTGCCGGTTTCTTGCCGTGCCGATTCCTGCCAGCCCGTTCCCCCTGGCGAACACGACGGAGGAGTTCAGGCAGCGGGTCGCCGAACGGGCGCAGCAGGGCACGAAGAGCGCCGGCGCATGAAGAAAGTCTACGCGGACGCCGCGGCCGCGCTCGACGGTCTCCTGTTCGACGGCATGACGATCATGTCCGGCGGCTTCGGCCTGTGCGGCATTCCTGAGAACCTGATTTTGGCGCTGCGCGACTCCGGCGTGAAAAACCTGACGGTGATTTCCAACAATGCCGGGGTGGACGATTTCGGATTAGGCCTTCTGCTGCAGACCCGGCAGATCAAGAAGATGATCTCGTCCTACGTGGGCGAGAACGACACGTTCGAGAAGCAGTATCTGTCCGGCGAGCTGGAGCTCGAGTTCAATCCGCAGGGTACGCTGGCGGAGCGCATCCGCGCCGGCGGCGCGGGCATTCCAGGATTCTACACCAAGACCGGCGTCGGCACGCTGATTGCGGAGGGCAAAGAGCACAAGGAGTTCGACGGCGAGACGTACGTTCTGGAGCGCGGGCTGGCTGCCGATCTTTCCATCGTGAAAGCGCGGAAGGGCGATGCGGAGGGCAATCTCGTCTACCGGAAGACGGCGCGGAACTTCAATCCGATGATGGCCACGGCCGGCAAGGCGACCGTCGCTGAAGTGGAAGACCTGGTGCCGGTCGGCACGCTGGATCCCGATGGCATTCACACGCCGGGCATCTTCGTGAGCCGGATCGTGCAGGGCGCGCACTACGAAAAGCGCATCGAAAAGCGCACGGTGCGCGAAGGGTGATTCGGCGCTATACTCGATCGGTAACGGAGATATCGCGATGAACGAGCTTCTGACACGCATCCATGTCGATCCCAAGATTATGGTCGGCAAACCGGTGATTCGCGGTACACGCATTACTGTTGAGCACATCATGAACGAGCTCGCGGCAGGAATGTCCGCTGCAGAGATTGTCGATCAGTACCGGCCCAGGCTTAGCGAGGAGGATGTCCGCGCGGCCTGCGCTTATGCTTCCGCTCTGCTCTCCGGCGCGCGGATCATTCCTCTTGCGGCAGAATGAAAATAATCGCCGACGAGAACTGCGAACGCGAGATGATCGACGGACTGCGTAGTGTCGGTCACGATGTAGCTACGATTCTCGACCTCGCGCCCGGCATTGACGATGAGACCGTATTCACGCTGGCACGGAAGCAGGGGCGCATCCTCCTTACCAACGATCACGATTTCGGGGTGATTGCGGAACATTCGGAGGCACGCCCGCCGGCCATTATTCCCATGCGACCGGAGCGTCTCAGCTTTCGTCGGCGCATGGAAATTGTTCTGCAAACCGTTGCCGAGCTTGGTAACGACGTCTCCAGTCAATTTGTCGTTATCGAACCACATCAGGTTCGCAGTCGCCAGTACGAGCCATAACGGAGACGACAATGCCGTGGACACGCGATCAAATGGCCAAACGCGCGGCGCAGGAACTGCACGATGGATTTTACGTGAATCTGGGCATCGGCATTCCAACGCTGGTCGCCAACTATATTCCCGAAGGCATGGAAGTGACTCTTCAGTCCGAGAACGGCATGCTGGGCATGGGGCCGTTCCCACATGACAACGAGGTGGATCCCGATCTCATCAACGCCGGCAAGCAGACGATCACCGAACTGCCGAAGACCTCCTATTTTTCCTCTTCGGACTCGTTCGGCATGATCCGCGGCGGCCACATCGATCTGTCCATTCTCGGTGCGATGGAAGTGTCCGAGAGGGGCGATCTCGCCAATTGGATGGTGCCCGGCAAGCTGGTCAAAGGCATGGGCGGCGCCATGGACCTGGTGGCGGGCGTCAAACGCTGCATCGCCATCATGGATCACACCGACAAGGCCGGACGTCCCAAGCTGCTCAAACACTGCACCCTGCCGCTGACCGGCGTCGCCTGCATCGACCGCATCGTCACCAATCTCGGCGTGTTCGACGTGACGCCGCACGGCTTGACCGTCGTCGAGGTTGCGCCGGGGTCGACGCACGATGAAATCCGGGCGAAAACCGAAGCGACGCTCGCGAACTGATGCTCGCCAAGGCTGCGCGAATCCGGATAACTGCGGTCCATTTCAAAAGGCAGCAGCATGGCGGCGCTTGACGCACTGAAGGGCTGGACCTCCGCCCAGAAGCACGTGGTCGTGGCGAGCTATCTCGGCTGGACGCTCGATGCCTTTGACTTCTTTCTCATGGTGTTCGTCATCAGGGACGTGGCGCATGCGTTCGGCGTCGGCAAGGACGACGTCGCATGGGCGCTGACGCTCACCCTGATGCTGCGGCCGGTCGGCGCCTTTGTCTTCGGCCGCCTGGCCGATCGGTTCGGGCGCAGGCCGGTGCTCATGGCCGATGTGGCGCTCTATTCGCTGCTCGGCTTCGCCACCGCTTTTGCGCCAAACCTGATCGTCTTCCTCGCGATCCGCGCCGCGTTCGGCATCGCCATGGGCGGCGAATGGGGCATCGGCGCGTCGCTCACCATGGAAACGATCCGGCCGGAATCGCGCGGGTTCGTGTCTGGCCTGCTGCAGTCCGGCTATCCGACAGGATATCTGCTGGCCTCGCTCGTCTATCGCAATCTGTACGATCATTTCGGTGCCTGGACGGGGTTCGCCGCGTGGCGCGGCATGTTCCTGGTCGGCATCCTTCCGGCGCTGCTCATCCTCTACATCCGCCGCCACGTGCCGGAGTCGCCGGGCTGGTCCGCCGAACACGCAAAAACCGGTACGGTGCTGAACGTACTGAAGAAGCACTGGCAGCTTGCGCTCTATGCCATCCTGCTGATGACCGCGTTCAATTTCTTCAGTCACGGCACGCAGGACATCTACCCGACCTTTCTTCAGGTGCAGCACAAGTTCGATACCCGTACCACCGGAAACATCACCGTTCTGTACAACATCGGCGCCATTCTCGGCGGATTGACGTTCGGGCTCATCAGTCAGAGCCTCGGCCGCAGGCGCACCATCATTGTAGCGGCACTGCTGTCGATTCCAGTGAGCTATCTCTGGGCCTTCTCGCAGACGGCGGCGTTGCTCGCCGCCGGCGCGTTCCTCATGCAGTTCTTCGTGCAGGGCGCGTGGGGTGTCGTGCCGGCGCACCTGAACGAACTGTCGCCGCCCGATGCGCGCGGCACGTTTCCGGGTACCGTCTATCAGCTCGGCAACTTCATCGCGTCCTATAATGCGGTGCTGCAGACGAAGATCGGCATCGCCAGCGGCGAGAACTATTCGCTCGCGCTGATGAGCGTCGCGATCGCAGCCGCGCTCGCCATCGCGGTGCTGACCGCGCTCGGACGCGAAGCGCGAGAGGCCGATATGACAGTGCGCGCGGCGAGCCCCTAATCAGCCCGCGCCGCGCAGATACACGTCCACCCGGTCGGCATTGCCGTGATCGTCGATGCCGCCCAGCGCCCGCACGTCGATGCGGCCGGCCGGGACGCCGCTGTCGATCAGCAGCTGGCGAATGGCGAGTGCCCGACGCAGCGACAGCCGCCGCGCATCGGAGGATTTGTCGCCCGGCGCACCGCCATAAGCTTCCAGCTCGACGCCTGCCGCTCCGGCATCCAGCGCCGCATTAAGGCTGCCGGCCAGCGATTTCACTTGGCCCGCGCTCTGGCTCTCAGGATCGGTGCCGCCGCCGGCGAACAGCACTTCGCCCTGTTTGCTTAGGCCGGCATGGCTGTCAGCCTTCGCCGCCGGCTTGAGCGGCTTCGTCACCTGCTTCGGCGCGGGCTCCAGCGAAGCGAGCTGTGGTCGGCCGCGGACGACGGAACTTGCCTTGGTTTTGGGCGCAGCCGCCGCGGGACGCGCGGCAGGCTCCTTCACCGGGGCCGCGACGGGCGTACTGCTGTCGAAAGAAAACGGCACCGCGGCATCGGGTGTCGCAACATCGGTCGCCGTATCGGATTCGGGCGTCGCATTGGCCGGGCCGGCAAGCACTTCCTGCACCGCCTTGCGCCGTTCGGCGCGCGAGACCGGCCCGACCGGTAGAGGCCGGGTTCGCGCCGGACCCGACGCAGCTTGCGGCCGAGGCGGAACAACCTGTGGCGGAGCCGAAGCAACCTGTGGCCGGGACGAAACAACCTGTGACCGAGGCGACGCTGCAACGCGGCGCGACGTCTTCTGTTGTGGCGCCGCGGGGATCTCCGAGCCGAACGGGATGGGTGCTGCCTCCGTGCTTTGCGGTACAGCGGCTTCGGGCGCGATCACAGCCTCCTTTGGCTTGCGCTTCGGCGCCGCGCGATGCTGCTTCGGCATATGCAGGTGGATGTCCTGCCCGGGCATGTGCAGCTGGATGGTCCCGCTGCTGTCCGGCAGGCCCTGCGCAAAGGCAGGCGTCGCGAAAACGAAGCCGGACGCCACCAGGGCGGCGACGGTTCCACGGAAATTGTCACGCAAACTCAAGCGACTGACCCTTTGACAGCGACGGTCTAGAATAATGCCCGCAGGTCCGCGCCACAACCTCTAGGGGCCGCGGCATTCGGTGGTCTAGATTGACGGCATCACCGCGAAGAGGCCCCCATGCAAACCAAAGCCGCCGTGGCGTATGCGCCCGGCAAGCCGCTCCAGATCGAAACCGTGGAGCTGGAGGGGCCGAAAGCCGGCGAAGTGCTGGTGGAAATCAAGGCGAGCGGCGTCTGCCACACCGACGAATTTACGAGGAGCGGCGCCGATCCGGAAGGCCTGTTTCCGGCCATCTTCGGCCATGAAGGCGCGGGCGTGGTGGTGGATGTGGGCCCGGGCGTCACCAGCGTGGTGAAAGGCGACCACGTCATTCCGCTCTACACGCCGGAATGCCGGCAGTGCAAAAGCTGCCTGTCGCGCAAGACCAATCTCTGCACCGCGATCCGCGCCACGCAAGGCAAAGGCGTGATGCCGGACGGCACATCGCGGTTTTCGATCGGCGGCGAGATGATCCATCACTACATGGGCTGTTCGACCTTCTCGAACTACACGGTGCTGCCGGAGATTGCGGTGGCGAAAATCCGCAAAGACGCGCCGTTCGAGAAGGTCTGCTACATCGGCTGCGGCGTCACCACCGGCGTCGGCGCGGTCATCAACACCGCGAAGGTCGAGCCCGGCGCCAATGTGGTGGTGTTCGGGCTGGGCGGCATCGGCCTCAACGCGGTGCAGGGCGCGCGCATGGTGGGCGCCAACATGATCGTAGGCGTGGACATCAATCCCGCGCGCGAAGCTTTGGCCCGCAAGTTCGGCATGACGCACTTCGTCAATCCCAAGGACATCGGCGGCGATCTCGTCGCCCATCTGGTCGAGCTCACCGGCGGCGGCGCCGATTACTCCTTCGAATGCGTCGGCAATGTCGATCTCATGCGGGCGGCGCTGGAATGCTGCCACCGCGGCTGGGGCGTTTCGGTGATCATCGGGGTGGCCGGCGCTGGGCAGGAAATCAGAACGCGGCCGTTCCAGCTGGTGACGGGCCGAGTGTGGAAAGGCACCGCGTTCGGCGGCGCGCGCGGCCGCACCGACGTGCCGAAAATCGTCGACTGGTACATGGACGGCAAGCTCAACATCGACGATCTCATCACCCACGTGCTGCCGCTCGCCGACATCAACCGCGCCTTCGACCTGATGCATTCCGGCGAAAGCATCCGTACCGTGGTGACGTTCTGAGCTCTCGTGTTTGGAGGGGCGCGGCTGTTTTGTCCTCCCCCGTTCACGGGGGAGGTGGATCGCCGCGCAGCGGCGAGGCGGAAGGGGGAGCGATGCACTTCCCCCTTCCGCCTCATGCTCGCTTCGCTCGCATTCGGCACCTCCCCCGCAAGCGGGGGAGGATAAGAGCCGCGCGGCGCTTCGGTCCTGCGCCGCGCGCCCTACCCGCGTGCGGACATAGCATCGCTCCGGCCGCACCACCTCATAGAACACCCGCCGTGGCCGGCGCGGCAGCACGCGCAGCGGCGCCAGCTCCGCCTTGAGGCGTGCGAGATAGAGGGCGAGCGCGCGGCGGAATTCGCAGGCAGCGGCGGTATGGCGGCCCGATTTCCGGGCATTGCAATTGCCGCGCGGCGCGCCGCCTTTCGGCTTCGGCCGGATGCGGCCGCTGCGCCGGGTGTGAGCTAAACCGTTGGCTTTGCAGGAAAAGACGCCTCCGGTTGTTTTGCGGTTTTTCGCGGGGGTGGGGGGTGCTCCCCCGGATCCGGCTGGGCCGGCAGCTTCGGCAGACGGAGCCGGGGAAGCCGGAGGCAATTCTGCGGCGCCGCCTGGAGCCGGGCGACCGCCGAGCCGGTTGCGGCCATCGCGTAGGACATCCGGACAAAGACATCGATCCACATGGGGCACGGGCGGGCATCGCGGGCGGGCGCCCCCAGCCGGGCGCAGGCCTGCAGAAGCGCGAACTGCGCCTGCAGATGCTCCTCCAGCGCGCGTATATGCCTGTTTCTGTCCATTTTGCGAGACTACAGCACAAGACAGAAGGAATCAAGACCCAATTATCACCCTGACTTAGTAGCCCGCTATGTGTGGTAAGACACTGAATTTGTTAGCTGAATGCCTTGCTAACTACTCTCTTGACAATAAGCCTACATGGCCTAAGTCGTCAGTTCGCTCGGGCAGGGATTTTGGTATAGCTACCTTTCCTTACCGAAAAACTGCTAACACAAGAGGACGGCTGAAAGCGGCGGTGCGGTTGGACCAGTGACAAAGCTCGCAGGAAATCCGCCTCTGACAGAGATTGCGATGACGGTGCAGTTTCCAGAATTCGCGCCTATCACAATTCTCGACTATGCGAATTTGCGGGATGCCTTAATCGACAAGTTTCCGGTTTTCCAGCAAGCGCTGCGAATCCCCCCCATTGAGACGAACCCGGCGCGTGCTGCCGAACCAAACATCCAACTTGGCCCCTCCGGCGCTCAGCTGCCACGTATTCTGCTAATCAGCTCGGATTCCCAGCGGTTGATGCAGTTTCAGAGTGATCGCTTTGGTTACAATTGGCGCAGGACAGGAGCTCTTACCGAAAATACTTCGTATCCCGGGTTTGAAACTATAAAGCTCGAATTCGCGGATACCTTCCGCCAGTTTGGCATATGGGTTAGGCAGCGGTTCGGCGCATCAATTCAACCACTCGCAGCAGAGTTATTTTACACGAATGCGGTGCCGCTCGTGACCGAGAGTGGCCTCAAGAGAATTTCAGAGGTGTTTCGCTTTTTCTCGCCCCCGACCTTGCGAAGGGTCGGAGCTTGGCAGACCTCTTGGGTAGAGCCGTTAGAAGATCGAGGATATGTACAGGCAGCGGCAGCGATCGCCGCTCTCCCTGATGGAACCCCCGTTGGCGCATTGAATCTGACCGGCCGTGTGAGGATGGACGGTGCGTCTGCGGACCCGACAACCTGGTTTGACGCCATTCATGCGCTGACCTTGGAAGTTTTCCAATATGCGCTTAAGTATGAAGCGGAGAACGAGCAATGATAGCAGCAGCAGCAGACGCCGGCACATTGCCGCCCGTGCATATTGAGCAATTGATTGCTTCCAATACCTCTGCCGCGCTTTCGCAGAGCGCACTACTGCATCCCTGTGGCGATGATCGTGCGGCTGCGCCTCCGTCCGGCAATGCAAGTTGGCTTCCTGCCGCGCAAAGAAGCTTCTCTGCAATCAAGGCTCTGCCGGACAGATGGGACGGTCCGCGGAGTTCTCGCATTAGCGATGCGATTATTTACCGAGCCGACAGGATTTTGCGAGACGCACTTGAAAACGTCAGCAATGCTGTGGCTCCCTACATTGTGCCGCGTGCTGATGGTTCCCTTCAGTTTGAGTGGAACACCGACTCACATGAATTAGAGTTCTATCTTAATAAGGACGGGTCCGTATCCGCTTGGGTCGCGGACAGAAACTCTGGAGCCGAGTTTGAGGGGGAAGGCGATAAAGCGTTTGATATCCTTTTCCGTTGGGCGGCAAGGGTTGCTGCGAAAAGCAGCGATGCGGCTGATGTACAAGTGCCGCAAGCCGCGCCCAGAATCTTACTTGCAGCCTGACTGTCTGGCGCTTCGCACGATCCGATCCCACTATCACGTCACTCCAGATAATAGGACGCAGAGCTTTCGCATTACGTCTGCGGCCTACTCATGGACGGATGATGGTTCGGTGTCCGTTGATCTTGGCCAACTGATCACAGAGGACGGCCTACCGCTGACGGCCCTTTATCCGAGTATGACTCAAGCCGTTGCACTCGTGTCCCACCGCATTGATGCGCTTCATGTGCGTGGTCTTTCGGTGCAGCATGAGCCAGTCGCTGAAGATTGGTATCACGGCGGGATCTACGGCGTCACTGATGCACTACGGCGAAAATTGGCCAAATCAGCAAGCACAGTCGTTCCCATTGACCAAGCAGCCGCCCGAGCTTTTTGGGAAATGAAAAACGGAAAGCTACCGTGGTGATTTTTGTTTTCGACGCCAGCGCACAAAGCGCGCCGCCTGTACCTCCCGACAAGCGTTGCACTGATAGAGGCCGGGGCGATGCGACTGGCCTTTCATGAGCGTGGTTTGGTCCACAACCCCGCAGTGATGATTAGGATCAAGACCTAATTGTCCGATTACCCACGCCCCTAGGCTTAGCGAAGAGATATGCGTGGCAGGGCGGCATCCAGCCATTGCTCTTTCCAATGGAAACTCGCTCCGCCGAGCTGGCCGCGCCGGCGCGAAAGGCAGGAACTCTACTCCGCCTGTGAAATGGCAAACGCGAGCAGCAGGCCAATGACGACGAGGAGTCCGGTGGCGCCGTGCTCGCCCTCCACCGCTTCCGGAAGCATGGTGTCGGAGACCATCGTCAACAGCGCGCCGGCCGCGACCGCATTCACCAGCGCCAGGACCGCCGGCGGCGCATCGCCCAGGAAGGCCGCGCCCGCCAGCGAAGCCAGGCCCGATATCACCGCAATCGAGCACCACAAGGCGAAGATGTAGATCGTGCTGCGCCCCGCCTTGCGCATGCCGAGCGCGCTGGTGAGCCCCTCAGGAAAGTTCGACAGGAAGATCGCCGCAAACATCGGTAAGCTGACGCCGCCGCCCGCGAAAAGGCTCACGCACAGTACGACCGATTCCGGGATGCCGTCCAGCAGAGAGCCGATGGCGATCACCACAGCCCTCCGCCTTGGGAAGCCGGCTGCTGCTGGTTGCCCGAGCGTTCGCGGTGGTGCGCGCCGTTCCGCGACACGATCCAGTTGGCGACCGCATAGGCCCCGGAGCCGGCGATCGCGCCGGTCACCAGGGGCCGAACGCCCGCCTTCTTGAAGCCGTCGAAGATGAGATCGTACGCGGCGGCGGAAATCAGCACGCCGCAGCCAAAGCTCATGATGCCCGCCGTCACGCGGGTGCCCAGCCGTCCGGCATAGGTCGCGCGCCCGCGCCGATCACAGCGACGTGGCGCCGACAAATCCCCACAGGCCTGCCTGCGCCCAGACCGGCAGATGCAGCATGCGTCCCGAACGGTTGGTTTGTCCTCAAAGGAATGCCCGCCCGGGCGCCGCTGTTCCGGCGGAGGGCCCTTGGGCCTGCTCTACCAGTTTGTGCAGCAGGAGCGGCGGCTGAGGCTTCGCTGCGGCCCGGCAGAGGGGCTCCTGTAGGGCGGGCGGCATCCGTTTCAAGCCCTCCGGCGCAGGAAAGAAGAGGCCGCCGTCCAACGGAAAACGGGCTTGCCCGTCGCGCCTAAGTCTTTGCTTCTGTGCAGTATTTTCATGTCACCGGACCGGTGCCTGGCGCAATGTCCGCAGGTCACCCGCCCCATGCAAAAAACGCACTTCTCAAAACTGAGGGCAATCCCCATTGTTCTGAACACTGAATGATAAAGGAGGTATTCACATGAGCAAACTATCATCCATCGCCTTTGGGGCGGCCGTTGCCTTGGCCTCCATCACCCTCGCCCACGCCGGTCCGGTGACCGGTTCCTGGAAGCTCAGCGTCGGCCAGAACGACGATCCTTGCGTCGTCACCCTGGCCGCCGATCCTGGCCTTGACACGGCCGGCGCCGCCAGCGCGACAGGAGACTGCAACGGCGTCGCCTTCGAGCGCTGGAAAGCGACCGGCGCCAAGCTCCAGCTGGAGCAGAACAATGGAACGCTGGTGGCCTATCTGCGCGCCAAAGGCGATTCCTTCGAAGGCCAGCGGGTGTCCGACGGCAAGCTCGTTGCCCTGAGCCGCTGAATTTCACGCATGCTCCCCAACTCGGGCCGCGCTCTGCGCGGCCCCTTTTTTTCAGGCGGCCCTGCGCCGTCATGCGCGTTGCCCGGCTCCGCGGCGTTGGCTAAACCACCGCCCTTCAGGCTGGAAGGGGACGGCCCGGTGAAACAGGGAAGACTCCCATGAAGGAATTCGGCCATTTCATCGGCGGCGATCAGGTGCAGGGCACCTCCGGCCGCTTCGGCGATGTGTTCAACCCCGCCACCGGCGAGGTGCAGGCAAAAGTCGCGTTCGCCTCCCGCGCCGAGGTGCGCAAGGCGGTGGAAGCGGCACTCAAGGCTCTTCCCGGCTGGGCCGCGACGAATCCGCAGCGACGCGCCCGTGTGATGTTCAATTTCAAGGCGCTGGTCGAGAAGAATATGGACCAGTTGGCGCATCTGCTTTCGTCCGAGCACGGCAAAGTCCTGGCGGACAGCCGCGGTGACGTGCAGCGCGGGATCGAAGTGATCGAATTCGCCTGCGGCATCCCGCATTTGATGAAGGGCGAATACACCGAAGGCGCCGGCCCTGGCATCGATATCTATTCCATGCGCCAGCCGCTGGGGGTAGTGGCGGGGATCACGCCGTTCAATTTCCCGGCCATGATCCCGATGTGGATGTTCGGTGTGGCGATCGCCTGCGGCAACACCTTTGTCTGCAAGCCGTCGGAGAAAGACCCGAGCGTGCCGATGCGGCTGGCCGAACTGATGATGGAAGCGGGTGCGCCGGCCGGCGTGCTCAACGTCGTCAACGGCGACAAGGAAGCGGTGGACGCGATCCTCGAGGATCCCGACATCCAGGCGGTGAGCTTCGTGGGCTCCTCGGCCGTCGCCGAATACGTCTATTCGCGTGGTACGGCACATGGAAAGCGCGTGCAGGCGATGGGCGGGGCCAAGAACCACGCCATCATCATGCCGGACGCCGACCTCGATCAGGTGACGAACGAGCTGATCGGCGCCGGCTACGGTTCGGCCGGCGAGCGCTGCATGGCGATTTCAGTGGCGGTGCCGGTGACGGACAAGCTTGCCGATGCATTGGTCGAGCGCCTGAAGCCGCGGGTGGAATCGCTGAAGGTCTCCACGCCAACCGATCCGGAAGCCGCATACGGCCCAATGGTCACCGCGGCGCACCGTCAGAAGGTGCTCGACTATATCGATCTCGGCGTGAAGGAAGGTGCGGAGCTGGTGGTGGACGGCCGCGGCTTCAAGATGCAGGGCTACGAGAACGGCTTCTATCTCGGCGGCTCGCTGTTCGATCGGGTGACGCCGGAGATGAAAACCTACCAGGACGAAATCTTCGGCCCGGTACTGCAGATCGCCCGCGCCGACGATTTCGACGAAGCCATCGCGCTTCCGTCCACGCATCAGTACGGCAACGGCGTGGCCATCTTCACCCGCGACGGCGACGCGGCGCGCGAATTCGCAAGCAAAGTAAAGGTGGGCATGGTGGGTGTGAACATCCCCATTCCGGTGCCGCTCGCCTATCACACCTTCGGCGGCTGGAAGCGCTCGGCGTTCGCCGATGTGAACGTGCACGGGCCGGAAGGCGTGCGCTTCTACACCCGCATCAAGACGGTAACGCAGCGCTGGCCCAAGGGCGGGGTGCGCGAGCATCCCGATTTCGTCATTCCCACCATGAAATAGGATTAAGGGGCATTCGATGTCGCAGTATGAGTTGCAGCCGCAGACGCGGAGCTGGCTGCGTTGGGAATGGCGCGCGGCGCTGATCACCATCGTCGGCGGATTCGTCATCGCGGCCGCGTATCTCGGCTACATGACCTATCGGGCGGCGCACGCGCCGCAGCCGATCACCGCAGAGCAGCAGGCGCGGGTGAATGCCCAAGCATCGCTTGCGCTGTGCACGGCGGCGCTCGAACGAGCGAAGGCGTTCGGCATCGTCCCGAATTACGGCAAGCTGGCGAGCCCCGGTCTACGGACAACCGGTGTCAAGGGCCGCTACGACTGTCTCGCCGCCACCAGCGTGGCGGCCTACACGCTGGCGGCCGATCTGGTGTGCCGCGATTTGCGCGACCAGCGCTGCGTTGCCCTCTACAGCGTCACCCAGCAGGACGGCACGGTGCTCTACCAGCGGCACAGCTGAACGCCGGATCTTTTTCGGCTACCGCCGTGGACTCGCCGCCGCGGCGGATTGATTCACGTGTATTTGGCGACGAACGCATCGAAACCGTCCCAGAAGCGGGCGCGGACGGAATCGTTCTCCATCAGGATTTCGTGCTCGGCATCGGCGAGTTCTTCGTACTGTCCGTTGGGCAGGCGCGCGGCGAATTCGCGCGTGGCCGCCGTGTCGACGATGCGGTCGCGGCCGGCGCCGAACACCAGCGTCGGCGTGAGGATTGCTTCTGCGTAGCCCGGCGACGTCGCGATATCCATGGAGCGGTACGCGGCTTCCAGCCAGCCCCAGGTCGGGCCGGCAAGCCGCAAATTGGGATGCTCCCGCAGCACCATCTGCGTCCGGTTGAAGCGCGCGCGATCCGACGTCACCAGCTGATCGGCGAACGTCATCTTGAGCGGATCGCGCTCCTTCATCCCCAACACCCATTGCGAGCCGCGCCCGGCGAGATTCTCGGCAAAGCACATCAGGCGCGCCAGCCGCGCCGGATAGCCGCGGGTCTGCGCCCGCAGCATCGGCGCCGACAGCACGGCGGCGGAGAACTGCCTGGGACGATCGTGCATGGTGCGCAGCAGGATGTGCGCCCCCATCGAATGGGCGAGCGCGACCGGCGGGCGGTCGGTGAGGTTGTGCACCACTTTGTCCATGAAGGCCTGCAGGTCGGACAGGTATTGCGAAAAATCGGCGATGTGCGCCTTCAGCGGATTGTCGAGCGCGCGCACGGAGCCGCCTTGTCCGCGCCAATCCAGCGTCGCCACCGTGAAACCGCGCGACGACAGTTCGCCGATGACTTCGAGATATTTCTCGATGAATTCGGTCTGGCCGTGCAGCAGCACGCAGACTCCTCGCGGCGTGAGTTCGGGCGATGGCAACAGCGTGGCGATGCGCAGCGATTTGCCGTCGCGGCCGTACAGATAGCGCGGCTGGAGGTCCTCCGCCCTGACGACGCGGGGGCTGCCGCTCACCCCGCCCGATCCCGCTCGTGCATCCATAGCGCCGCCGACCGCACGCCTCTCTTCACGACCGTTCTAAGAGGGGCGCGTGGAAAGAGCGTTGCCGTGGCGCTGACGATTTTCTGAAACTGCAAAGCATCTCTCCTCTCCCCCGGATGCGCGGGGTGCGAGGACAGAGACGAAGATCAGCCCCTGGCCTTCTGGAGGATCGGCCCAAGCCGCATGGCAAGGCCCATGTCGCCGGCCACCCGCAGCTTGCCCTGCATGAAGGCGCTGGTGCCATCGAGCTCGCCCTTGATCATCTTGTCGAAGGTTTCGAGGCTCACCGTGATGGTGCAGTCCGCGCTCTTGCCTTCGCCGTCGGCCACGGTGTTCGGCGTGGACTTGCCGTCGATGAAGACGCTGCCCGGTTCGCCAAAATCGAATTTCAGCGTGCCGCCGAGGCCGGAATCCGCCCCGATCGCAGGGCCCATCCGTTCGATGATCTCCTTGACCTGCTCATTGCTCATGAAAGCGTCCCTTTCCTCACCGCCGGCTTTCGGCAGTTATCCTATGCCTTCCGCACCCGGCCGAGCGTTCGGCGGGCACTCGCAAATATGAGCATTTGTCAGCCGCGCCCGCAATGGCGCCCGCGGGCAAATGGTCGTAACCTGCCGCAGGGCAAAACAGGAGAGCGGAATGGGTGTCGCCGACCGGGCCGCGGTGTTCGCATTTCTCAAGCAAAACGAGATCGAGAATCTGAGCCTTGGCGAACAGCGGGCGCGGATGGACAGTCTCGCCGATTTCTTTCCGGTGCCGGACGGCGCCGAAGTGGAGCCGGCGACGGTCGGCGGGATTGCGGGAGAGTGGGTGCGGGCGCGGCGCGCGCGCAACGACGCGGCGCTGCTGTTCCTGCACGGCGGCGGATATGTGATCGGCTCGCCGAAATCGCACCGGCATCTGGCCGCTGCGATCAGCGAGGCCTCCGGCGTGCCGGTGTTCCTGGCCGACTACCGCCTGGCGCCGGAGCACCGGTTTCCCGCCGCGGTCGAGGATGCGGTTGCCGCGTACAAGGGCCTCCTCGACTCCGGCATCTCGCCGGCGCGACTGGCAATTGCCGGCGACAGCGCCGGCGGCGGATTGACCATCGCCACGTTGGTGTCGCTGCGCGAGCAGAAGATTCCGCTGCCGGGCTGCGCGGTGGCGCTTTCGCCGTGGACGGATCTGAGTCAGGGCGAAGCCGGCCGAACGCGGCTCGCTCGCGATCCGATGGTGAAGAAGGAAGGGCTCGACGGCATGGCCGCGGCGTATCTTGGCGGACAGGACGCCAAATCGCCATTGGCCTCGCCGGTGTTTGCGGATTTGCACGGGCTGCCGCCGCTGCTGATCCAGGTGGGAACGGAAGAGGCGCTCTACGACGACGCCGTGCGATTGAAGGCGCGCGCCGAAGAGGCCGGCGTCGAGGTGAGCGCCGAAAGCTGGGGCGGGATGATTCATGTGTGGCACATCTTCCATCCCATTCTGTCGGAAGGACGCGATGCCGTGGCGCGCATCGGCACGTATCTGAAGACGCATATCGAATGAGCCTGGACGACGCGCCGCCGAGCGAAATCGAATCGGCGATTCCGCTCGCGCCCCAGAAGCGCGATGCGCTGGGGCAGCTCTGCTTCGTCCTGCATTTCCTGCCGCTGATCTACGTGGTGACCGGATGGCTGGCGCCGTGGCGCGGCGCGCTGATTTTCTATCTCGTGTTCCTGCCGGCGATGTTCGTGCAATGGAAGCTGAACAAGAGCTCTTGCGTGCTGAACAACATCGAGTCGCTGATCCGCACCGGGCGCTGGCGCAATCCGTCCAACCGCGAGGAAGGCGCCTGGCTGCGCACCCTGGTGAACGACAAGACCGGCTGGAATCTGTCCCGCGCCACGATGGATGCTTTCATCAATACCGTGCTGGCGCTCTTCTGGCTGCTGGGTCTCGCGCGGCTGCGAGGTTGGGTTTAGCACAAACAAGCGCATATCATTTGATGCACGGTTCGTGCGCGTGCAGAGGAACGCGTGCGGCCATTCGAAAAAAATGAAATCGCGTTCAGAATGCGATCGATACGCGCAAAGACTATATTTGCTGCGGCCGGTGCTGTAGCCTCGCATCACTTCGTCTGCATAGGCTGAACCGCGACGGACCGGCCGGTGTGACGGGGGCAGTATGGACTGCCGAAGTAGCTAGCCGCCGCTTCGCCGTCTTCCAAGAATCGGACCAATCCGCGCGAGGGTGGGGCTGCACGCTGCCGGCCGCTCGCGCTCTGAAGGGGTGTCGTTCCATGAGCAGAGTCAAATTCATTCTGATGTTGTCCGCTGCCGCGGTGGCCGCATCGGCGAGCGCCGAAGCCGCGCCGCTGATTTCATTTTCGCTGAACCTGCCCGCACCTACCGTGGCAGTGAACCAGGCGCTGTCGCCGAGCGCCATTGCCGGCCGGCTCGGCCAGCAGGGTTTCCGGGTGCAGGAGATGTACCGCAAGGGCCCGGCTTATGCGGTGACCGCGACCGGCCGCAGCGGCAACAAGGTGCTGCTGATGGTCGATGGCCACAGCGGCGTCATTATCGGCATGAGCGTGCTGGCCGCCGCGGTTCCCATCGCGCCGCAGGTTGCGCCGAATGCGGTGTTCGTCGACGACCGCCATCCGTTCGGCGCCGTGGTGCCCGAAGTGATCTACGACCATTGGGACCGCTACACCGAACCGCAATGGGTGCAGGCCGGACCCGTGGCGATCACCGTCAAGCCGACCTATGCGCCGTTCCGATATGCGGTGCCGTTCAAGTTCGTGCACACCTCGCCGCGCAGCCACAAGAGTTACGCCCTCGCGCCGCCGAACTATCGCGGCATGCAGCTCCGCAACAGCTCCGGACAGCAGATCCGGGCCGCGGACACGCGCGCCGACGCCGCCGATGAAGAAGCGGCGTATCAGGCCGAACGCGCCGATCAAGCGACCTACGACAAGGAGGAGGCGCTGGGACAGAGAGACGAGGCCGATCAGCGCGCCGACGACCTCGACCGGGAGAACAACGATCTCGCCGATTACGGCGCGGAGCAGGAGCAGCGGGCCAACGACGCCGAAGCCCGCGCCGACGCGGCCGAGAAGCAGCTGGAAGAGCAGGGCCATGCGGACGACCCGTGCGGCTCCGGCTGCGACATCGCAGAGCCGGTCGGCAAAGACACAATCACTCCGCAGGAGGAGACGCCCGAACCACCGGCCGCGCCGGAACAGGGCGAAACGCCGGCAGCGCCGGAACAGGGCGGCGGTGGCGAGCCGGCCGTGGCACCCGAGCAGCCGGCTGCGCCGGACCAGCCCGCTCCGCAGGAAGAACAGCCGGCCCCGCAGCAGGAGCAGGCCGCACCCGAGCCGGAACCACAGCAGGAGCAGGCGGCACCGGAGCCGGAGCCGCAGCAGGAACAGGCCGCACCCGAGGAGAGTGGCGGCGGTGACCAGGGCGGCGGCGGTGACAGCGGCGGCGGCGGAGATGACGGCGGCGGCGACCAGTAAAAATCGCAATGGTGCCCCGCCGTCTTCCGGCGGCGGGGCCCCTTCCAACGTTCTGATTCTGGCAGACCGCCAAACGGGGACGTGCCCCCGACTTCGCGCAGGACTGTCAGTCGCCCTCTTGAAGTGCCAGAGGGCCGAAATTATCTAGGAGTAGTCCGGGTGGCCTCTAGGCATCTGGACGCAGAACCGGCCTCGGGCCCGTTGAGGGGCGAGGCCTCCACATCGCTTTTAGGAGGTTGTGACCATGAGATTCGATTTTACCCCGCTGTTCCGTTCGACCGTCGGCTTCGACCGGCTGTTCGACATGCTGGACCAGGTTTCCCAGTACGACGCCGGTCAGTCCTACCCCCCCTACAACATCGAGCGCTCGGATGAGACCCACTACCGCATCACCATCGCGGTCGCCGGCTTCGCCGAGAAGGACCTGAACGTGGAAGTGCACGACGGCGTGCTCACCATTTCGGGCAAGCGCGAAGACAGCGACAAGTCGGAAGGACGGAACGTCCTCTACCAGGGCATCGCCGGCCGCGCCTTCGAGCGCCGCTTCCAGCTCGCCGAGCATGTCGAAGTGAAAAATGCCCGTCTCGAGAACGGGCTGCTTCATGTCGACCTCGAGCAGATCGTGCCGGAAGAGAAGAAGCCCCGCCGCATTTCCATCAATGCGCCGGAGCTGAAGACCATCGAGGGCAAGGCGAAGGCCGCCTGATCGGACGGACGGTTCGAGAATCCGCGAAAAGGCCGGGTGTTCCGCACCCGGCCTTTTCTCTTTTGTCGGGCCGCCGCGCCACCGTGGTCAGCGCGGAATAGATCACGTCAGGACGCGGCTGTTGGCAGAGGCAACAATCTTGAGATGACAAAATTGTTCAGGCGGGCCTATTGTGCGTCTCGTTTCCGCTGGCTCGCCGGAATCCTGCATGCCGATTTGGCAGACACCCACCATTGGCCGCAACCGTCTCGGGCCCGATACGCCGCCGGCCGAGTTGCGGCAGCGGTTCGTTTCCACCTTTCAGCGGTTTGGACCGCCGCCGGAAGACGCCCAGTTCCAGCCGGCGGAGCTGGGGCCGATCAAGGGCGAATGGGTGACGGTGGAGCGCTCCTCGGCCAACCGGATCATTCTCTATTTTCACGGCGGCGGCTTCATTGCCGGTTCCCCGGAGACGCATCGAACGCTGGTGGCGCGGCTGTGCGACGCCGGGTTTGCCCGCGCTTTTTCCGTGGCCTACCGGCTGGCGCCGGAATACGTCTTTCCGGCTGGACTGCGCGACGGCGTGGATGCGTATCGCGCGCTGCTGCAGAAGGGCGTCGAGCCGTCGTCCATCGTGCTGGCGGGAGACGACGCGGGCGGCGGGCTTGCCTTCGCGTCGCTGCTCGCCATCCGCAACGGCGGCATGCCGATGCCGGCGGCCTGCGTGGCGATGTCGCCGTGGGTCGATCTCTCGCTTTCCGGCTGGTCGGTGCTGACCAACGCCAAGACCGACATGTCGCTGTCCTGGGACCTGCTCTTCCTCACCGCCCGGCACTACCTGAAGAAGCAGAGCCCGGCCGATCCCTATGCCTCACCGATCTATGCAAGCTTCCGCGACTTTCCGCCGGTCATGGTGCATGCCGGAAGTCTTGAGATCCTGAGAGACGATGCCAGCCGCATCGGCGACAAGGCGGCCGAGGCCAACGTGCCGATCAGCGTCGAGATTTATGACGGCATGCAGCACCTGTTTCAGGCGGATTCGGAGTTGCAGGAGGCCAAAGTCTCGCTGCAGCGTCTGGGCCAATTCATCCGCCAGCGGGCCGGCCGGGCAACCGCCAGCGCCGCCCAGTGAATTCCCGGCATTAGCGCTTGATTAAAAATGGAAAAATTGAGTAGCGCGGCGCCCTTGAATATGGCTAATGTCCGCGCCCGCGGGCGCTTTCAGGGGCGTTCCTGCGGCCCGGCTGGGCACGCTAGTCACTTCTGGCTGCAACAGGTCTCATACACCGACAAAAGGGGTTTGCCTTGTCGAAGCGCGCGTTGATGCTGACAGCGGCCACCGCCGCCCTGCTTTCCGGGCCGGTTCTGGGCGACGATTTCACCGACATCACCACCAAGGTCACCCAGCAGATCAAGACGAGCACGGCCGACAACGGCTCGCCGGGCAACATCCTCATCGAGTCGGCGGGGTCAGTGGTGGTGGCCGCGGCGGGGCCGGCGGTCGAGATCGATTCCGCCAACACCGTCACCAACCAGGGGACGATCAGCAACATCGGCACCGACAACGCGATCGGCGTCCAGCTTGACGCGACTAAAAGCGGCTTTGCCTTGGACCCAACCGCGACGGCGCTGGACAGCACCGGCACCATCGACCTCACGGGCAGCGGTAGCAGCAAGACCGGCATCTTTATCGGCATCCCCAGCGGCGACACCACGGACACGACCGGCATCTTCAATGGCGGCATCAATCTGGAAAACGGTTCGACGCTGAAGGCCACCGGCGACAACACGGTCGCGCTCGCGATCGGCCCCAATACGACTCTGAACGGCACCATCAATATGGCCGGCGCCGTCACCTTGTCGACGGGCACAGGGATGACCGGCGTCCTGATCGGTACTGCGGATGCGCCGGCGAGCCTGAACGGAGACCTGACGCTTGGGCTCGGTTCGGCCGTGAGCGTCACGGGAGACAATTCGTTCGGCATCAACATCGAGCCGAACTCAACGGTGACCGGCAATGTCGAGGTGGACGGTTCGCTGTCGGTGGCGCCCACGACGGCAACATCCGTGACCAGCGGCAGCGTCACGGGAATCCTGGTCGGCAGCAATTCCGCCGGAAAC
This sequence comes from Alphaproteobacteria bacterium UBA6038, assembly GCA_002429315.1. GTDB lineage: Bacteria > Pseudomonadota > Alphaproteobacteria > Micropepsales > Micropepsaceae > Rhizomicrobium. The sequence continues at coordinate 53,826 of DIZC01000097.1, forward strand.
GCGATCAGCGGCAACTTCACCGTCGGGACCGGCGCGTCGGTGAGTGCGACCGGCGAGAACGCGCGCGGCGTTGTGCTGTTCGGCGGACTGGGCGGTAGCTTCACCAACAACGGTTCGATCGAGGCGGTCGGAGTGGCCGCGCCCACCAGCTCAAGCGGAAATCCGACGGGGCTGAATGCGGTCGCCATCGCGGGCAATATCGGTGACGGCTTCTTGAACAACGGCCCGGTGAATGCCGTGGACACCACCGCCTCGGCGCTCATCGAAGGCAATGGATCTGAGCCCGTGCTGCTGATCTCGCCAGCGGCGGCGGGCGCCACGGCATCCGGCAACGTTGAAATCTCCGCCAATCCTCTGCTGCCCGAGGGCGACTTCGGGATCATCAATCGCGGGCAGATCCTTGCCAGCCCCGCCAATGTGGACCAGCTGAACGCCGTCGCCGTTCAGCTGGAAGGCGCGAGCAGCTTCACCACCGACGTGGAAGGCGGCATTTTCAATTCCGGCAGGATCGGGGCCTCTGGAACCGGTGACGATAAGCAGACCGGCCTGATGTTCGCCACCGGGCTATACATCCGCTCCGGTGCCAACGTCCCGCTGTTCGAGAATTCCGATCAGAACAGCGCGTCACCTGGCGTCGTCAATGCGCAATTCAACGGAGCATCGAACATCGGCGGCGGCGCCGTCGCCATTCATGTGGAGCAGGGCGGCACGCTGAACCAGATCGTCAACCAGGGCACGATCGCAGCCTCCGCCACGAATAGCTTGACGACGATCTCGTCGCTAGCCGCGCGGGCCATCTGGGACGAGTCCGGAACGCTGAACGATATCCAAAATTCCGGCACCATCAGCGCGACCGCCACCGCCCTCGACAACAATTCGCAGGTGACCGTTGCCATCGACATGGGCGCGGCAACGCAGAATACCCACATCGATAATTCCGGAACCATCGCCGGCGACGTGGTTCTGGGCGATGCCGGCGATCAGGTGCTCGTGCACGGCGACGTCAATCAGGCGGCCAGCATCACGGGAAACATCTTCTTCGGCGGCACCAGCGCGCCCTCAAGCGCGGACGATCGCCTCGAGATCGACGATCACGCCTCGGTAGTCGGAGCGGTCACCGAGCGCCCCGGTGGCTTGCTCGATGTTCTCATCAATACCGGCGGCACCCTGACGCTCACCAACGACTCGATCGACATCAACAATCGGCTCTTCGTCAACAATCTCACCGTCGGGGCGGGCGGCACCCTGGGGCTCACGCTCTCGCAAACTTACAATATTTCCGTCAATCCCAATGCGGGGGGAATCGTCACCGCCACCGGCCCGGTGATGCTTAATCCGCAGGCGTTGCTGAATCTGTCGTTCGGAGGATTCCTGTCCGGACAAACGCCGGGAGAGCCCTCGCAATTCATTCTGATCGATGCGCCTCTGGACCAGCTTCAGCTCGACCTTCCGGCGCTGCAGAGTCAGGTCTGCTCCAACGTGCCGTTCCTGTTCGCCAGTTCCGACCAGCAGTGCCTGACCACCAATCCGATCACGCCGGATCGCAGTCAGCTGGTTCTGAACCTGACGCCGAAAACCGCCGCAGACATCGGGCTCACGGGCTACGCGGCAAAGATGTTTCCGCTGGCCAATCTCGCGCTCGCCAATGACAGTCAGTTGGGTGCGGCGATCATCCAGACCGGCGTGCCGATCAACGGCGTGCCGCTGACGCAGGCCCAGGGACAAACGCTCTATCAAAATATCTATTCGCAATTCGCGCCCAACGTCACCGGCGCTTCGCGCGCGCTCGCCATCGCGCTGACCGATGAGGCGACCGGTCCGGTCGGTGCGCGCCAGCGCGCCTTGCGCATGTACGCCGGGCAACCGGGCGACACCACGCTGTGGGGGCAGGAGTTCAACTTCAGCCTGAACGAAGAAGCCAACGCCAACACGATCGGGTATCGCGATACCGGCTTCGGCTTTGCCCTGGGTCTTGACGGGGGCGATCCGGCCGACGGACGCTACGGCGGCGCGCTGACCTTCTATTCCGGCAATATCAACGAGAAGCAGCCGCGCACCAGCAGGACGACGAGCGAGTGGGCCATGCTCACCGGCTACACCGACTGGCGCGGCCGCGGCTTCTTCCTCGACACGCAGGTCTCCGCCGGCGTCGGCCAGCTGGATGGAAAGCGCTCGCTGACGCTGGACATTCCGCAATCCGATGGAACGACCACGACTCTCTCGCGCGTGGCCGAAGGCAAGCGTGCCACGCTGCTCGGCGCGCTTGGCGCCACCACCGGCGTCATTCTGACCACCGGCAGCACTGTCTTCACGCCCATGCTGAGCGTCGATGGTCTCGCCATGCGCGAAGAGGGCTATACCGAGCACGGCGGCGGCGATCCGAGCGGTGGTGATGCTTTCGATCTTTCGGTCAGTCAGGCCTATTACAGTTCGCTCCGCGGATTCCTCGGCGCGGACGTTCGCCAGGACGTGAACCTCGGAGACTTCTACCTGCAGCCCGAAGCGCGCGCGGGCTACCGCTACGACTTCCTGTCGAATCCGGAGAAGCTGAAAGCATCCTTCGCCAGCACACCGGGAACGGACTTTACCCTGACCGGACCGGATCCGTCGCAGGGCAATCTCGTGCTGGGCGGCAGCTTGGCCTCCACCACCGGCGCCTGGTCCATTGGCGTGAATTACGACTACCTGCGCGGCAACAACGGGTCCATCTCGCAGGAAGGCACCCTTACGCTCGTCGGCCGCATCTAAAAAAACAGCCCCGGTTTTCCCGGGGCTGTTTTCCTTCGCTACAGTGCTGGTTACCAGCGCCGCCAGTGACGAATGGGGTGCCTGTACACCCAGCGTCCGTGCCACCATACGCGCGGCCCATAGTAGCCGTACGCCACGGGATAGCCGTACGGATAGCCGTAGTATGGATAGGCGTATGGATAGCCATAGCCGTACCCATAGGCCGGAACGCCGACGCCGATACCGATGCCGACGGCAACCCGCGCGCTGGCCGGTGCTGTGGTCGCCGCAACTGTCCCGCCCAGCATGAGAGCAGCGAGGGCGACTTTGCCAAGGTGTGTCATCATAATCTCCTTTGGTTTCGCTCTCCCTTCTGATGATTCAACGCACGGACCCCGGAGTAGCGCCAAGGCGCACGTCAATTAGTTTCGATTCCACGAAAACGTGCGTTCCAGGCAACATGATTGCACTCAATTGCTGTGCGAATTCACCAAGCTGAACCGCCAATGAACGAGGTCTTCAGCACACGGACGGTTTGGCGCTCAGGCGCGTGCCAGTTTGAGAAAGCGGGAGACGTCCTCCTCCGGCGTCAGAAACGAGAGGACAAGTCGAACGAGGGTGCGGCCGTCCTTCGGCGCGCCCCATTCGTAAAATTGGGCGCCCGCCTGGCGCAGCCGCGCGACGAGCGCGTCCGGCAAATGCACGAACACCGCGTTGGCTTGCACCGTCTCGGCAAGCTTCGCGTGCGCAATCTGCCTAAGCCCGTCGGCCATCCGCTGCGCGAGGACATTGGCGCGGCGTGCCTGTCGCAGCCAGCGATCTTCCGCGAGATACGCGTCGAGCTGCGCGGAGATGAACCGCATCTTCGACATCAGGTGGCCGGCGCGCTTGCGCCGATATTCGAAATCGCCGCTCAGCGCCGGCGTGAAGAACACCACCGCTTCGGCGCACAATGCACCGTTCTTGGTCGCGCCGAAGGAGAGCACATCGACACCGGCCTTCCAGGTGATTTCCGCCGGCGTGCAGCCGAGATGCACGAGCGCATTGGCAAAGCGCGCGCCGTCCATGTGTAGCGCCATGCCTTCCCGGCGTGCGAGTTCCGACAGCCTTGCGATCTCATCCGGCCGGTAAACCGTCCCGCGTTCGGTCGCTTGCGTGATGCTGATGGCCGACGGCTTGGGGCTGTGGACGCCGCCGCGATATTCCACCAGCGCCGTCTCCACCGCCGCAGCCGTGATCTTGGCGCCGCCGCCCTTCAGCCCCACCAGCTTGGCGCCGCCGGAAAAGAATTCCGGCGCCGCGCATTCGTCGAGCGCGATGTGGCTTTGCGCGTGGCAGAAGATGGCGCCGTAGGGCGGCGAGACTGTGGCGAGCGAAAGGGCATTGGCCGCCGTGCCGGTGATCACCGGGAACACCGCAACCTCGCGTTCGAAGATGTCGCACATCCGCGCCGTCACGCGCGCGGTGATGGCATCCTCGCCGTACGAGGCATCCGTCCCGGCATTGGCTTGCGCCAGCGCAGCAAGAATCTGCGGCGCCGCGCCATAGGCATTGTCGCTGATGAAGTTCATTCCGCTCGCCGCCGCAGCTTGGCCCTGGTCGGCGGAGCCTACCAGCAACATTCTCCGAGCCAAGGGTGGCGGCACCCGCGAAATTGCCTTCCCAATGTCCCGGTTTGATGCTGCAATCGGCTGCCGATAACCAAGGGCCCCATGAGCGATCTGGAAATATTTCGCGCCGAGGCGCGCGCCTGGCTTGAGGCCAATTGTCCGCCGTCGATGCGCGGCGATGCGCCTAACGCGGCCGATGAAGGCGCGGAGGTCGTCTGGGGCGGGCGCCGCGCAACGTACGAGAATCCCGAAGCCGAGCTGTGGCTCGACCGCATGGCAGGGCGGGGCTGGACGGCGCCGACCTGGCCGAAGCAGTACGGCGGCGGCGAGCTCTCGGCGGACGAAGCCCGCGTGCTTTCCCAGGAGATAGCGCGCATCAAGGCGCGCCCGCCGCTGTTCTCGTTCGGGCTGTGGATGCTGGGCCCGGTGCTGCTCGAATACGGCAATGAGGCGCAGAAGCGCGAACACCTGCCCAAGATCGCGCGCGGCGAAATCCGCTGGTGCCAGGGCTATTCCGAGCCGGGCGCCGGCAGCGATCTCGCATCCTTGCGCACGCGCTGCGAAGACAAGGGCGACCACTTCCTCATCAACGGCCAGAAGATCTGGACGAGCTACGCCGACCAGGCGGACTGGATCTTCTGTCTCGTGCGCACCGACACGACCAAGAAGCACGAAGGCATTTCCTTCATTCTGTTCGATATGGCATCGCCCGGCGTGGAAGCGCGGCCGATCAAACTGATCTCGGGGTCCTCCCCGTTCTGCGAAACCTTCTTCACCGATGTGAAGGTGCCGAAGGAAAATCTTGTGGGCCGGCTGAACGGCGGCTGGGACATCGCCAAGCGGCTGCTGCAATACGAGCGGCAGAACATCTCCTCCGGCGGCTTCGGCGGCGGCGCCGGCGTGGAGCTGGAAGAGGTGGCCAAGCGCTACGCCGGCGAAGCGGCCGGCCGCATCGCCGATCCCGATCTGCGGGTGCGGGTCGCGGCGCATCGGATGGAAGCGCGCGCGTTCGCCTTGACCGTGCGCCGGCTCGAGGAGGACGCAAAGGCGAAGAAGGGCCCCAGCCCGGCGGTGTCCATCATCAAATACGAGGCGGCGAAACTGAACCAGGATCGCTGCGAGCTGATGATCGAGGCGATGGGACTGCGCGGCCTTGGCTGGGAGGGCGATGGATTCGCCCCGGCCGAAATCTCCGCCACCCGCAGCTGGCTGCGCTCGAAAGGCAACTCCATCGAGGGCGGCACCAGCGAAGTGAATCTGAACGTCGTCGCCAAGCGCGTGCTTGGGCTCCTGGATCATCAGTGACGAGCGCGCTCAACGAAGAACAAATCCTGCTGCGCGATTCCGCGCGCGACTGGGTGCGCGAGAAATCGCCGGTGAGCGCGTTTCGCAAGCTTCGCGACAGCGGCGATGTTGATGGCTTCGAGCGCGCGGCATGGCGCGAGATGTGCGAGTTGGGCTGGTCCGGGATTCTCATTCCGGAGGAATTCGGCGGCTCAGGGCTCGGCTACCGGACTTTGGGCCTGGTGCTGGAGGAAACCGGCCGCACCCTGACCGCCTCGCCGCTATTGTCGAATGCGATCGCCGCCACGGGGCTGCTGCTCGGCGGCAATGCGGAGCAGCGGCAGCACTGGTGGCCGAAACTGGCAGACGGCTCGGCCATCGGGACGCTGGCGGCCGATGAAGGCGCGCACCACGCGCCCGAGCGGATCGCGCTCGCGGCGGCCAAAACTGGCAGCGGCTACACGCTGAACGGCGAGAAGCGCTTCGTGCCGGAGGGCGGCACGGCCGATCTGATCGTGGTCGCCGCGCGGACCGGCGGCAGCGCGGGAGACGAGCACGGCCTCACCCTGTTTCTCGTCGAAGGCAATGCGAGCGGGCTGTCGCGCCGGCCGTTGAAGACGGTCGACAGCCGCGGCGCCGCCGATCTCGCGTTCCGCAATGTCGAGCTGCCCGGGAGCGCGGTGCTCGGCAGCGCCGGTGACGGGTTCGCGCTCCTCGATGGCATATTGGATCGCGCGCGCGCCTGCCTCGCCGCGGAAATGCTGGGCGCGGCCACGCAGAGCTTCGAAACCACGCTCGATTACCTGAAGAGCCGCGTGCAGTTCGGGCAGGCGATCGGCACGTTCCAGGCGCTGCAGCACCGCGCCGCCAAGATGTACACCGACCTCGAGTTGACGCGCTCCTGCGTCGAAGCCGCGCTCGACGGGCTCGACCGCAACGTCAATGACGTGCCGGCGCTCTGCTCGCTGGCCAAGGCGCGCGCCGGCGAGCTCTGGCATCTGGTGTCGAACGAGATGGTGCAGATGCATGGCGGCATCGGCATGACCGATGCGCACGACGCCGGGCTTTATCTCAAGCGCGCTCGCGTGGCCGAAGCGCTCTACGGCAACGCCGCCTTCCACCGCGACCGCTACGCAACGCTGATGGGATATTGAAGCGAGATTTCTCGCATTGTACCGGACACCAGATCTGAGTTGGTCGATTCAGTAGGACTCCCACCCTCCCTCAAGGGGAGGGTGGAAACAGAGATTTCATCTTCAACGCGAAAAGATCGTGCTCTAGCCCCGTCCCACCACCGGCAGCGAACTGGAGAGTCCACCGTCCACCGCGATGGCCTGGCCGTTCACGTAGGAGCTTTCGTCGCTCGCCAGGAACAGCGCGGTCGCGGCGATTTCCTCGGGATGGCCGTAACGCCTGAGCGGATTGAGCTGTCCGATCTTGTGCGCGGTGCCGCGCTCCCTGGCGCGCTCGAAGATCGGCCTGGTCATGCCCGTTTCGATGATGCCAGGGCAGATCGCATTCACCCGAACGCCGGTGCCGTAGAGGAAATTTGCGGCGGTCGAGACGAGATTGATCACGCCGGCCTTGCTGGCGCTGTATGGACCCGGCCCGGCGCCGGAGCGGATGCCCGCCACCGAGGCGGTGCAGACGATGGAGCCTCTCTTTGCCGGCACCATCACGCGCGCCGCGTGTTTGATGGCGAGAAACGGCCCGACGAGGTTCACCGCGAGAATCTTCATCCAGTCCTCGGCGCCCGCTTCGAAGAATCCCGGTGCGGCGCCGCCGGAAATCCCGGCATTGGCGTACACGGCATCCAGCCGGCCGAATTCCCGGATCGCGGTATCGACCGCCCGCGCGACATCGGCTTCGTCGGACGCGTCTGCCGTCATGGCGATGGCGCGGCCGCCCGCGGCCTCGATCTGCGCCGCCGTCTCCTCCACCTCCGCCGCCCGATCGAAGCAGATCACGCGCGCGCCCTCGCCTGCGAACAGCTTGGCGCTCGCCCGCCCGATGCCGCTCGCCGCCCCGGTGACGATGGCACCGCACCCTTCCAGTCGATTCATATCGTTCCCCGTCAGCTTTCCGTGACAACTGGTCACCGGCCACGCCGGAATTCAAGGCCGAAAGCCATGGCAAATGACAGCGCTTTTGCCGCGAAGGTCATGGCTTTTCAGGGGTTCGCCCCTGTATCTTCCGCCCGCAAAGCGAGCCACAAGACTCCGCCATGTCTCCCCGCATTCGTCCGTTGAAATCCGCCCTCGACCTCATCGGCAACACCCCGATGGTCGAACTCACCCGTTTCGAAACCGGCTCCTGCCGGCTGTTCGTGAAGCTCGAAAGCCAGAACCCCGGCGGCTCCATCAAGGACCGCATCGGCAAGTCGATGATCGAGGCGGCGGAGAAGGACGGCAGCCTCCAGCCGGGCGGAACGATCGTCGAGGCCACCGCCGGCAACACCGGCCTCGGCCTCGCGCAGGTCGGCATGGTGAAAGGCTATAAGCTCATCCTCATCGTCCCTGACAAGATGGCGCGGGAGAAGATCCAGCACCTGCGTGCCATGGGCGTCGACGTGCGCATCACCCGCTCCGACGTCGGCAAGGGTCATCCTGAGTACTACCAGGACATGGCGCAGCGGCTGGCCGACGAAACCGGCGCCTTCTATGCCAACCAGTTCGCCAATCCCGCCAATCCGCTGGCGCACGAGACGACGACGGCGCCGGAAATCTGGGAGCAGATGGAGCACGACGTGGATGCCATCGTGGTCGGCGTGGGCTCCGGCGGCACCATGACCGGCATCGGGCGCTTTTTCCGCCGCGTGTCGCCGCAGACCGAGATCGTGCTCGCCGATCCGCAAGGCTCCATTCTCGCGCCGCTGGTGAAGACCGGCCAGAAGGTGGAAGCGGGCTCCTGGACGGTGGAAGGCATTGGCGAGGATTTCGTGCCGCCCAATTGCGATCTGTCGCTGGTCGGCGGCGCCTACGCCATCTCCGACCGGGAGAGCGTGGAAACCGCCCGCGCCCTGTTGGCCAAGGAGGGCATTCTCGGCGGCTCGTCCTCCGGCACCTTGCTCGCCGCGGCGCTGCGCTACTGCCGCGAGCAGACGAAACCGAAACGGGTCGTGACGCTGGTGCCGGACAGCGGCAACAAATATCTCTCCAAGGTGTACAACGATTTCTGGGTGATCGAGCAGGGCCTGGCCGACCGCAAGCTCACCGGCAACCTCTCCGATCTCATCACGCGGCCGTACGAATCGGGCGGGACGGTCACCGTCGGCCCCGACGACACGCTGCTCGTCGCCTACAACCGCATGCGCGCCTCCGACGTTTCCCAGCTGCCGGTGCTGAAGGACGGACGCATCGTTGGCATCCTCGACGAAAGCGACATTCTCACCCACGTGGAGGGCCATGACGAATTCCGCGCCCAGCAGTTCAAGGACCCAGTGCGCACCGCGATGACGGCGCGGCTGAAGACGGTGCAGGTCGCCGACAAGATGGACGTGCTGCCGCCCATCTTCGAGCGCAACGAAGTGGCGATCGTGCTGGACCGCGACAGGTTCGTCGGCCTCATCACCCGCATCGATCTCATCAATCATTTGAGATTGAATCCATGACCGACAGCCGCGGCAGCAATCGCCTGGCCTTCGCCACGCGCACCATCCATGCCGGCCAGCATCCCGATCCCACCACCGGCGCGGTGATGGTGCCGATCTACGCCACCTCGACCTACGCGCAGGAAAGCCCGGGCGTGCACAAGGGCTACGAGTATTCGCGCTCGGGAAATCCCACCCGCGAGGCCTTCGAGCGCTGCATCGCCGATCTGGAAAGCGGCACCGAAGGCTACGCGTTCGCCAGCGGCCTGGCCGCGGAATCCACCGTGCTCGATCTGCTGGCGACCGGCGATCATGCGGTGGTGAGCGACGACGTCTATGGCGGCACCTTCCGCCTGTTCGAGGGGGTGCGCAAAGGCAGCGCCGGCCTCGCCTTCGATTTCGTGGACATGACGGACGTGGCGAATGTCGAGCGCGCCCTGACGCCCGCCACGAAGATGATCTGGGTGGAAACCCCCACCAATCCGCTGCTCAAGCTGGCGAACTTAAGCGCCATCGCGGCGCTGACGAAAAAGCGCGGCATCCTCGCGGTGGCCGACAACACCTTCGCCTCGCCCTACGTGCAGCGGCCGCTGGAGCACGGCTTCGACCTCGTGGTGCATTCCACCACCAAATATCTCAACGGCCATTCCGACGTGGTGAGCGGCTGCGCGGTGGTGGGCGAGAACCGCGAGCTGGCCGAGCGCCTGCGCTTCCTGCAGAACGCGGTGGGCGCCATCGCCGGGCCGTTCGATGCGTTCCTCGCGCTGCGCGGCCTGAAGACGCTGGCGCTGCGCATGGAGCGGCATTGCGCCAATGCGCTGAAGATCGCCCGTTTTTTGGAGTCCCGCCCGCAAGATGTGGCGCGCGTCATCTACCCGGGGCTGGAGTCGCACCCGCAGCATGCGCTGGCGCAGAAGCAGATGGCGGCGTTCGGCGGCATCGTCACCGTGGTTCTGAATCGCGATCTCGCCGGGACCAAGCGCTTCCTCGAGCGCTGCCGGCTGTTCACGCTGGCGGAATCGCTGGGCGGCGTGGAATCGCTGATCGAGCATCCCGCCATCATGACTCATGCCTCCGTCCCGCCCGACAAGCGCGACGCGCTCGGCATCTCCGATTCGCTGGTGCGGCTGTCCTGCGGGGTGGAAGACGCCGCCGACCTCATCGCCGATCTGGAACAAGCACTGCGGTAGCTGTTGCAACGTGCTACGGTCGAAGCGCGTTTTGTTTTTGGCTCGATCGGGAGAGACGCATGACACAAACGCGCGATGTGGCGGTTCTGGTGGGCAGTTTGCGCAAGGGCTCGTTCAATCGCAATTGCCGATTTTTCCCTCCCCTCGCGCGCGCCGCGGTTCCATCTGGTGGATGTCGCGAGCGGGCGCGTCAGCTCGCACTTGGTGGCGCACGGCCGCGGCTCGGACCCGGCGCACACCGGCTGGCTGCAGCGCTTCTCCAATGCCCCGAGCTCACATGCAACATCGGAAGGCGCCTACCGGACCGATGGCCTTTACATCGGCGCGCACGGCCGGTCGATCCGTCTCACCGGCCTCGACGCCACCAACAGCAACGCGCTGTCGCGCGCCATCGTCGTGCATGCCGCCTGGTACGTGAGCCCGGAAATGGCGCGCGCGCACGGCGTGCTCGGCCGCAGCGAAGGATGCTTCGCGCTGTCGCAAGCCAGCACCGCCGAGGTGCTCGCCCGCATCGGCTCCGGCTGCCTGATTTACGCCGATAAGATTTAGCGAGCGGACTGCACCGGTTCCTCTTCGGCAGCGGCTGCTTCGCTGAAGCTCTGACACGTCAACCGACTGGTGCCCGGGATCCTCATAAATTGCGGCTGGATACGCATCAGGCTGGTGCTTTGCGGCAACGCGGGTGTGGACGTGCGCGCACCAGTGCCGAATACCTACAAGGTGCGCTATGCCAGCCATCATTTCGTTATGAAGAGCTGCTTCGCTGCGGCGTGCGCATTTCCGAGTACCAGCCCACCTTCATTCACACCAAGCTGATGGCGGCGGACGGCAGCTGGTCCGTGATCGGCTCGGCCACCATGGACAACCGCAGCCGCAAGCTGAACGACGAGGTGGTGCTGGGGATTTCCAGTGCCGCGTTTGCGGCGCGGCTTGCCAAGGTGATCGCGGGCGAGAAAGCCCACGCGAAGCCCATCATGCCTGCGCAATTGCGGCAGCGTAGCGTCTTCGCCCGCGCCCGCGAATGGCTCGCCCTCGCCAGCGTGCAGCAATATTGAGAATGGCGAGCGCGCGAGTTGTGCCGTTAACTGAACAGTCGGAATGTCTCGACTACCGAACGGACTGTCCCGAATGCCCCCCTTACAGGTGTGGGAAGCGGAACACGACGCTTTCGGCTGAAGATGTTAAAGCAAGAAGATGCGCGATTGCTCGACTCATGCCAGGTCGCTTACTGGACAGAGTGCCTAAGTGACGTGGCCCTCAAGCCCTTTTAGGCAGGTTTCTGCAAGGTTCATAAGTCCGATTAGCTCGGCCGTGATGGTCCCGATCTCTTCCGCGGTCCATCGGCGTTGCCCGTCATCCCGCGGCCGGAGTATCGACAGAACGAAGACGCCATCGTCATCGTGCAGCATACGATTCCTGAACAAAGAAATATGTTCTTTGTAATTTCGCTTGATGGCACGCCAATCGATGGTGCCAAGAGAGAGAACTTTTTCGTCGACCTGCATGACATGCAGGCCTCTATCGATGGAACTAACCGGTAACTTAGCGAGGTCGTTCTCAGGTACGCCGCTGGCACGGAGCACATCTAGGGACTTGCGCCACATCTCTTGGTCCGTAACTACGTCTAAATGTTTTTTGAGAAATTGCTTATACTTGCGCTCCACCCACTGGTAGAGGTCAGACCACGCATTCCTCGCTCGCTTCAGGTACTCTTCGCTCTTGTTATCATCCGGAGCTAGATTGCCCCAGAAAAAGTATCCATAAAACGATGTTATCGTGTTTCGATATCTTCGATGCTCTGCGGCATTCCAAGTGCCGTACCAAGCGTCGACCTGCGACGCCCAACAGCGACCGCAGACGTGAGAAAGCGGGCCAGCTTTGTGCCACTGCTCATCCGTCACCTCGACTTGAATGTCAGGATCAAGGCTCCGTGTCTCCTCCAGAAACTCCGAGACCTCCGTACCTAGGTCGGACGAGAAAATGCCCTGGACGGATTCAAAGAGGAGATGATCCTGAACCTCTATTGTCCGGGTTCCGACGTCCATGTTCAGGTGGAATGCTCGCTGGCTGATGCTGTGAACTATCTCATAGAGTTTCCACGGCTCTCCGAACATATCGACCCAATAGTCGAAATTCGCATGATCAATATCAATCTCGATTCGGTATATCGACCTGACCTCTGGCAAGTTCATGAGGTAGTCGAAGATCACTGCTGTCTCGAACTCTGCTCTTCGCGCTTCATTCGCACCAGGTTCGGAAATCAGAACGTATCGTCGGCGACTGGTTGTTCTGCCGGTGGTGTATCCAGAAATCGAGGGTACGATTTCCGGCTCGTCCAAAAATATCGGTGCTAACATCTCCTTGTCAGAGGCAGAGATGGATGGGTCATCCCAGTCCTCCGATAGCTGCACAATTTTCTGAAGTATCGCGTGACGACGTGCCAAATCGGCGCGCATAGGTATCAAATCTTTGATCTGACTACAGCGCTTGTTCCATTCCGATGCTTCAAATGCGTTACGCGGTATCCGGATCGTCCGATACTTTAAGATGGCTTTCGGTTCAATTTTAATCTTCACATGTTGCTCGGCGGAAAATAGATGCTCAAATTTTTCCCGACTGAGCTGGAGGTAGGGGGAGCCTGTGAGTTTCAGATTGGGGTCCGCAGCTTGATAGTAGCGAATCAATAGATCGTGCATACCGTCAACAACAAACGCAGAGACTGAGGCGATAGCACGCTGTGCCAATGCTCGTCTGGCCCGTTCAAGCTGGCGCGTGCGAAATAATTCAAGCGCTATATTGCGCTGCGCCACCTCCAAAAAAGCGGGGTGAAAAACCCCTCGAACGGTGGGGCGCGTTCCTTTCTTGGCTTCCAATTGGATGGGCAGCGCTTCGTTGTGAGCGCGAGGCGACCTTATGATAAACGTTGAGGTCTGTCGAACTGGCGAAACGAAACTTGTTCCCGGTCGTTTGAGCGTCACTGCCAAGTCAGTCATGTCCAGGGCAATATCGGCGACAAGAACGCCTTCGTCGCTTCCCGGAAGGCTTTCGATTACATCTCCCGGGTGATGGTGCATGTCGGCTTTGGCGCCCACTATTGCGGAGCCTTTGCTTGCGCTCTGCTCGACACCTACACCTGCGCAGTTGCAGAGAGCCACTACTCGCCTACGCCCTCGCAGCTCACGCGCCTCGAACCCCGCTTCTGCCTCAAATTCCTTTGTCTGCGAACTGTTCATAACGACGATATTGACACCGGGCTTTCGCCAATCTGTCATCATCGTAGGTGGAGAGTCACCCTCTACACGAAACGGCATCAAGTAATCTCGACATATGAAGACGCTGATGCTGAACTCACCCAAGACATCGTTACGTCCAGCTAAGTGAGCGATGTTTGCAGCTTGTTCCGACACCATCAAAGCGTCGGCTTCCGTCGAAAATCCGAAGCGCTTCACGATGGCTAGTGGATCTTGGCCCGGAAGGTATATCTTACAGACGTTGTTTTTCTTTAACGGCCCCTCTTCGGTGTCATAGTACGTGCCCGGGATCACGATTGTCCCGTTTGCATCTGCAAATTCTTGAATAATTGAATGAGCTTGCTTGGGGACAGTGTACTCGGGAAACACGATGATCGGAGGTTTGACCTCCAGCAGCCCTTCTTGAGTTATCGCGTGCAGAACCTCATTGAAGCGGCGACACCGCTTCTCCACGGCCGTCTTCTCCTTCCACTCAAAGCGGCTCCCTTTGATATCTTTTTGAAATTCAAGCTCCGGTTTATCGGGACCGAATGGTGATCCGAATTGCACCAGAACTAAGCGGACCTGCTTGCAGTGTTGGAGGACGGCTATCTCTTCTGAGATAGCGCGCATGTTGAAATCCTGTGATGGCCCCCGTACCTAAACGCTATGTGTACTTTGCGGCTAATTCCCGCGCATTGCTAGCGCTTTGTGCATCATCTACTTCTTCAAAGAGACCGACAGCCAGACCCAGGTACATCCTGGCACTCGGTTTGTCGTTTTGCTCGGATGCCTTCACACCGCGGCCAATAAAATCGAACGCAGCGTCTCGTATTTCTGTTTTGCTGGCCCGCACTGCAGCCTCCCCTAAGCCCGTATGCGATTCGCGAATCATATCTACCAATTTACCACACTTGGGTGTGAAACCGCTAGATATAGTAGCTCCAAGTGATCGGCCGGGATTTCCCCCCAGACCCACCAATCGTGGTCGCTCCGATAGATCATCCAATGATACCTTGGCAAGTGACCTTGGGCACTGCAAACCAGCAATCTTGGTTATAGCGCTATTTCCACTGATTTGTTCCTGAAAGACGAGGTGTAGATGGTGGCTCCTGACATCAATGACAGGGTAGCGTATCCGCTGGCGCGGCGGCTGAAGGCAGCTCGCCGCTATTCTCCACCTGGCGGCGGCAAGGGGTGAGGAATCAAGGGCAAAATAAGTCCGTTCTCCATCGCGATTCCGGCCTTACACTTTCGCGCAGGTAGAGCGGCGACGCGGGTTTGACTCCTGAGAATCGCACACGAAGGAGCGAGGGCAAGTCCCGGCGGAGCGCGCGCGCTGCAATCGTCTCTGTTGAGATCCAATCTCGTTCGTGCTAGGTTCCTGACCATGCCGATGTTGGGAATGCGGCCAAAGATGAGAGGATCGGGCTCAGGAATGCCGGCTTGTGCCGGCACGATGCCGCCGGCGGTTCCTGTTCGGCAGCTCGGGCTGTCGGCGAGGCGCCTGTCTGGTTGGAGAGGGAAGGGAGGGGGACCCCTCCCCCCTTTTTCTGCAAACGAATGCTGGACCGCCTTCGCGGCACAAGATGTTGTGGTGGATGGCGGCCGGCAGGGGACACCCCTCCCGATTTCCAGAGGTTCGAATGGGAACTTTCTGACGGAGGGGGAGGGGGAGGCGATTTTTGTGAAAACAACGCGAAGGCGATTCTGTCGCCCGATCAGAAACTTAGGAGGTTGGCCGAATTGAATTGAAAATTTTTGAAGGGGTCCGTTCCGCTGATCGCCCCTTCCACCGCCTTCGGCGGTCCCCCTCCCCCGCTGCGCGGGGGAGGAACCGTTCAGCCGAGTGACGGCAAATCGAGGCGGTGCTCGCGGGCGCAGGCGATGGCGTCGTCGTAGCCGGCATCGGCGTGGCGCATGACGCCGCTGGCGGGATCGTTCCACAGCACGCGCTGCAACCGCCTCGCCGCGGCTTCCGTGCCGTCGGCGACGATCACCATGCCGGCGTGCTGCGAATAGCCCATGCCGACGCCGCCGCCGTGGTGGAGCGACACCCAGGTGGCGCCGCTGGCGCAGTTGAGGAGCGCGTTCAGCAGCGGCCAGTCCGAAACGGCGTCGCTGCCGTCGTGCATCGCCTCGGTTTCGCGGTTGGGCGAGGCGACGGAGCCGGAATCGAGATGGTCGCGGCCGATGACGATGGGCGCCTTCAGCTCGCCGCTCGCCACCATCGCGTTGAAGGCGAGGCCGGCGCGGTGGCGGTCGCCGAGCCCGATCCAGCAGATGCGGGCGGGCAGGCCCTGGAAGGCGATGCGGGCGCGCGCCATGTCGAGCCAGTTGTGCAGATGTTTGTTGTCCGGCAGCAGTTCCTTCATCCTGGCGTCGGTCTTGTAGATGTCTTCGGGATCGCCGGAGAGCGCCGCCCAGCGGAAGGGCCCGATGCCGCGGCAGAACAGCGGCCGGATGTAGGCGGGCACGAAGCCGGGGAAGTCGAACGCGTCCGCCACGCCTTCGTCTTTCGCCATCTGGCGGATGTTGTTGCCGTAGTCGACCGTCGGCACGCCCATGTGGGCGTAGGCGAGCATGGCGCGCACATGCTCCGCCATCGATTGCTTGGCGGCATGCTCGACGGCCTTGGGGTTGCTGGCGCGCTTCGCTTCCCATTCGGCGAGCGACCAGCCTTTGGGCAAATAACCATTGATGGGATCGTGGGCGGAGGTTTGGTCGGTGACGGCATCGGGGCGCACGCCGCGGCGCACCAGCTCGGGCACGATGTCGGCGGCGTTGCCGAGCAGGCCGACGGAGACGGGTTTCTTGTCGCGGGTTGCGCGGGCGATGATTTCCAGCGCTTCGTCGAGCGACTTGGCTTGTATGTCGAGATATTTGGTGCGCAGCCGCATCTCGATGCGCGAGGGCTGGCATTCGACGGCAAGCATCGAGGCGCCCGCCATGGTGGCCGCCAGGGGTTGTGCACCGCCCATGCCGCCGAGGCCGGCGGTGAGAATCCAGCGGCCGGAGAGATCGCCGCCGTAGTGCCGGCGGCCCAGTTCGGCGAAGGTTTCGTACGTGCCCTGAACGATGCCCTGGCTGCCGATGTAGATCCACGAACCGGCCGTCATCTGGCCGTACATCATCAAGCCCTTGCGATCGAGCTCGTTGAATTTGTCCCACGTCGCCCAATGCGGCACGAGGTTGGAATTGGCGATCAGCACCCGCGGCGCGTCGGGGTGGGTTTGAAAAATTCCGACCGGTTTGCCGGATTGGATGAGCAGCGACTGGTCGTCTTCCAGCCGCTTCAGCGACGCGACGATGCGGTCGAAGGATTCCCAGTCGCGGGCCGCCCGCCCGATGCCGCCATAGACGACGAGTTCCTCGGGCCGCTCCGCCACTTCGGCATCGAGGTTGTTCATCAGCATGCGCATCGGCGCTTCGGTGAGCCAGGATTTGCAGCTGAGCTCGGTGCCGTGCGGTGAGCGGATATGGCGGCTGTTGTCGAGGCGGGTCATGGCGTGCTCGCGAAAGTGAGGCAGGCTTGAAGGATTTGTTCGAGTGCCGCGCGCATTTCCGCTGCTCGCTTTTCATTGTAAGGCGTTGGCCAGTTCTCCGGCGAGACTTCGCGCGGCTCGTCCATGTACCCGCGGCACGCGAGCTCGAGCTGAATGGCATGCACGCCTTCGGCGGGGCGGCCGTAGTGCCGCGTCGTCCACCCGCCTTTGAAGCGTCCGTTGGTCACGCGAGAAAACTCTGTTTTGTCACAAACGGCTTCAATTGCCGCTGTGAGCGCCGGATCGCACGACGCGCCGCTG
Organism: Alphaproteobacteria bacterium UBA6038; assembly: GCA_002429315.1. Taxonomy (GTDB): domain Bacteria; phylum Pseudomonadota; class Alphaproteobacteria; order Micropepsales; family Micropepsaceae; genus Rhizomicrobium. Next base: position 71,262 of record DIZC01000097.1, read on the forward strand.
TTCGTGCCGATATTGAAATTCGGCAGCTCGCCCTCGAACAGCCGCGGGATGACCGAGCGAATGGAATGCGCTTCGAACAGCACAATCTTGGAGTGCCGCGCGCGCACCCGCTCGATCTCATCCGCAAGCGCCGCGTGATACGGCTCGAACCAGGTCGCGCCACGGCGGGTGATTTCCTCGGCATCCGGGACAGAGCCGTCGCGATACAGCGGCTCGCCATCGAACGTCGTGGTGGGGCAAAGCCCCGTCGTGGCCTGTCCTGGATACAGAGAGGCACCGGAGGGATCGCGGTTCACGTCGATCGCCGTGCGAGAGATGGTCGTGCGGATCGCGGTCGCACCAAGCGACGGCGCGAAATCGTACAATCTCTCGACATGCCAATCGGCGTCCTTGCGCGCAAGCCAGGGTGACACGAGCTGCTCTTCGATATCTGCGGGAATGTCCGTACCGGTGTGCGGCATGGACATGATCAGCGGCGCATCGCCTTGATCGATGGGCAGCCATTCAGGCATCAATGCCTCCGAACACACGCCGATGGAGCGGATTGAAGCCCATGCGATACACCAGCTCCGCCGGGTCCTCGATGCCCCAGATGGCCAGATCGCAGCGCTTGCCGACCTCCAGCGTACCGACGTCGTCGCGCCCGAGCGCGCGCGCTGCGTCGCGCGTGACGCCTGCAAGGCATTCTTCGACGGTCAGCCGGAAGCTCGTCGCGGCCATGTTCATGCAGAGCAAAATGGAAGTCAGTGGCGAGGTGCCAGGATTGCAGTCCGTGGCAATCGCGATCGGTACCTTGTGTTTGCGCAACAGGTCGATCGGCGGAAGCTTCGTCTCGCGCAGAAAATAGAACGCCCCCGGCAGCAACACCGCTGTGGTTCCGGCCTCCGCCATCGCGATCACCCCCGCTTCATCCGTGTGTTCGAGATGATCCGCTGAGACTGCCCCGTGCCGCGCCGCCAGCGCCGCGCCCCCGCCATTGCTCAGCTGATCGGCGTGCAGCTTGATCTTCAGGCCGTGGCGCTGTGCTTCCACGAAGATGCGTGCAGTTTGCTGCGGGGTGAACGCCATCCTCTCGCAGAACACGTCAACCGCGTCCGCCATAGGCTCGACTGTCGCGATCATGTCGCAAACACGGTCGGTGTAGGCTTCGACATCTGTTTCCGGCGGGCAGGTATGGGCGCCGAGGAACGTGGCAGAGACATTGACCTTTTCGTCCAACGCACGTGCCGCCCGCAGCATCTTGATCTCGTCATCCAGCGTCAGGCCATAGCCGGATTTGATTTCCAGTGTTGTCACGCCTTCCGCGATCAGCGCATCCCGGCGCGGGCGGGACTGTTCGATGAGTTCCTGCAGTGAGGCGGCGCGGGTTGCCTTAACTGTCGAGAGAATGCCGCCGCCGTCACGGGCGATTTCCTCGTAGCTCGCGCCCTTGAGCCGCATCTCGAATTCGCGCGCGCGGTTGCCGGCGTAGACCAGATGGGTGTGGCAATCGATCAGCCCGGGCGTGATCCAGCGGCCCTCACAGTCGATGCATTCGGCGGCCTCGAACTGTGGCGCATCCCTGGCCGATCCGGAAAACGCGATCCGCCCGTCTTGCGAAGCGACGACGCCGTTCTCGATAGCGCCAACGCTTGCGCCCGCCATGGTCGCGAGCCGCGCGTTCTGCCAAAGCCGGTCACAGCGCATGGAACTTGGCGGAGCGGGCAAACACGTCTAGGCATAAGGCGGCACGACGGGGCTTGTCCATGGCGCTCTGGTTCGAAACCGCGCTCCTGCCGCAAGGCTGGGCTGCCGGCGTACGGCTGCAGATTGCGGGCGGGCGAATAGAGCGCGTCGAGACCGGAATCACGCGGGCCGCGGATGACGAGCGGCACGCGATCGGCATTCCGGGCCTCTGCAACGTCCACAGCCATGGCTTTCAGCGCGGCATGGCAGGGCTCGCGGAAATCCGCGGGCCGGAGGGCGACAGTTTCTGGACCTGGCGCGAAGTGATGTACCGCTTCCTCGATCGCCTCGATCCCGAGCAGATCGAAGCCATCACCGCGCAGGCCTATGTCGAGATGCTGGAGACGGGTTTCACCCGTGTCGGCGAGTTCCATTACTTGCACCGGGATCCCGCCGGCCGACCGTACGCAAATCCTGTTGAGACCGCCGAGCGCGTTGCCGCGGCTGCCGAGAGGACGGGAATAGGACTGACCCTGTTGCCTGTGTTCTACGCGCATTCCAATTTCGGCGGCGCTGCACCGGTCGCCGGGCAGCGGCGGTTCATCAACACGATGGATCAGTTCGGCGAACTGATGGAGGCCAGCCGCAAGGCGATTGCCGGATTGCAGGACGCCAATCTTGGCGTTGCCCCGCACTCCTTGCGCGCCGTGACGCCAAACGAACTCGCCGCCATTGTGCCGCTCGCGGAGGGCGGCCCGATTCACATCCATGCCGCCGAGCAGACCAAAGAGGTGGACGATTGCGTCGCCTGGTGCGGGATGCGGCCGGTCGAATGGCTGCTGGACCACGCGGAGGTCGATGAGCATTGGTGTCTGGTGCACGCCACGCACATGACCGCCGTCGAAACGCAAAGGCTTGCCGCCAGCGGCGCTGTGGCGGGCCTTTGCCCTATTACCGAAGCCAATCTGGGCGACGGCATCTTTCCCGCTCAGTCCTATCTGGCGCGCGGAGGTCGGGTGGGAATCGGCACCGATTCAAATGTACTGCTCAACGCGGCGGGCGAACTGCGCGCGCTCGAATATGCGCAGCGGCTGAACACATGCTCGCGCAACGTCCTGGCCGACATTGTCGGCCGCTCGACCGGCCGCGGGTTGTTCGACACCGCGCTTGCCGGTGGCGCGCAGGCTTTGGGCCAGCAGGCCTTCGGTCTTTGCGCCGGGGCGGCGGCCGATCTTGTCAGCCTCGATGCGAATGATCCCACATTCTACGGGCGCGAGGCAGACGCACTTCTGGACAGCTGGATCTTCGCAGGCGGGAAGGTGGACTGCGTGTGGCGGGCGGGCCGCGCGGTTGTGCGGCAAGGCCGCCACATTGCCGGGGACGAAATCGCCGCCCACTATCGCCGTGCCGTCGAATCCGTGCTGGATTAGGCACCGCATGAGAAACCGCCCCCTCGCAATCCCGGATGAAACGCTCGCAGACCTGCGGGTCGAGCGGCGGCAGAACATCCTCCGGCTGATCCCCACCGGCGAGTGGAACGTGGGCCAGTCTCCTCGGCTCGATTTGGTGACACGCGCGGTGCGGCCGGATGGGGCGCGGCAGGCTGACATCGACGGCAGCGGAGTCACCGAACTGGACAGCGCCGGAGCGTGGCTGCTGCTGCGGACCAAGCGCGAGCTGGAGCAGGCGGGTGTGCAGGTCCGGAGCTTCGTGCTGCCACAGCACTACATGCCGCTCGTCCAGACGATGGAGGAAGAGCACATCGCTCCTCCCGTGCGCCACGCCGTTCGCCCTCGCGGCGTGGTGCCGTTCCTGGAGGGGACCGGCCGGGGCACCATGCACGCGCTCGGCCAGGGCTACGCCATGCTCGGGTTTCTCGGGCGGGTGACGGTCGAGGCGATCGAGGCCGTATTTGCGCCGCGCCGCGAGCTGCCGCTGCCGGCTTTCGTCAAGCAAATCGAGGAGACCGGCCTCACCGCGTTACCCATCGTGGGCCTGCTCGCGTTTCTCATCGGCGTGGTGCTCGCTTACCAGGGCGCCGATCAGCTGCGTCGTTTCGGCGCCGAAATCTTCACCGTCGATCTGCTGGGCGTTGGTTTCCTCCGCGAATTGGGCGGGCTGGTTACGGCCATTATTGTCGCCGGCCGGTCCGGTTCCGCCTTCACTGCGTTCATCGGCACCATGCGGGTGAATGAGGAAGTCGACGCCATGGAGACCATGGGTCTCAACATCGCCGAGGTGCTGGTCATCCCGCGCGTGCTCGGGCTTGTGATAGCACTGCCGTTGCTGACCTTCTACGCCGACGTCGTGGGACTCATCGGTGGCATGGTGATGTGCTACTTCGACCTGCACATCACGGTTCCGGTGTTCCTGCGCGAGCTGCAGCAGGCAATCACATTCAAGACGTTGCTTGTCGGCCTGATCAAGGCACCGGTGTTTGCTTTCCTGATCGGACTGGTCGGGTGCTTCGAAGGGCTGCGAGTCGAGCGCAATGCGGAGAGCGTCGGCAGACTCACCACCCGCTCGGTGGTCGAATCCATCTTTCTCATCATCACCTTCGACGCCGGTTTTTCGGTGCTCTTTTCGATCCTGGGCATATGAGCAACAGCGGCAACGGCGACGACAAGGTGGCGATCCGGATTCGCGGACTCGTGAACGCGTTCAACGGAAAAGTGATTCACGATCACGTCGATCTTGACGTGATGCGCGGCGAGGTGCTGGGCGTGGTTGGCGGGTCGGGCGCCGGCAAGTCCGTGCTGCTGCGCTCGATCATCGGACTCAACCATCCGGTCTCCGGCAGCATCAAGGTGTTCGGCATCGAAACCGCCGATATGGATGCCGAGGATCTCAAGGGGTTGCAGCTGCGATGGGGGGTGCTGTTTCAGGGGGGCGCACTCTTCAGTTCGCAGACCGTCGCCGAAAACATCCAGGTGCCGCTGCGCCGCTATACCCATATGAGTCAGGAGCTGATGGACGAGATCGCGGCCATGAAGCTGTCGCTGGTCGGCCTGCCGCCGGATGCCGCACAGAAATATCCGTCCGAGCTTTCCGGCGGCATGGTCAAGCGGGCGGGCCTCGCACGCGCCCTCGCGCTTGATCCCGAGCTCCTGTTCCTAGACGAACCCACTTCGGGACTCGATCCGATTTCCGCCAACCAGTTCGACGGACTGGTGCGGAGCCTGCAGCAGAGTTTGGGGCTCACGGTCTTCATGGTGACGCACGACATCGACAGCCTGCGGGCGATCACCGATCGCATCGCCGTGCTGGTCAACAAGAAAGTCAAAGTGGGCACGATTGACACGCTGGTGCATGATTCCGATCCTTGGATTCATGAGTATTTCTCGGGGGCGCGTGGCCGCGCGGCCCTTGCCGGGGTGTGATAGGAGAGGGGCGCAATGGAAACCAAAGCCAATTACGTCGCCGTTGGCGTGTTCGTCATGGCGCTGGTTCTCGGGCTGGTCGTCGCCCTGTTGTGGCTCACCGGCGCCCAGTACGCACAGGAATACGCCTATTATCAGACCTATTTCTCCGGCTCGGTTTCCGGATTGGGCAAGGGAACGACGGTGCGCTACAACGGTATCGAAGTGGGCCGCGTCAGCCAGCTGAATTTCGATCAGAACGATCCCAAGAAGGTGCAGGTTGTGATGCAGATCGATCCGAGCCTGCAGATTCATGCGGACTCGGTGGCCTCGATCGCCAGCCAGGGCCTGACCGGCGGCTCTTACGTGGAAATCGACGGCGGCACAAAGAATGCGCCGATCCTGCATCCGAACTTCTGGGGCGAATACCCGACCATCAAATCGAAACCGTCGGCCTTCCAGCAACTGGAGCAATCTGCCCCGCAATTGGTGGTCAAGCTCAATCACGCGGCCGACAAGCTGAACGACATTTTGAGCGACAAGAACCGCAAGGCGCTGACCGATATTCTCGCCAATCTGCGCACCACCACCGCGGTTCTGACGGCGCGTTCGACCGATATCGACGCAACGCTGCACAATTTCAAAACCGCGTCCCAGAAGCTGGACGCCGACCTTGCCGATCTTCACACCACGTTTGGCCATGCGGACGAGGCGCTCGCCTCAGTGAAAGGCGCGGTGGGATCGGTGAACCGGCTGGCCGAGCATGTCGACAATGCCGTTGCCTCCGCCCAGCTGGGGCAGCTGAGCACCGACATGCGCAATCTGGTCAGCAATCTCAATCGTCTTTCCAATCAGCTGGAGCGCGAGCCGACCCGGCTTCTCTTCGGCGATCGGCGTGAGGGGTACACACCGAAATGACGAACGACATTTGGACTGAGCCGACGCGGCGCGGGATTCTCGTGGGGGGAGCGGCGCTGACGCTCGCCGGCTGCGGCGGCAACCTTATCGGACCGCCCAGTCCGGCGCCGCAGCTTTATGTCCTCCAACCGGAATTTGGCGCGCTTGCGGATTCGCCGAATGTGCCCTGGCAACTCGTCGTTTCCGTTCCGGCTGCGCCCGCAAGCCTCGACACCGAGCGGATTGCGCTTGAGCGCGCGCCCAACACCATGGACTATTACGCCAACTCGCAATGGACGGACCGGGCGCCGCTGTTGCTGCAGTCGCTGCTCGTCGAGGCCTTCGAGAAGAGCGGCCGGATCGCGGCGGTGGGCCGGGAGACGGCGGGCATTCGAGCCGATTACGTGCTGGAGACGGAAATCCGCGACTTCGAAGCCTATTACGCTGTCCCGGACGCCGCGCCCAATGTGCGGGCGAACATCACCGCGAAGTTGTTGGGCGCTCTCAGTCACGAGATCGCCGGCACCATGCAGTCGGTTCACCAGGCCCAAGCCGCCGCCAACGACATGACCAGCATCACCGCCGCATTCACCAAGGCCGCCGGCGCGGCCGTGGAAGAGATCGTCGGCTGGACCTTGCGCGCGCGCTCGCGGTAACGGAGCCGTTGTTCAGCGTACCGGTTCTGCGCCTTGCCGATACGGGGCGAACACGAGACGCTCGATGCCGGGATAGTCGGCGCGCGGCCACAGATCGATGAACTGGATCCATTTGCCAGCAGCCTTCTGATCCTCGCCGGGCGCGGGATCGTCCATGCGGCGGGATTCGATGTCGAGCACAATGCCGCTCTTCAGCCAGGTGCGACCGTCCGGTCCGCGCGAAAACCCGTCATGCAGTGTGCGGTCTTCGTCGCTGCGGTATTCCTCGTGGCCGGTCAGCCAGCCATCCGCGGCGAGTTTGCGGCGCAGGGCGGCATTCGCCTGCTCCAGTTCCGCGCGCGACACGGTATGCGGCGACAGACCGACATTCACTGCCTCGACGCGATCCGGCGCATGCGTGTATGGCGACACGAAATAATAGCGGCAGTTACGGAAGTACATGCCGGTCCCGGGGATGTGGAAATCGAAGACGCCGCCGGCGCCCACCGCGCTGGTGATCGGAGCGCGCGTGCCGATGTCGAGCTTCAGACTGGATTGGCGCGCCATCTCCGCAAACGTCATCCCCGGCCGCACGACGAGCGTCCCTTGCGACGCAGGCAGCATGGCAGCATCGATCGCCTGCTTCGGCTTCTCGCCGAAGGCCCCACTGTAGATGGCGGCTGGAATCGCAACCAGCGCGCCCAGGCCCATCAGGGTCCAGATCGCGTAGACAATGACATCGCGGCTCCCGATGGCGGAGTGGATCGCCGGCACGTTTTCATCGCCGATGGTGCGCTGGAATCCGAGCACCAGGTTCACCATCACCGGAATCCCCGATACGGCGAAGACTGCCAGCAGCGAGATCATCACTATCAATATCGGAATCTTCAGCGCCCCGGCGTCGCGGATGAGTCCTGACGCCTGCAGGGCGCTTCCGCCCCAGCCGATGATGAGGAGCGCCGCAAAGGACGCGCCGCAGGCGATCGCGAATGTTCGAGTACTCGGCATGGCATCCCCTCGCGCGCGTCGGCGGGCGCATCAATATAGCGTTGCGGAGCGCTGTGGTCTTGCGGGAAGCGATGTCGGCCGCAGCCTTGCGCGCCGCCCCGCGTTCCATGACCATACCGCGCACGAAAAAGGCGACCGGCATGGCATTCCTCGATCGCGGCGGCGTACGCATCTATTACGAGGTGCATGGCGAAGGGCCGGCCATCCTCCTCACCCACGGCTATTCCGCGACCAGCCAGATGTGGCGGCCGCAGGTCGCGGCATTGTCGCGCGGGCACCGGCTGATCGTGTGGGACATGCGCGGACATGGCCGCAGCGACTATCCCGAAGATGTGGCAGCCTGCAGCGAAGAGGCGACGGTGGCCGACATGGCGGCGATCCTCGATGCCGCCGGCGTGGAAGAGGCGGTGATCGGAGGGTTGTCGCTCGGCGGCTACATGTCGCTCGCCTTCCACCTTGCGCATCCAGGCCGCGTAAGGGCGCTGCTCATCGTCGATACGGGGCCGGGTTACAAGAACGACGCTGCCCGGGCGGCCTGGAACGACAACGCGCTGAACACGGCCGATCGCATCGAGCGGGAAGGGCTCGCTGCACTCCAAGGCGCAAGCGCAGAGCGGGCCCTTTCCATCCATCGCAACGCCGAAGGACTGGCGCGGGTGGCGCGCGGCATGCTCACCCAGCGCGATGCGAGGGTGATAAGCTCGTTGCCAGAGATCAAAGTCCCGTCGCTAGTGATCGTGGGGGCGAACGACACGCCATTTCTGAAGGCATCCGATTACATGGCGGCCAAAATTCCCGGCGCGAAACTGCTGGTCATTCCAGATGCAGGTCACTCCGCCAACATGGATCAGCCGGAGGCGTTCAATTCCGCAGTGCTGCGCTTCCTGCAGGAGAATGCGCATTGAAAACAGGCGCGCAGCGCATCACCGGCGGTAAGTTGGTCCTCTGAATCTTCAGGGCCAAGGTCTTTTCTCCGAGCCGCAGCGTAAAGGCTCGCAAACGATGTTCCCGCTGGCACACATTGGCCCAACCAGGCGCGAAAGAATGGAGGTTCTCTGAAACAATTGCCGACTGGCGTCGTTTCCAGAATTGGAAACGTGCGTGCTCCACAGGGGAAACGCCGGATTCCGCGGCTTTCTTACCTCTTTGGAGCTATCGGTCGTCATGTCGCGCCTTCCCGCCCTCGACCCCGAACATCCCGATCAAGCCGAACTGATCATTCGACGCCTTTCCAAATATTCGGAGCTTGCGCCCGAAGAGATCGAGCTTTTGCGCAGCCTTTCGGAAACCCCGGAACGCTTGCCTGCTGCCAGCGAGCTGATTGCCGAGGGCGAGCGACTCGAAAGTCCGAGGCTCCTGCTGGCGGGCTGGGCCTGCCGGCAGCGTTATCTTTCCGATGGACGGCGGCAGATTTTCGACTTCATTCTGCCAGGCGACATCTATGGTCTCTGCCTGAGGCCGCAGGCGGTGGCTCTGTGCAACGCGGTGACGCTCACGCGGGCGACGATTTCGAATGCCGCGGCCCTGGGCGACGCGGTGCTCAGTCATCCCGATGGCTACTCCGGCCTCACCACGGCAACGCTGATGAGCGCCAGCGCCGACGAGGTCTATTTGCTGAACCAGATGGTGCGCATCGGGCGGCAGACCGCGTATGAACGAGTGGCGCATCTGCTGCTCGAGCTGCATCACCGGCTGAGTATCGTCGGGCTCGCAAACGACGGCTTCATGCCACTTCCGCTGACGCAGGAAGTCATCGCCGACGCATTGGGACTGAGTATCGTCCATCTCAACCGCACCCTGCAGCAATTGCGGCGCGATGGGCTCGCGGAGGTGAAAGGCGGCGTGGCTCGGCTGCTCGACCTTGGCCGGCTGCGTGGGCTTGCGGATTTCCGGGCGCCGCACGTTTCGGCGCGGCGGCTTGAGAATGGCGGAATGCGGCTGCACGCCGCCGCACCCTAACGGGTGAGATTACGTCAGCACGGCAATCGGGAAGCGCGCGAAGAGAGCGCCGGCGGAAAGGCCCGTGCCACTTCCACGAGACCTGTTGTCGAACAAGTGAGTCCAACGCCGCCTCCCCATTTGGGCAGGCAGCATGACCTCCGTGTTGCCCCAGAACGCGGGCTCCGGGCGCGGCACCGTGGAACAGGCGCGAGAGCAGTGAAGCGGCACCGCGACGAGCACGGCTTCCGAGTTTGCAAGCCTTAGGAACGCCATCACCCGGTTGGCACGCAGACCGCGCACCTCCAGAGGCACGTACTCCCCTTCGCTGAACAACTGCCGCTTTGCCTTGCGGAGGTTCAGAAGGGCGGCGATTGACGCCTGCTTCACGCGTCCGTCGCGCCAGCTGGCGAGCAGTTCGGGCGGCGAGGAGTTGTCCTCCAAGGCAGCGGCGCGGGCCGTATAATCCACCGCCCGACGGTTGTCTGGGTCGACCAGAGACAGGTCCCAGAATTCCGAGCCCTGATAGCAGTCCGGCACGCCGGGCAAGGTGCAGCGCAAGGTGGTCTGGACCAGCCCGTTCAACGCGCCTGCAGGCGCGATGCGCGCGACGAAGTCGCTCAAGGAATTGAGGAATTCGCGCGCAGCGGCCGGATCAAGGACGGCGCGGACAAAGGCTTCGTTCGCCTTCTCGTATGCCTCGTCGGGATCTGTCCACGAGGTGCGCAGCTTTGCTTCGTGCAGGGATTTCAGCCGCCACCCGAGAATGCGCTTGCAGAATGCCGAGAGCGCCTCCGCCTCGATCGGCATTCCGAGGGGCCACGCACCCACCAGAGTCTGATACAGCTGGTATTCCTCGCCTTTGTCCAAACCGCTCGTGCGATGCGATGAGTTCTGTGCAAACCAGGCTTGGATCACATCCGCCCACTCTTCCGGAATATCGCTCAACACCGCGAGCCGCGCGCGCACATCTTCCCCACGCTTGTGGTCGTGGGTGGCAGTGGCAAGCAGCGCACGCGGGAACGCGGTTGCGCGGCGCGCCGTGCGAGCGTGGAATTCCGCTTGGGCGATCGAAAAGGTGCCGGGATTGAATCCCACATCGTTGCGCGAGAGCAGCCGTCCGTAGCGGTAGAACGCCGTATCTTCCACCGCCTTGGCGGCGACCGGCGCCGACAATTGGTTGAACCGCCGGATGGCATCGGTTCCGTCCGGCACACCGTCGAGAGCCCCGCGAACGACCTCGGCGACGAAATCGATCGCCGCGGCATCGAGCGTGCTCACGCTATGCTTTGCGGTGCCCACCGCCTGTTCGAATTGGGCGCCGGGCGGTCCCGATTGTAGCATGCCCGTGGCATAGGTGCGGTAGACGTGCAGATGTTCGACGATGTGCGCGAGCGCGCGGCGGAGCGCCGGCAAGGGAAGATCGCTCCCCGAGGGACACCCTTTCGCGACGGCTAGAAATGCCTGCGCCGTCCCTAGCAGGGCGCTCTCGAACTTCCTGCGCAGGATCTCGTGTCGCGCTGTTTTCTCTTCGGAAGCAAAATCGGGCGAGCGGCCGCTGATCGCATGCCACAGATTTGCCAGCGGCGCCGCGCCGGCCGGGTCGTGCTGCAGCTCGGAGACGTCGTTCATGAAATCGTAGCCGGTGGTCCCGTCCACGCCCCAGTCGCGCGGCAGGTCTTCATTCGGGCCAAGGATCTTCTCCACCACGATGTAAGGACGGTCCAGCGGCTTCGTTCTCTCTCGCCCAAGAGCATCGAGTCGCGCCCGCAACCGCCGGCAATAGGCCGCCGGGTCGGCAAGGCCGTCGATGTGATCGACGCGCACGCCATCGATGAGGCCTTTCGCAAACAGCGCGAAGATTATTGCGTGGGTGGCCTCGAAGACGTCCTCATGGTCCTGATTGAGTGCGATCAGGTCCGGAATGTCGAAGAAGCGGCGCCAGTTGATCTCATCGCTCGCCGTCCGCCACCAGGCCAGCCGGAAGTGCTGACGTTCCAGCAGCGCATGGAGCGCCTGCGGGGTTACATCGCCGTCTCTAATACTGCGCTGATCTTCCGGACGCAGAGGGAAACGCCAATCGAAATATGCGATGCAGGTCTTGGCGAGCGCCTCGTCACGCACGATTCTGATGTCCCCCGCCTCCAGCGCTTGCCAATAGGGCTGGCCGAGAAACGCAGTGAGTACCTTGCCGTCGAGTGCATCCCAATCGATGTCGAAATAATGTGCGAAGCGGCTTGCGCGTCCGTGCTCCAGCACGTCCATCCACCAACGGTTGTCGCGGTGAACCGCCATGTGGTTCGGCACGATGTCCAGGACGATCCCGATGTCGTATTCGCGCAGCGCGGCCGCCAGGCGGCGGAACGCCTCCTCGCCGCCTAGTTCTGCATCGATGGTGGCGTGGTCGATCACGTCGTAACCGTGCCGCGAACCCGCGCGCGATTTCAGGATCGGCGACGAATACACATGGCTGATGCCGAGGCGCGCGAGATACGGCGCAAGCGGCAGCGCCGTGTCGAACGCAAATCCTTTGTGGAACTGCAGGCGATACGTGGCGCGCGGAGTCATCGCTTGCGGGGCGCCGTGAGCTTAGCCAGTCGCGCTCGTGCTTGCGGATCGCGCCAAATGTCCTCCGCGGGCAGCCGGCGCCGCCAGTTCGGATGCTGCCCGATGGTGCCGGGAAGGTTGGGCTGCTCGGGAAGCGCCAGGACATCCTCAGCGGCGGCGAAGGCCAACACGCATGGGCTCTTGCCGACGTAAGAGAGCGCCCCATCCACCACAGGTTCGGGCTTCTCGGGAGGCGGCTCCGCTCCCTTGGCGCAAGCCGCCTGGGTGAACGCCGACCACAACAGCGCGCGGTCTTTCTTGCGCGCGCGGCGCTCCGCGCTCTCGTTGCCCAGCCGCATCTTGCGGCGGAGCTTCGCGCTCCATTCGATGTCGCGGCCCTTCCACCATCCGGCGACCGTCGGCAGGTCATGGGTGGTGGTGAGCGCGGCTGCCTGCACATCCCAATGCTCGGGGGGAACGAATCGGCCGTCCTTGCCGCGCTCGAACCACAAGACCCGCATGCCAAGAATCCCCGTCCCCGTAATCTGGGAACGGAAGCCCTCGGGCACGGTGCCCAGATCTTCGCCGATCACGATGGCGCGGTGGAGCGCCGATTCCAATGCAATCAGCCGAAGCAGATCGTTGAATGGGTAGCTGATATACACGCCTTCGGTGGGCGATGCACCTTCCGGCAACACCCACAGCCGGCGCAACCCCATGGCGTGGTCGAGGCGAATGCCGCCCGCGTACTGCATGCTGGCGCGCAAGGTCGCGATGAAGCTGTCGTAGCCGCCCGCCTTGAGCGCGGTCGGCGAAAACGTGGTGAGTCCCCAATCCTGCCCGGCGGGGGTGAACGTGTCGGGCGGCGCCCCGATGCTGAGCGCCCCGATCAATTCGTGCGGCGCGCTCCAGGCGTGGCTGCCGGTACGATCGACGCCAACCGCCACGTCGGCAATGATGCCGACCACCATCTTATCCTTGGCGCGGGCCTGGGCAGCTTCGGCGCTACGGGCGGCGAGCCACTGAAGGAACAGATGAAACGCGATCTCCTTCCTCTGGCGCTCGGCGAACTCCTGCACCTCGCGGCTGTGTGCGTCGCGGAACGATTGCGGCCAATTGCGCGGCGACGGCTTGCCTTCGATCCGGAAATGCGCGTCGAGCGTCTCGTAAAGCGCGTGGTCAAAGAGCCGCTGTCCGCCCTCCTGACAGAAGTGACGAAACGAACGGTTCTGCTCGCTCTGCTCCAGGAAGGCGTCGTACGCGGCGCGAAGCTGGGCGTATTTCTTCCGATGCGCCTTGGGCCAATCGATCAGATCGTTTCCGCCGGTGTCGTGCGCAACCTCCGCGCCGACGAGCGCGGGATCGGCGTAAAGCGGGTCGAGAAAGAATCGCGTCGATGGCGAATAGGGGCTGATGCTTCCGGGATCGGCGGCAAACCGCGCATGGGTCGGGCTGACAGCAATGACATCGATACCGAGCGCGCCGGCGTCTGCAGCGAACGCGCCGAGCGCTGCGAAATCCCCGAAGCCTTCGGTGTGCCCGCCGCGCAGCGAATAGAGTTGAACCGATAAGCCCGCCAGCCTGTGCCGCGGCGCTGCGTCTGCAACGCCGAAACAGCGCGGCGGCGCGACAGCGAGAATGTGGGGATTTTCATCCAGCTCCAGCTCGTAGTAGCCGATCCCCTCGGGCGCGCGAAAACTCCCGCCGCCGATCTTGAGCGGCTCCAGTTGCAAATCCTGCCAGTTGCCGTCCTCCGTGCGGATGCGGGCTCGGGCCGCATGGCCGACATGCACCGGTTCGCGGCCATGGACTGCGATCAGTCGCGGGATGATTTTGGCATCCCGTTCGGCGTGTGCTTGGCTGTCTGCGACCTCCTGGGGAGTTCCGGCGGGAAAGCCGAGCGCCGCGAGTACCGCCCGCAAGGTGTCGGGCTTCACATCCTGCGGCCGCCCATTGGCGTCGGTCCATTCGACATAGAGCCCGGCGGCGCGAGCCAGCCGCTTCAACGCATCGTCGCTCATGGACTTACGATCCAGGCAAGGGTGGTCGCCGCCGGCAAGGCGTCTTTCGGTTTTTCTCCCCAGATCGGCTGCGCGGCAGGCAAATCGGCGGCCACCGCTTCGTCGCCGACGTTGCACGCGACAAGGAGCCGCGCGCCATCGTCGAAGCGCCACTTGGCAAGCACGGCGGCCGGCCCGAGGGCGCGCGCGCCTTCGGCGCAGATACCCTTGAGGCGCGACATCAGCCGCTCGCGCCGCAATCTCAGGAGTTGTGTGTACAGCGTGCGCCGTTCGTTGTCGCCAAGTGCGGGCCGCGAGCGTTCGAAGGTCTTGGCCGCATTGGGATCCGGAATCGTGGACCGCTTCTGCGCGTCGGCGAATTCCGGAAATTTCGCGAATTCCTGGCGGCGGCCATCTCTTACCGCCTGCGCAAGCTCGCGATCGCGGTAGTCGGTAAAATAAAGAAAGGGCTCGCGCGCGCCTGCCTCCTCGCCCATGAAGAGCAACGGAATCTGGGGCGACAGCAGCAGCAGGGCGATGGCAGCCTCCAACTTGCGGGGTTCCGTCAGTACGGTCAGCCGCTCGCCGAATGCGCGGTTGCCGATCTGGTCGTGGTTCTGCAGGAACGAGATGAACGCTGAGGGCTTTAGCCCGTTGGTACATGAACCGCGCGCGTGTCCGCTGCGGAATGGGGACGGTTCACCCTGATAAATGAACCCGTCCGTCAGCGCCCGCGCCAGTTTGCGCGCCGGCTCCTGCGCATAGTCCTCGTAGTAGCCCTGCGTTTCGCCGGTAAGCAGCACGTGCAGCACGTGGTGCAGATCGTCGTTCCACTGCGCATCGAATCCGGAATGCAGCAGCTCCGCGTCGTTGTTGTCGTTCTCGACGATGAGATGCACATGCCGGTCCGCCGGCAATTGTGCCCGGATTTGCCGCGCCAGGTCGCGTAGGAAGCGATTGTCGCCGATCGCATGCACCGCGTCGAAGCGCAGCCCGTCGAAACGAAATTCGAGCAGCCAGTAGAGCGCGTTCTCCAGAAAGAAGCGGCGAACCTCACGCTCGCCAAAATCGATCGCGGCGCCCCATGGCGTGTTCTTGGAATTGTCGAAAAATTGCGGTGCATAGACGCTGAGATAATTCCCGTCCGGTCCGAAGTGGTTGTACACCACGTCGAGGAACACCATCAGGCCGCGGCCATGCGCGGCATCGATGAGTGCCTTGAGTTCATCCGGCGTGCCGTAGGCGCGGTCGGGCGCAAAGGGCAGCACGCCGTCATAGCCCCAATTGCGGGCGTCCGGAAAATCCGCGATCGGCATCAACTCGATCGCCGTGACGCCGAGATCGGCCACGCGCATCAGGTGCTGCTGGATTCCGGAAAAGCCGCCCAGCAAACCGGGGTGCAATTCATAGATCGCCGTCTCTTCCCAGGGTAGGCCCTTCCAATTTCGGCAGCGCCAGTCGTACTCGTCAGGATCCACAACGACGCTCGCGTCGTGGACGTCACCGGCTTGCATGCGCGAGGCGGGATCGGGAACGGCAGTGTCGCCAATATAAAAGCGATAGCGCGCGCCCGCGCCGCATTCTGCCTGCGCCTCACGCCAGCCGTTGCCGCACGATGACATGATTTGCGCCGGCATGCCGTCGACTTGCAGCCTCACTTCCTCTGCGGCAGGCGCCCACAAGCGGAACAGCGTACGATCTGAGCCCAAAAGGCGCGGGCCAAAGCGGAACTCAAACGGGGAGGGCATTATGACGGCTGATCCTTCCTCTCCCCCGCCAGCATTGTAATCACAATTGCGGCCGCGCGATCCTGAAGCCGATATGTTTTTTCCGAAATTTGCTCCGGCGACTTCTCCGGCTCGGCGCTGTCGATCAGGAGTCGCCAGTGGTAATCGCCGGGCAGTGTGAAATCGAGCGGCCGGTCCGAAGCGTTCATCAGGACCAGCACAAACTCCGGCTGAAGTTCGCCATCGCCCGCCAGACCCATCACCAGCGCACGGCCCTCGCTGTTGCTCCAGTCTTCCGGCGCCAGACGCTCTCCGCGCTCATCCAACCAGTCGATGTCGGGCACGGCTGGAACGATCTGTTCGCGGCCGTGCAGGAAGTGGTGCGGACGGAAAACGCCATGATCATGCCGGATGGATATGAGCTTGGCAGCGAACGCATTCAGGGCCACGTTTTCAGGGGTGCGTGCACGGTTCCAGTCTAGCCAGGACGTCTCATTGTCCTGGCAGTAGGCGTTGTTGTTGCCGTTCTGGGTGCGACCCGCCTCGTCTCCGGCGAGTAGCATCGGCGTGCCGATCGACGTGAACAGCGTCACCAGCATGGCGCGTTTTACCCGCTCGCGCAGGGCGTCCACGGTCTCGTCCTGTGTCGGCCCCTCCGGACCCCAATTGCTGGAATAGTTTTCCGAATGGCCATCGGCGCCGTTCTCCTCGTTCGCTTCGTTGTGCTTTTGCGAATAGCTGACGAGGTCGTGCAGCGTCATGCCATCGTGGCTTGCGATGAAATTAACCGACGCCCAAGGCTTGCGCGCGCCGTCGACGCCGAACAGATCGGCCGACCCGGAAAGCCGGCCCGCCACCTCCGGCCGCATTCCGGAATCGCCGCGCCAGAAGCGGCGCACCGCGTCTCGATAGCGGTCGTTCCATTCCGCAAAGCCAGGTGGATGATTGCCGAGTTGATAACCGCCCGGGCCGACATCCCATGGTTCGGAAATCAGCTTAAGCCGCGACAGTTCGGGATCCTGTCGCAGCGCGTCGAAGAAGCCGGAGCCCGGATCGAAGCCGTGCGGCTCTCGTCCCAAGGTGACGCCGAGATCGAAGCGAAAGCCATCGACACGGAAGGAGCGCGCCCAGTATCGCAGCGAGTCCATCACCATCTGCAGCACGCGTGGATTCGACAGGTTGACCGTGTTGCCGGTGCCGGTGTCATTGACAAAATAGCGGCGGTCGTTGTCGTTCAGCCGGTAATAGCTGGCATTGTCGAGACCGCGCCAACACAGCGTCGGTCCGAGTTCGCTGCCTTCGCAGGTGTGATTGTAGACGACGTCGAGAATCACCTCGATACCCGCGGCGTGCAGCCGGCGAATGGCCATGCGCGCTTCGTTGGCATCGCCAGTCGAGAGGTAGCGGGGTTCAATGGCGAAATACGAAAGCGTGTTGTAGCCCCAGTAATTGCTGAGCTTCTTCTGCAGCAGCGCCCGATCCTGAAGATAGGCATGGATCGGCATCAGTTCGATCGCCGTGACCCCGAGCCGCTTCAGGTGTTCGATGACGAAAGGGTGGCACAGGGCTGCGAACGTACCACGCTCCGGTGGCCGCACGTCCTCGATCAGCTTGGTCAGTCCGCGAACATGCGCTTCGTAGATCACCGTGTCGCGCCACGGCGTATCGGGCCGGCGGTCCTCGCTCCAATCGAAGCTGTCGTGCGTGACAACGGCTTTCATCATCGCCGGCGCGCTGTCGCGGCGGTCGAAGCTCAGATCGGCGCGCGGCGAATGCACGCGATATCCGAACATCGCGTCGGTCCATCGGATCGTGCCGACCAAGCCCTTCGCATAAGGATCCAGCAGCAGCTTGTGCGGATTGAAGCGATGACCATTTTGCGGCTCATAAGGCCCAAAGGCGCGGAAGCCGTACACCAGGCCGGGCATCGCATCCGGCATGTATCCATGCCAGATTTCGTCGGTACGTTCCGGCAGATCGTAGCGGCGTATCTCCTTGCGCCCTGAGCCATCGAACACGCACAGCTGCAGGCGCGCGGCGTGGTGCGAGAACACCGCGAAATTGATTCCAAGTCCGTCCCAGGTAGCGCCAAGCGGATAGGGATTGCCGGCATCGAGCCGCTCCGGCAGGTTCGCCATTATCAATCCTCTGGCTTGAAGATCAGCGCTGCGAGCGGCGGCAGTGTCAGTTCAAGCGAGTGCTCGCGCCCGTGGCTCGCGATCGGGTGGGTGTGAACGGCGCCGGCGTTGCCGAGATTGCTGCCGCCGTAGAGTTCGGCGTCGGTGTTGACGAGCTCGTGCCAGCGCCCTGCACGCGACGCGCCGATGCGGTACCTGGGCCGCGGCACCGGCGTCATGTTGAAAACCGCGATGAGGGATTCCGCGCCGGACGCCTTGCGCTCAAAGGCATAGACGCTGTTTTCAGCATCGTCGCCGGCGATCCACGAAAACCCAGATGGATCGGCATCCGCGCGATGCAGCGATGCCTCGCGAACATAAAGCCGGTTGAGATCGCCGATCAGGCGTTGAAGCCCGGAATGCCGTGGATCGTTCAGCAAATCCCAATCGATTTCGCCGTCGTGACTCCATTCGCGCGGTTGGCCGATCTCACCGCCCATGAACAGGAGCTTCTTTCCGGGGTGTGTCCACATGAACGCGAAATAGGCGCGCAACGTGGCAAGCTTCTGCCAATCGTCGCCCGGAATTTTGCCGTAGAGCGACCCTTTGCCGTGGACCACTTCGTCATGGCTGAGCGGCAGGATGAACTTCTCGGAAAACGCGTAAAGCAGGCCGAAGGTCAGGCTGTTGTGATGCCATTTGCGATGGATCGGCACGTGGTGGAGGTATTCGAGCGTATCGTGCATCCACCCCATGTTCCATTTGTAGTTAAAGCCTAGACCGCCCTCCGAGACCGGCGCAGAGACGCCCGGCCACGCCGTGGATTCCTCAGCGATCATGATTGCGCCAGGCATCCGCTCGGCAATGATCGTATTCAGCCGGCGCAGGAACGCGATGGATTCCAGGTTTTCACGTCCGCCGAACTGGTTCGGCACCCATTCGTCGGCAGGGCGTGAATAATCGCGATACAGCATGGACGCCACGGCGTCCACGCGCAGGCCGTCGATATGGAATGTTTCGAGCCAATAGAGCGCGCTGGCGATGAGGAATCCGGCTACTTCGCGCCGGCCGAGATTGAAAATGTAGGTGTTCCAGTCGTGGTGGTAGCCCTCGCGCGGATCGGCATGTTCGTAGAGCGCCGTACCGTCGAAGCGCGCAAGGCCGTAGGCATCGGTGGGGAAATGCGCCGGCACCCAGTCGAGAATGACGCCGATGCCCGCGCGGTGGCAGGCATCCACGAAATGAGCGAACTCGTGCGGCTCCCCAAACCGGGCGCTCGGCGCGAATTGCGACAAAGGCTGATAGCCCCAAGACCCGCCGAACGGGTGCTCCATGATCGGCATCAATTCGACATGCGTGAAGCCAAGGTCGCCCAGATAGGGCACCAGCTTCTCGGCGAGCGCGCTCCAGTCGAGGATGCCTGTCTTGTCATGCGCCGGTCGGAGCCATGAGGCCGCGTGCAACTCATAGATGGAAACCGGCGCATCCGGGCGCTGGCGGGCAGCGCGGGACTCCAGCCAGTCGGAATCGCTCCAGCGGAAGGTAAAAGGCTGCGGCACGATGGAAGCGGTGGCGGGTGGACGTTCGGTGGCCCGCGCCAGAGGGTCGGCTTTGAGGGGCAGCACGTCCCCGTTCACGCCGACGATCTCATACTTGTAGCGCTCGCCGGCGCCGAGCCGCGGCACGAACAGTTCCCAAACGCCGGCCGAATGCCGCAGCCGCAAAGGGTGCCGCCTGCCGTCCCAACGATTGAAATCGCCGACCACGGACACGCGCTGCGCGTTCGGCGCCCACACCGCAAAGCGGACGCCACTGACGCCTTCGATCGACATCACGGCAGAGCCGAAGCGCTCCGCGAGTTGCCAGTGCGAGCCTTCCGAAAACAGGTGCAGATCGACATCACCGAGTATCGGTCCGAAGGCGTACGGATCCTCCGTTTCCTGGAGCGCGTCGGGCCAGTGGATACGCAGGACATACGGCCGAGATGACGAGACCGGACCGCTGAATAGCCCACCCTTCACGGGAGCAAGCTGGCCCAGCATTTTGCCGTCGCCACGAGCAATGACCTCGACCGCCTCCGCGCCGGGAAGGAAAGCGCGCACCACGCGCCCGTGCGGCGTATCATGCGGCCCGAGCAGCGCGAACGGATCGCCGGCGCGTCCTTGAAGCAACGCTTCGACGGCGAAGGAGTCGACATCGTCGACAAACGCCCGCGGCGACTTAGTCAGCATGCTCGAGCTCCCGCCCGGGGACCACCCGCTCGATCAGAGCGGCAAACCCGCGCAACGGGATGTCGATCCAGTCCGGACGATTGGCCGCCTCGTAAGCGATCTCGTATGCGGCTTTCTCGATCGCAAAGGCTTTAATCAGCCGGCGTTCCTTGTCGCTTAAGGGCCGGCCGCGCCCTTCCGCATAGCCCGACAAGAACCACTGCTGCGCGCAGCGCCGGAAGTCCGCGAGCAGCGCGTGCGCGCGGACATGTCCGGGGCCCGATTCAGCCAGCTGCTCTTCGCGCTCGACGATGCCGGCCGCGTAATCGAAGGAGCGGATCATACCCGCCACGTCGCGCAGCGGCGAAAGCTTCGCGCGCCGTTCGCTTAAAGGCTTCATCGGTTCGCCTTCGAAGTCGATGATGATGACGTCCCCTGCCGTCACCAGCACCTGGCCAAGATGAAAATCGCCGTGGATGCGGGTGCGCAGCAGGCCTCTGCCGTCGGACAGCAGAGCTTTCACCTCCCGAAGGAGCTGTTCACGCCGCTGTGCAAGGCCGGTGATCAGCGTGGTTTCGCCTCCCGAATAATCTTCCAGCATCCGAAACGCATCCTCGATCTGCCATTGCGCCTGCTGGTACCAAAGCTGCAGCACGCGTTCGTTTGTTTCTTCAGGGGCGAAATCGGGATCGTCTGTCGGGCGTGCAAGGACCGCGTGCATCTCGCCGGTCCGCCGCCCGAGCATACGCGCAAAGGATACATAGGATTCGAACGGATTGCCGCCGGCCGGCGCTACCGACTGCTCGTCGATGATCCGGGTGAGGAGATCGTTCGTCCAATGGCTGCCGTCGCCCTGATTGGCGACGAAGCTTTGCACCACCGCGAGCGTGGAACTCGCGCCGACGACGTCCCTACGCACCACTTCTCCCAGCAGCGGAGCGATCCCGGTGAAGCCGCGCTCGGTCAGCATGCGGCCCATTTCTGCTTCGGGGTGCACACCGGGTGCGACCCGGCGCAGGAGCTTGATCACGGCCTTTCGGCCCACGATACAGGTTGAATTGCTCTGTTCGGCCCGTGGCCATGCGATGTCGGTGTCCGACGGCAGGTTGAGGGCGGCACCCGGCATCCCGTGAAAGCAAATCTCGCCGCCGTCGAACGGAATTCGTGCATTGGCTGCGAGGTTCGCCAGCATCGCGCGCGCGAAGCGAGCCGAAGCGAAGCCATCCGTCAACAGGCCAACGCGGCGGCCGCGGCGGGCGCGCGCAAACGCAAGCGGCGCTTCGAAGGGGCAGGTGCCTTCGTCCTCCCATGCGATCGACATGGGAAGTGCATATCGACTGACCGTGCCACCGACCGTGACCTCTACGTCGGCGAGCAACGCGTCCTCCGCCTGTCCTGGCAACGGTGTCATCGCGGCAATTTTTACGCGGTCGATCCTGTGATCCTTGCTTTGAAACCAGCGACGCTGCGCGATATACGGCGGCAGGACTTCGGTCTCGAGGATTTCGCGGTTGTGGTCCTCCAGGGCGCTGGCGAGCGTGCCGCGGAGCACAAAGGTGCGATGCTCGACGGCAGGGCCTGAGGTGGCGGTGCTCCATTGCGGCGGCTGGGCGTTCTGGCTCAGCATGAACCAGTAGAATCCGTACGGCGGCAATGTGAGCAGATAGGTGAGTTGACCGATCAGCGGAAACGATGATCCGCCGAGGAGCTCCACCGGCGTGCGGCCGGCGAAATCCTGCAGGTCGAGCTCGACCGCCTGCGCGGTGCGCGACACGTTCACCACGCACAGGATCGTCTCGCCTTCGAACTCGCGCAGATACGCGAGCACCTTCCGGTTCTGCGGCGTAAGAATGCGCATGCTGCCGCGCCCGAACGCCTGATGCCTGCCGCGCACGACCAGCATGCGTCTGAGCCAATTGAGCAGCGAGTGCGGATCGCGCCACTGCGCCTCCACGTTAACAGCCTGATATCCGTACACCGGGTCCATGATCAGCGGCAGCACCAGCACCGCCGGATCGGCCCGGCTGAAGCCGCCGTTGCGATCCGACGACCACTGCATGGGCGTGCGCACGCCGTCGCGGTCGCCCAGATGGATGTTATCGCCCATGCCGATCTCGTCGCCGTAATAGATGATCGGCGTGCCCGGCATGGTGAGCAGCAGCGAGTTCATCAGCTCGATGCGGCGGCGATCGCGCTCGAGCAGGGGCGCCAGCCGACGGCGGATCCCGAGGTTGATCCGCGCCCTTTGGTCGGCCGCATACACGTTCCACAGGTAGTCGCGTTCCTTGTCCGTCACCATCTCGAGCGTCAACTCATCGTGGTTGCGCAGGAAGACGGCCCATTGGCATTTGGGCGGCGGCTCGGGCGTCTGCCGGATGATGTCGGTGATCGGAAACCGGTCTTCCTGCGCCAGCGCCATGTACATCCGCGGCATCAGCGGGAAGTGGAACACCATGTGGCACTCGTCGCCCTCGCCGCCCCCGAAATAGGCCTGGATGTCCTCCGGCCACTGATTCGCCTCGGCCAGCAGCATGCGATCTTCATAGTGCTCATCGATGAATTTGCGCATGCGCTTCAGGACGGCATGCGTTTCCGGCAGGTTTTCGTTGTTCGTGCCCTCGCGCTCTACGAGATAGGGAACGGCATCGAGCCGAAGGCCGTCCACGCCCATATCGAGCCAGAAGCGCATCACGCTCATCACGGCGCGGAACACCTGCGGGTTGTCGAAATTCAGATCCGGCTGGTGCGAATAAAAGCGGTGCCAGTAATAGGCCTTCGCTTCGTCGTCCCATGTCCAGTTCGACTTCTCCGTGTCGCAGAATATGATGCGTGTGCCTGCATATTTCCTGTCATCGTCCGACCAGACATAATAATTGCGGTAATTCGAGCCGGCTTTCGCACGCCGGGCGCGCTGGAACCACGGATGCTGGTCGGAGGTGTGGTTGATCACCAGTTCGGTGATGACGCGGATGCCGCGCGCATGCGCCTCGTCGATCAAGCGGCGCACGTCCGCCAGCGTGCCGTATTCTGGATGCACGTCGCGGTATTCGGAGATATCGTACCCGTCGTCGCGGCGCGGGCTTGGATAGAACGGCAACAGCCAAATGACGTTGACGCCCAGCTCGGCGATATAATCGAGCTTTTCGATCAGGCCCGGAAAATCGCCGACGCCGTCGCTGTTCGAATCGACGAACGACTTCACATGTACCTGGTAGATGACCGCGTCCTTGTACCAGAGCGGGTTGGATCTGAGTGCCGATGTCTTGCCGCGCGCCATCAGACCTCTCTCGCCGGCGCGATGCGCCAGATGGCGTAAGGCGCCTCGGGAGTCAGCCGCATGTGCTGAATCTTGCCGCGCCAGACCGTATGGCCGCTATGCAGCAGGTCTTCGCATTCCAGCGCTTCCTGGTCGGCAAGGCCGAACTCCCACAACGGGATTTCGAAGTCCGCATCCTGTGCGTTGTGCGGATCCAGGCTGACGGCGATGAGAATGCGGTCTGCATGACCGGGCGCCGATTTGCCGAAGTAGAGAACATTGTCATTGAAGGCATTGTAGAACGACAGGCCAAGATGCGACTGAAGCGCCGGCTCGGCTCTGCGCAGACGGTTAAGTTGGGTAATTTCGGAAACGATATTACCCGGCGCGTTCCAGTCCCGCACCCGGATCTCATACTTTTCCGAATCGAGATATTCCTCCCGCCCGGGCAATGGCGCCGATTCGCAAAGCTCGTATCCCGAATACATCCCCCACAATCCCGAGAGCGTGCTCGCCAGCACCGCGCGAATCAGAAAGCCGGCGCGACCGGAGCCCTGTAGGAAATGGGGATTGATGTCTGGCGTGTTGACGAAGAAGTGCGGCCGGAAGAATTCGGAAACTGGCCGCGTCGTCAGCTCGGTCAGATAGGCGGTCAGCTCCTGCTTGGTGTTGCGCCAGATGAAGTAGGTGTAGGACTGCGAGAAGCCGATCTTGGCGAGATGGTACATCACCTTCGGCCGCGTGAACGCTTCCGACAGGAAGATCACATCGGGATGCGTGCCGCGAATGTCGGCAATCAGCCAGTGCCAGAACGCGAAGGGTTTGGTGTGCGGATTGTCCACCCGAAATGTTTTCACGCCATGTTCGATCCAGAACAGCATGACATCGCGCAGAGCCAGCCACAGATCGGGCGCAGCGTCCTCCGCATAGAAATCGACGTTGACGATATCCTCGTATTTCTTGGGTGGATTCTCGGCGTATTTGATGCTGCCGTCAGGACGCCAGGCAAACCAGCCGGGATGCTGCTTCAGCCACGGGTGATCGGGGGAAGCCTGCACCGCGAAATCGAGCGCGATCTCGAGCCCGTTCTCATGCGCCGCTGCAACCGCGGCGCGGAAATCCGCCAACGTGCCCAGCGCGGGATGGATGGCGTCGTGGCCGCCTTCCGGCGAGCCGATCGCATACACACTGCCCACATCGCCCGCTTTGGCTTTCAGTGCATTGTTGCGGCCTTTGCGGTTGGTGTTGCCCACCGGATGAATCGGTGGGAAGTAGACCACGTCGAATCCCATGTCGCGGATGGCCGGCAGGCGCGGAATGACGTCCCGCAATGTGCCGTGCCGCGACGGGTCGCCGCTTTCGGAGCGGGGGAACAGTTCGTACCAGCTGGCGAAGCGCCCTTCGATGCGATCGGCATCCACCCGGTAGGTCTTGCTGCGGCCACGGAAGCGGCGCGGATCGGCGCGGTGCATTAGCTCGACGGTTTCCGGCGCCATCAGCAGCGCGGCGCGGTCCTGGTTCGATAATCCGTCGAAGCCACGCCGGATGGCGGAGAGTCCTCCTTCGACGCTGCCACTCGCGTGCTTGCGCGCAGCCTCGATCAGCCCCTGACCTTCGCGGATGTCTAATGCGAGATCGAGCCCGGCGTCGCGTTTCCGGCCGAGATCGCGCACGAAGCTGCCGTATTCGTCGATCCAGGCTTCGATGGCGAATATGTGCCGCCCGATGCGGTCGAGCGGCATGACCGCCCGCCAACGGTCGTTCCCCAGCTCATGCATGCGCGGACGTTGCCAGTTGCGCTCGCCTTCCGGCTTATACTGCAGCTCCGCTGCGATGACCGGATGACCGTCGGTGAAGATGTCGGCTTCGACTGTTACGCGCTCGCCGACAATGGCTTTCGCGGCGAACGCGCCGTCGTCTACCGACGGCGCAATGTTGTCGATAATCACGCGCGCCGATTTCACCGCTGTGTTCACATCGCGCTCCTGCGCCTTGCCGGAAACCACCACGCATGGCGCGCGCCGGGCCCGGAACACGCGTACTTCGCCGGGCTTCAGTTTCACACCCTCACCACAAAAATTCGTCAATGGCTCCAGTTTGTTGAACGCGCCGAGACAATCCAACATATCGGATGCGGGCTCGACCGCCACAATCGGGTCGGGATTGATCAGCGCCACGAGTGCCTTTTCGGCCATGCGCGTGTCATGCCCGTCCGTGCGCAACAGAATGGTCAGAGGCGCGCCGGCGCCGGTGAGCTTCTTCAGCTCTCCATCGACCGATTGCGTGTTCGCGACGAAATCGTTGGCGGCGCGGATTGCCGCATCCAGGTCGACGGCATCTTCGCCTTCCGCGGTGGGATCAGCGTAACTCAACGGCAGCACGAGGCCGGTGCCGGTGATCGCGCCGATGGCCAGACGCCCACAGCGCTGGCGTGACGACGCGGGCGGCAGTTTTGCCGGTGACTCCACCTGTGCAATCACCGGCGCAATGCGCGAGAATGTCTCGTACTCATCCACCAGCCAGCGCGCCCGCCCGTCCCACCACGGCAGCGACGAGAGGCAGAAATCCATTCCGGAAAGCACGCTCGCACAATTCCACGGCTCACCCGTAGTATCGGCAATGAAGGTGACGCGGTTGGAGTCATGCCTGCGTGCACGGTCCATCAATCCCTCGCGCAACGGTGCTGCCGTCGTCGCCGGTTTCAGCAGGCGGAAGCCACGCACGCCGGCATCCAGCCAGCGCTCCACCTGGTCCGCCCACCAGTCGATCAGCGGCTGCAAGTCCTCGCGCTCGCGCAAGTAAGCGTAACCCTTGCCGGCCGAGGGGTGGCGCGGGTCGACCACCGTGCCTGGCTCGCCCAAGCGGCGGATGGCGAACCGCTCGGGGAATTCGCTCACCAGCGGGTGATGTAGATCGAGCTCGTGAACATTCAGATCGAGGAACAGCGAAAGGCCGCGACTCTCGCAGGCGCGCGTCAGCGTGGCGCTCACTGCCTCACCGGGGCCGGCTTCCCCCAGCACAGTGTCGAAGCCCAGATCCTTCGCGCGCTCCAGCGTCTGCCATATCTCCGAGGCCCGCTCGGCCCGGCCGATGTGGCAAATTCGTGGCGCTGGCATGCGAATCCTCAGCCCGGAAGACGGAAAAGCCGCGCACACGCGCGGCCTCCCGCAAAGAAACCACCCCGAGGCTAACTCGGCAGTTCGGCCAAGAGTTCCCCCGCTAGAACACCCCTCGCTCTGCCAAGCCGACGCGGGCTCAGGTTTGCCTACAGCGGAACACTTTCGGCACGCCTGCGCGTTCATCTCCGGGAACTTCCCTTCGCGGGCGCAACATATAGGACATCGATGGCGTTAGGTTTCCGGCGATGGGGATCCTTCCTTCCGGCAGCGCTGTTGTTGCTGCCGGGCATGGCGCTCGCCGCGATGCATGGCGGCAAGACTCCTGGTGCCGACGAGGCCATCCTGGTCGCGGAAATCGTGCTGCTCGTGTTCACCGGCCGCGTGCTGGGCGAGGTGATGCTGCGGATCGGCCAGCCGAGCATCGTGGGGCAGCTGCTCGCTGGCGTGCTGCTTGGGCCCTCCGTCTTCGGCAAACTATGGCCGCAGGCGCACGACCTCATCTTCCCGCACGCCGCCGGGCAGAAGGAAATGATCACTGCCATCGCGCAGTTCGGCGTGCTGCTGTTGCTGCTGCTCACCGGAATGGAGACGGATTTGCGACTGGTGCGCCGCGCCCGCAAAACGGCGGCCGCCGTTTCGCTCACCGGCATTGCGATCCCCTTCGCCTCGGGGTTTTTGCTCGGTCAATTCCTGCCCGATTCGCTTCTGCCGGGCGGGCATCGGCTCGTGAGCTCGCTCTTCCTCGGCACCGCGCTCTCCATTTCTTCGGTGAAGATTGTAGCGGGCGTCATCCGCGAAATGAGTTTCATGCGCCGCAATCTTGGGCAGGTGATCGTCGCCTCCGCCATCATCGAGGACTCGATCGGGTGGGTGATCATCGCGATCACCTTCGGCATCGCGCAGAGTGGCGCGATCGAGCCGTGGTCGCTGGCCAAAACAATCGGCGGAGTGGCTCTGTTTCTCGCGGCAAGCTTCACCATCGGGCAGTATGTCGTGTTCCGCATCATCCGCTGGGTGAACGACACCTTCCGGAGTGAGTTCGCGGTGGTGAGTGCGATCCTCGTGATCATGGGCGCGATGGCCCTTGTCACCTACGGCCTGGGTGTGCAGACGGTGTTGGGCGCTTTCGTGGCCGGAATTTTGGTGGGCGAATCGCCCATTCTCACCGAGCACATCCGGCAGCAGCTGCGCGGGCTGGTGTCGGCGCTGTTCATGCCGGTGTTCTTCGGTCAGGCGGGCATCAGCGCGGATCTGTCCATTCTGAGCGAGCCGCAGCTTTTGGGTCTGACCGTGGTGATCGTGGCGATCGCCAGCATCGGCAAGTTCAGCGGCGCCTTCGCGGGCGGTAAGCTGAGCGGCATGTCGTTGCGCGAGTCGCTCGCGCTCGGCTGCGGCATGAATGCGCGCGGCTCGACGGAGGTGATCGTCGCCACCATCGGCCTTACCATGGGCGCGCTCACGCAAAGCCTGTTTACCATGATCGTCACGATGGCCGTGGTCACCACCATGGCGATGCCGCCGATGCTGCGGGCGGCGCTGGCCCGGCTTCCGATGCGAGAGGAGGAGAAGGCGCGGCTCGAGCGCGAGGAGATCGATGCCCGAGGCTTCGTCGCGAAGCTCGAGCGCATGCTGCTTGCGGTGGATGACAGCGCCAACGGCAAATTCGCGGCACGGCTCGCGGGTTATCTCGCCGGCGCGCGGGGCACGCCCCTCACGGTCATGCGCATCGATGAGAAAAGACCGTCTGCACGCCCGGCAGAAGACCAGTTGCATGAGGAGGAAGTGAAGCAGAGCGCGACGGAAGCCGCGGCCGCCGCGCAAGAAGTGGAGCAGGAAGCGCCGCGACCGGTCGACGTAACCACCCGACCGCCTGCCCAAGCCGCGACTCCGGAAACTGTCGCCGAACTGTCGCGCAAAGGCTTTGGATTTCTGTTCGTCGGGATTGACGCCATACGTACGCCGGACGGCGGCTTTACAAAGAAGGTCACTAGCCTGGTGGATGGGTTCGAGGGTCCGTTTGCCGTGCTTGTTCCGCCGGAAAAGGGCGAGCCGGGTTTTGCGGAAATCCTCGTCCCCGTCACCGGAACCGATGTTTCCCGCCGCGGCGCGGAGGTGGCGTTCGTGGTGGCGCATGCGGCGGAAGCGCGGGTCTGCGCCGTTTATGCTGCGCCGGGCGGGAACGCGGACAGTACGCGCACGCGCCGCAGCCAGGAGGCGGTGCTGCGGGATATCGCACAACTCGGCACGCGTTACGAAATCGATGCGGGCACACAGCTGTCTCTTATACACATCT
>DIZC01000068.1 GCA_002429315.1 Alphaproteobacteria bacterium UBA6038
GCCTTCATCGCCATCGAGGACCGCCGCTTCCGCGATCACATCGGGCTGGATGTGATCGGCCTGGTGCGCGCGGCGCTCGAGAACATGGCCGCGGGGCATGTCGTGCAGGGCGGCTCCACCATCACGCAGCAGCTGGCGAAGAATCTGTTTCTCGAACCCGATCGCACTTTCGACCGCAAGGCGCAGGAAGCGATGCTCGCGCTTTATCTGGAGTCGCGCTACAGCAAAAACCAGATCCTCACGCTGTATCTCAACCGCGTGTATTTCGGCGCCGGCACCTTCGGCATCGAAGCGGCGTCGGAGCGCTTTTTCGGCAAGCCCGCAACCGAGCTCAGCCTCAAGGAAGCGGCGATCCTTGCCGGGAGCGTGAAGGCGCCGGCGAAATTCAACCCGCTTGCCGGTCCCAAAGCCGCCGACGTGCGCGCCGCCACCGTGCTGCGCGCCATGGCGGATGCCGGCTTCATCGACGAGCGAACCCGCAAGGTTGCCGCTGCTACGCCACCGAAGGTGGTGCGCGCCAACGGAACGCCCGGCTCGGGCTATTTCGCCGACTGGGTGGTCGGCCACATTCCGGGCTATGTCGGCGATATCGGCGAACCCATCGTGGTGGAAACCACGTTCGATCTGGCGCTGCAGGCGAAAGCCGAGCGGGCGGTGGAAGCGGGCCTCTCCGGCGAAGGCCGCAAGCTGCATGCGCACGAAGCAGCACTCGTGGCGCTCGCGCCGGACGGCGCGGTGCGCGCCATGGTCGGCGGTCGTTCCTACAGCCTCAGTCCCTACAATCGCGCGACCGACGCCATGCGGCAGCCCGGCTCCGCGTTCAAGCCGTTCGTCTACCTCACCGCTCTGGAGCATGGGCACCACCCCGGCGACACCGTGAACGACGGACCGGTAAGCTTCGGCAAGTGGCGGCCGGGCAATTACGAGGGCCGCTACGAGGGGCAGATCACGCTCGCGCGGGCGTTCGCCAAATCCTCGAACTCGGTGGCCGCGCAACTGACGCTCGAATCCGGGCCTCGGGCCGTGGTTAGCACCGCCCACCGGCTGGGGATTGCGTCGGAGCTTCTGGCGGTGCCCTCGATCGCGCTCGGGTCTGCGACGCTGACGCCGCTGGAACTGACCGGCGCCTACGCGCCGTTCGCCAACGGCGGCGATGGCGTGATTCCGTATGCTGTGCGCGAAATCCGCACGAAGTCCGGCCGCGTGCTGTATCGGCGCAAAAGTTCCGGCCTTGGCCAGGTGATGAGTCCGGAACACGCCGCCGAGATGACGGAGCTGATGGTGGGAACCGTCACCTCCGGCACCGGAAAGGCGGCGCGATTGGCCGATCGTCCAAGCGCCGGCAAGACCGGCACCACGCAGGACTTCCGCGACGCATGGTTCGTGGGCTTCACCAGCGATTTCGTCTGCGGCGTGTGGATCGGCAACGACAACAACGCGCCGATGATCCATGCCACCGGCGGCACCTTGCCGGCGCGTATGTTCAAAGCCTTCATGGAAGACGCGGAGCAGGGCCGCGCCGCCCGTCCGCTCAATTCGTTGAAGCTCGCGCCGCCGCCACCGCCGGCGCCGTCGACGGTCGCGTCCGCCGGCGGCCCGATGGCGGCGGAGGCCGCAACGGCGGTTCAGCCGGAAGCGGAGAAACCGGCCACCTTCGAGGACGTTTTGAACAGCCTGTTCAGCGGCAAGTGAGAGCATCGAAGCCCACTACCTGCGGCAAGCAGCGGCCGTGCAGTTCCTACCAACGATACGGCGCTCCCATTGATCAGTGGTTCGCCGAATGTTCCGATAGCGAAATGAACGCAACGACCGCTGCCGACGTGGCGCGCGGCGCAAGCCGGCTGCTGATTCAGGAGGGCTTCAGCCCGATTCTGGAGTTCACGCTGGCGACCGGCCGCAGGCTGGATGTCGCCGCGCTCGGCGCCGACGGCTGCATGCTGGGGGTGGAAATCAAAGTGGCGATGGCGGATTTGAAGGGCGACCTCAAATGGCCGAAATATCTGGAGTTCTGCGATCAATTTTATTTCGCGATCCCGCCGGACTTCCCCGATGAATTCGTGCCGGTGGGCACCGGTCTCATCGTGGCGGACCGCTACGGCGGCGCCATCGTGCGTCCGTCGCCGGTCTGGCAGCTTCATTCAAGCCGGCGAAAGGCGGTTACCCTGCGGTTCGCGAAAGTCGCGGCGGAACGGCTGGCGGCGGTGATCGAACTCACCTCGGACAATCGCGGGGCAACCGTATTCTCGAAATAGGAGACAGGCCGTGCCGCTCACCAAAGCGCAGATGAAGAAGATCGTGATGTCGTTCCCCGGCGCGAACGAGGGCACGTCCTACGGCTCGCCGGCATTCAAGATCGAGAAGAAGTTCTTCACCCGGCTGCGCGCCGAAGACAATTCGCTGGTGTTGATCGTGAGTTCGATCGACGAACGCGACATGCTGCTCGAAGCCGATCCGCGGCTGTTCCATATTACCGCACACTACAAGGACTATCCGGCCGTGCTGGCGCGAATGGAGCGGCTGGATGCCGAAACCTTGCGCGGCATGTTGGAGCGCCGCTGGCGCCAGATCGCCCCGAAGCGTTTGCAGAAGGATCATCCCATCGGGCTCCTCCCCCGCAAAGCGGGGGACGGGGACCGCGCGAGCGAAGCACGCGAAAGCGTGTTCGCGACAAGCCCGGTGGAGGGGGCGAAGGTGCTAAGCGCCCCCCTCCCCGCCTTCGGCGGCACTCCCCCCGTAAACGGGGGGAGAGCCAAGCCTAAGTTTCTTCCAACTTCTGGAGGCCCGCTTCCACCTGTTGCGGGTCGACCCGAAACCATTCGTCGCGGCGTCCTTTGCCGCCGATCACCGGCACATAGTGTTGGCCGAGCGCTTTGGTCAGCAGCAAATAGACCGATTTTACGCGCTCCAGATTGGTGATTTCCAGCACCTTGGTTCCATGCGGTGCAAACAGCAGATTGGAGAAGCCGGCCCCATGCGGCCCGGCGACCATTTCGGCTTGCGCAAACAGCGCCACCTGCTCGCGAAACGGGAGCCGTTCGGCGGCGATGCTCTCGAAACTCCGCGCCGCAAAGCTCGGCCAAATCTCCGCCTCGTTGAGGATGCTCCGCTTGCGCGTGTCCGAGCGGTTGATGAAAAGGCGCCGGGTTGCTGGGCCGGGCGAAAGCCCGTAGCCGCCGAACACCAGTTCGCGCAGGAACTCCACCGTGTCCGGCGGCAGAAACGTCCGCCGCACCGGCTGCATGTCGTCGATGAGATAGAGGGCGGGCAGGTGCCAGCGCTCGCGCTCCGGCACCGCGACGAAGGTGAGGTTCGGGTGCCGCGCTTCCAGAAAGCGGTAGATGTCGCGCTGAAATTCCGGCGGATGCTCATTGGTCAGCACGACGAAAGGCGTGTCCCCCCAACCGAAACGCGACAGCAGGTAATGAATTCTCGGCAGCCGGTCGAACAGGAAATGAAAGAAGTGGCGATGACCGCGATACTCGCTGACCATGCTGAAATAATTTGCCGCGGACTTGCTCACACGCGCCGACGGCACATCGATGAAATCGTGAAATGTGGCGTGGGGCCCATAACGGTCCGCGGTGTAGCGCGATTGATACAGAACGCCGCGCTCCTCGTCGATGACCGCGCCGGTGCTGCCGAGAACGGTTGCTCCCTGGAGGCGCACCAGCGCGATCGACCGCTCCACCGTCTCGGGCAGCGGCTGATCGAGCTGTTTCGCATACGCGGCTTCGGCAGACGTGAGCGGCAGCGGCTGCCGTTCCGTCACGACCTGCGTCTCGCCGGTTTGCGTGAGCGGCACAACCCGTTCGTAGAACGGATAGCGGCGCTTCAGCGGCGGGGCGACGGCTGTCGCCGCCTTGAGCGCAAGCCAACGGAACTGGCGCGAACCGATCTTGCTCACGCGTGCGCCTTTAGCGCGGGCTGCGCTTGGCGAGAATGCGCTGCAGAGTGCGGCGATGCATGTTGAGCCGCCGCGCGGTCTCCGAAACGTTGTGACCGCAGAGTTCGTACACCCGCTGGATGTGCTCCCAGCGGACGCGATCGGCCGACATGGGATTTTCCGGCGGCTTGGGCTTGTTGCCCGGCGAGGCCACCAGGGCAGCGAGGATATCGTCGGCGTCCGCCGGTTTCGGAAGATAATCGATCGCGCCATACTTCACCGCGGCGACTGCCGTCGCGATGTTGCCAAACCCGGTCAGCACCACCACGCGCGCATCCGGCCGCACATTGTGCAGCGTCTCAACGACATCGAGTCCGTTGCCGTCTTCCAGTTTGAGGTCGATCACCGCGAAGGCGGGCGGCGAGTCCTTGGCGCGGGCATTGCCTTGCGCCACCGTTTCCGCAATTGAAACCGTGAACCCGCGCGCTTCCATGGCGCGGGCCAGGCGTTCGCGGAAGGGACGGTCATCTTCGACAATGAGGAGCGTGCGCTCCTCGGAGCTATCTTTGCTGGGCATGTTGGAATCCTTGCGGCTGGCGATACAGATTTCCCGCGCGCCAAACAAGGTCGTTGCAGTGAATCAGGCCGCCGGGCCGGGCGGGGTTTCGCCATCGATGGCTCCGCGTGGCCAGCGGGCGGTCACTCGCGCGCCCCCACCTTCCAGATTGGCCGCACGCAGGCTGCCTCCGGTCTGCTCGATCAGGGTTTTCGCGATGAAGAAGCCCAGACCCATGCCCTGCTGTCCGGCCAGCACGTTGGCCGGCTCCAGCTCCGTCTCGGCGACGGCGTAAGTGCCGGGGCGGGAGGTGACATAGGGCTCGCCGATCCGTTCGATGATGTCGGGGGCAAATCCCGGCCCGTCGTCCTCGACCGAAATCCGAAGCGCCTTGACGTCCCATTCCGCGCGGATCCGCACGGTGGATGTTGCGAAATCGGCGGCATTGGCGATGACGTTGCCAAGGCCATGCAGCAGGGCCGGCGCGCGCCAAACTTTGGGTTCGGCGCCCTTCGCCGAGGCCTGCGGAATTTCGAGCGCGATGGCGATGTCACCGCCGCGATATTCGTTGGCGAAGTCGTCCAGCAAGGCGCCCAGCGGCAGGCGCTGCATGGCGCCGATCATGCTTTCTTCGGGACGCGCCAGCTTGGTGAGGATCCCGCGGCAGCGCTCGGCCTGCGATCGCAGCAGGCGCACGTCTTCGGCTTCCGGCGAGCCCGGCGCAAACGCGCGCTCCAGCTCGCGCGAGACAACCGCGATGGTGCCGAGGGGCGTGCCAAGCTCATGGGCCGCGGCGGTCGCCAAAGCCCCGATCGACGCCATGCGGTGCTCACGCGCGAGCGCCAGCTGCGTCGCCGCGAGGCCGGCCGACATGCGGGCCGCTTCGCTGGCGATGCGCCACGCGTAAATGGACGTGAAGCCGATGCCTATCACCAGCGAGGCCCAGATGCCCACCTGGTAGAGCGGCGGGAGGATCAGATGTTCGCCCGGCGCCCAGGGCAACGGCTTGTGCACCACCGCAATCACGCTAATCGAGATGAAGGCGAGGAACGCAAGCACGAAGGTGTTGCCGAAATTGAGTGTGGCGGCGCCGATCACCACCGGCGCGATGAACATGAGCGCAAAGGGATTCTGGATCCCGCCGGTGAAATAGAGCAGCGCGGCGAGCTGCAGGACGTCGTAGGCCAGATAGGCCGTGGCCTCGCGATTGGTGAGGCGGTGCGCCGCCGGGTAGCGCACCGCAAGCCCGAGATTGAGGGCGACGCTGGTGCCGATGGCCATGACGCAGCCGAACAGCGGCAGCGGATAGTTCCTGTCTCTTATACA